>CANITX010000159.1 GCA_947470575.1 Rhodospirillales bacterium
GCAGGAACCCGATCTGGGGGGTTTTACGACCGCGCTGGCCTATGTGGAAGCGGGGCTGGCCCCAGGCGATGATTCCTATCGCGCCAGCTACCTGTTGGAGCAGTTAGGGCTAACCGGCAGCGAAGACCCGGCGCAGCTCTCTGGCGGCGAGGCCCGGCGCTGCGCGCTGGCTCGCGCCATAGCGCCGGAACCCGATATCCTGCTGCTCGACGAGCCGACCAACCATCTGGACCTGCCGGCCATCGAGTGGCTGGAAGCCGAATTGAAGGGCAGCCGCAGCGCCCTGGTGCTGATCAGCCACGACCGGCGGTTTCTGGAGAACCTGTCGCGCACGACGGTGTGGTTGAGCCGTGGCGTCACGCATCGGCTGGATCGCGGCTTCGCCGAGTTCGAGGCATGGCGCGACATGCGGCTGGAGCAGGAAGAAACGGAGCGCCACAAGCTCGACCGCAAGATCGCCGCCGAAACCGAATGGCTGCACAAGGGCGTCACCGCCCGGCGCAAGCGCAACCAGGGCCGGTTGCGGGCGCTGTTCTCCCTGCGCGCCGACCGCCGGGCGCAACGCAGCGCCGGCGGCGTCGTCAATCTGACGAGTACCGAAGGTAACCTGTCCGGCCGGCTGGTGGTCGAGGCCAAGAATGTCACGAAGTCGTTCGGCGACGTGACAGTGGTCAACGACGTCAGTTTACGGGTGCTGCGCGGCGACCGCATCGGCATCGTCGGGCCGAATGGCGCCGGCAAGACGACCCTGCTCAGTCTGTTGACCGGGGCACTGGCACCGGATTCCGGCAGCGTGCGGCTGGGTGCGAATTTACAGATGGTGACACTCGACCAGCGTCGCGAAAGCCTAGCCCCGGACACCACGTTGATCGACGCGCTGACCGGCGGCCATGGCGACATGGTGTCGGTCGGCGGCGAGATGCGCCATGTCATCGGCTATATGAAGGACTTTCTGTTCGCGCCGGAGCAGCAGCGCACGCCGGTCGCGGCGCTGTCGGGGGGCGAGCGCGGCCGCCTGATGCTGGCCCGCGCCTTGGCGCGACCGTCGAACTTGCTGGTGCTCGACGAACCGACCAACGATCTCGACCTGGAGACGCTCGACCTGTTGCAGGAGATGCTGGCCGATTATGCCGGCACGGTCTTGCTGGTCAGCCACGACCGCGATTTCCTCGACCGGGTGGTGACCTCGACGCTGGCCTGGGACGGCGAGGGGCATTGGATCGAATATGCAGGCGGCCATTCGGACATGATGACGCAGCGCGGCGGGGTGCCGCTGCCGGGCAAGGCGGGAGAGGCCCCTGCCCCGCTGCCCTCCGGAAAAGCGTCCAAACCGGCCAAGACCGCGCCACTGCGCCAGGGCAAGCTCAGCTTCAAGGACAAGCACGCGCTGGAGACGCTGCCCAAGCGTATGGCCGAGCTACAGAAGGCCATCGAGCAACAGCGCGCGCTGCTGGCCGATGGCGACCTTTACCGGCGCGACCCGGCGGCCGTACAAGCGGCGGCGGCAGCCTTGCAGAAGGCCGAGGCCAAACTCGCCGCCGCCGAGGACCAATGGCTGGAGCTGGAACTGAAGCGCGAGGCGGCGGGGGCCGGGGCGTGACCGAAATCTACGTCGACGCCGACGCCTGCCCGGTCAAGGCCGAGGTGCTGCGTGTCGCCGAGCGCCATGGCCTGCGCGTCCATATGGTCGGCAACAGCTGGATGCGCATCGGCGACGATCGGACGGTCAATCGGGTGGTGGTGCCGGCGACACCGGACGCGGCGGACGATTGGATCGCCGAACACATCGGACCGGGCGACATCGCGATTGCCGCCGACATTCCGCTGGCGGCGCGCTGCATCGAGCGGGGTGCGCAGGTGCTGGGACCGACCGGCAAGCCGTTCACGGAGGCCGGCATCGGCGTGGCGCTGGCGATGCGCGACCTGAGCGCGCACCTGAGGGAGACCGGTGAGATCCGGGGCTTCAATCCATCGTTTTCGGCGAAGGATAAATCGCGATTCCTCGATGCGCTGGAGCGCATGGTCAGGTCGGCGATACAACTTTCGCGGCGTAGCTTTTCGTGACTTTTCGGTGTGGCTCGCGGAAAATACAAATAAGTAATACACTTATAAGTTGTATTTAGGCCGGGATCTCTGCGGATTGTCCGGCACTCCCTCATCCCGACCCTCTCCCCACCAGGGGAGAGGGAGGATGACGAGGGCAAAGACCGACCTATAGAGGAAATACCACTTTTAGACGCAGTCCGGATTCACTCGCCGCCGATCTCGCCGCCGAGGTAATCCTTGGTCCACTTCTTGTAGTTGTCGAGGCGCGTGACCTTGTTCATCAGGTCGCCCGAGGCGAGGCCGGTGAGGTCCTTGGGGGCGACGCCGTCGCGCAGCGCCTTGAGCGTATTGTAGAGGCCCTGCACGGCGGCGCGGATCGGCTGGTGGCCGGTCAGGCAGACGCGAACGCCGACGGCGTCCAGCCACTTCTTGTCGTAGATCTCGCCGGTGCCGCCGCCGCCCAGCAGCAGCGGGAGCTTCACGGCGTCGCGCGCCGCTTCGACCTGCGCCTTGGTGGTGACGCTGGCCAGGAAGATGGCGTCGACGCCGGCCTTCTCGTAGGCCTTGATGCGGGCGACGCCGTCCTTGACGCTCGTGGTCTTGAAGGCGCTGGTGCGCCCGGCGACGACCAGGGTCTTGTCCTGGCGGCCGGCCAAGGCAGCTTTCATCTTGCCGATGCCCTCGTCGATGGAAATCAGGGTCGGCTTGCCCGAGGGACCATGGGGACGCGGCAGCACGGTATCCTCGATGGTGAGTGCGGCAACGCCGGCGGTCTCCAATTCCTCGACCGTGCGCTTGACGTTGAGCGCGTTGCCGTAGCCGTGATCGGCATCGACCATGAGCGGCAGCTCGCCGGCGCGGTTGATGCGCAGCGCCTGTTGGGCGAATTCGCTGAGCGTGAGAACGATCAAGTCGGGCGCGCCCAATACCGAAAGCGAACCGGTGGAACCGGCGAACATGCCGACCTCGAAGCCCAGATCCTCGGCGATGCGCGCCGATAGGGCATCGTAGACGGAGCCCGGATAGACGCACTTCTTACCTTGCAGGACCTTGCGGAACTTCTTGCGGCGATTGACCCAATCCACGGCGAAACCCTCCTCTGCGGTGTTTTTTGTCGATACGACGGATGACGGACGGAAAGGCGCGGCCATGCGCCCCGCCGGACGCTAGCGGGGGTAGGGGTGGATTGCAATGGGGAGGCGACGGCGGGGAACGCGCCCTAGCGGTTTAGATCGAGGAGGGGCAGTCACCCACTTGCCGGAACATTTTTCACGCCCATCGCGATCGATCCGGTGCACGGCACGTTAAAACATGAGGCGGATCGCGAAGCTAAGCTCGGTGGCGCCGAATCCCATGGGGCTACGTGTTTCAATGTTCTTGCCCGACGGCAGCCCCCAGTCCGGCTGGCCGAGATCGACCTGACGAATCTCGATGTCGTTCATCATGTTCGGCCCAAGCTTGACCGAGATACCGGTGCCGACGCTCCAGGCCAAATCCTCCGACGCATGGTTGAACTTCGTCGAGCCGCCGCCGGTTGGCGTGAACTCGCTTTTGACGGTGTTGTGGGACCATCCGAGACCCGCCGACAGGAACGGCCACCATGTCGCCGATTCGACCGGAAAATGCCAATAGACCTTGGCCATGGTGGTAACGTTCTGAACCGTGCTGGCCAGCGCACCGGAAGGCGTGCCGATCAGAAACGGACTGGCATCATACGTGACTTCCGTGCGGTTCATGAACTCCAGTTCGGTGCGCAACGGGATACGGTAGCGGTACATCCACTCGTATCCGGCCGCCATGCCGAACGAACCGATGGCATTGCTGGCGCTGTCTTCGTTGATGGTATGGCCGTCGGTCGAACCGACCCCCGAAAGGGTCGAAAACGTCGGCCCGCCTTTTCCAGAAAAATACCAACCGTGTTCGCCCAAGTCGATCGGAGCCGGCGGGTTTGGAACATCCGCCGCACCGGCCGTTCCGGGCAGCGCACCCGCTGCCGCGGCTATCGCGAGAAGCAGTCCAGCCAATCCAGCACATCGAAACTTCGATCGCATATATGTCCTCCCGCATGAAAAGAGCGTCGTTCGCGATCGCATGATCCGGCATCGACCTTGCACCTTGCTGACATGACCTTGCCGGTCCTGCGCAACTCGCGGGCCGAGGGAAACCGCCCGTAAGGTTGATGCAAGCTGTGCAGCCCATGATTCGCTCAGACAGTCGCCAGGGAATCACTGTCCCGGCGGCATCCATCGGCTGAACAAGCCAAAGTCATCAAGGAGCAACGGCGACGATGGCACTTATCTCCGTGACGCCGGACCATGCCCTTCGGACGGAGGCAGAAGCCTGTATCCAACGTAGCTATGGGCTGACATACGGCGCCCGGGTGGTTCAATTCCCAAAGCTGCTGATGGCGCTAGCGAATTGTGACGGCGTCCAGGCAGTGGCGGGGCTTCGCACCGAGGCCGACGGATTTTTCTGCGAGCGATATCTGGCGAAGAACATTCCCGCCACCCTGAAGCAGGTAGCCAATGCCACGGCCGATAACGCCACCATCGTCGAGGTGACATCGCTCGCCGCGCTGCGGCCATCGTCATTCCTTCGTTTGATCATGACGTTGCGGACGTGGATTCCCCGCCGTGGCTTCGAGTGGGCCATATTCACGGCCACCGAAAGGTTGCGACAAACACTTCAAACGCAAAATCTTCCTCTCATCCCCTTAGCCAAAGCCGATCCGTCGTGTGTCGGGAACGCGGTCGACTGGGGGTCTTACTACGCCACCGACCCCATGGTGTGCGCGGTCGCGAGAGACCATCTCCTCGCCCGAACCGCCGGAAGAATCGACCGCGGCAGCGTCACGGCAGCGGCGTTCTAGGAATAGTCCATGCAGAGCATCCTCGACGCCCTTCGCCGAAGAGCCGCGAACTTTGGAAACCTGATCGCGTTCTGGGATCCCAGCGGTCGGATCTCATATGCCGATCTTGCCGGGCGCGTCGGCGGACTCGCGCAACGGCTGGCGACGGAGCCGACGACCATCGGCTTGTTCGGCACCGACAGTATCGATTGGCTGGTCGCGGACTTGGCGATTTCCGCCTCCGGCCGCACCGCGGTTCCCTTGCCCGCCTTCTTTTCACAGGAACAAACCGCCCATCTGTTGGCCGACGCCGGCGTCAGCGCCATCGTTGCCACGTCCGGCGCCGAACAACGTGCGGCGGCTTTCGGGCTGCCGACGATCGCCGCTCGGCACGAGCGTGCCGCCGTGCCCGACGGATGCGGAGGCAAGATCATCTATACCTCCGGCAGTACCGGCCGGCCGAAGGGCGTACGCCTGGGCGCCCGGCAGATCGATGCCGTCACCGCCGCCTTGGCCATCGCAATCGGCGCCGACGAGGACGATTGCCATCTCTCCGTTCTACCGTACGCTCTCCTGCTCGAGACGGTCTGCGGCATCTACCTGCCGATACTGGCCGGAGCGGAAGCCGTGATCGTCGGTACGGCGATGGGGGCTTCGCCCGAGACGACCATCGCAGGTCTGACGGCGGCGATACGTCGCCATGTGCCGACAACCACCGTCCTGGTTCCCGACCTTCTGGCGGCATGGCTACGGGAGATCGATCGCGGCGAGGTCGAGCAGCCCCTGGGTCTGCGCTTCGTTGCCGTCGGCGGCGCTCCCATTGCCCCCGAGATGGCGGCCAAGGCTTGGGATCAGGGAATTCCGGTCCATGAAGGTTACGGCCTGTCGGAATGCGCCTCGGTCGTCGCCGTCAATCGGCCCGGACGACGCAAGGCCGGGACGGTCGGCGAGCCGCTGCCCGGCGTTCAGATCAGCTTCGATCGGGATGAAATCCTGGTGTCCTCGGCAACCGTCATGGATGGCTACGCCGGTTTCGGACCGGCGGACATTCCCTGGCGGACCGGAGATCTCGGACGACTCGATGCTGACGGCTTTCTCGAGGTCTGGGGCCGCCAGGACAATCTTATCGTCCTGGCTTCCGGCCGCAACGTCTCGCCGGAATGGGTGGAAACGGCATTCGCCGGGGACACCCGCATCGAACGGACGGTCCTTCTCGGCCATGGGCGGCATTGGCCGCTTCTCCTGGTCTGGCCATCGGCCATTGGGCGCTCGTGGTTCGCCAAAGCCGGCCCGCAAGCTGTGCGGGGCCTCATCGAAGCGGTCGGCCGAGATCTCCCGGCCTATGCCCGGCCAGGTGCCCTTCTGGTCATCGACGACCCGGCCCGGCCGGACGGTGGGTTGTTCACGGCCAACGGCAGACCCCGGCGAAAGGCCATCGCCGAAGCCTACGCCGCCGACATCGACGACCTATACGACCTTCCCGAAATCAGGAGTGAAGCCGATGGCGTTCTATGACTGGTTGATCGCCGAAACGGCCGCCGAGCGGACCGCCTTCATGAGCCTTCCCTTGATCCGTCAAGCCGTTCAGAAGGGCGTTTCCCGAACGACCTATCTGGCGTTCCTCGGCCAAGCGTATCACCACGTCCATCATACCTGCCCCCTCATGCAACGGGCCGCGTCGCGCTGCGTGGGGGCCGGCGATGCCGTCTACAAGTCTGCCTTGGCCGCGTACATCGCCGAGGAAACCGGCCACGACGCCTGGATTCTGGAGGATATCGCCGCCATGGGCGGCGACCCGCAGGCAGTCCGACAATCCGAACCCGATGTCTGCTGCCGGCGTTTGATCCATTATGCTTACTACACGATCGACGAGATCAGCCCCTATGCCCTCATGGGTATGGTCCATGTCCTTGAAGGTATGTCCGCCGCCCTGGCAGGACAGGCGGCCGAGACTATCCGCAAGAACCTCGGCGGATCGGACGCGGCCGGCTTTCGCTATCTCACGTCCCACGGCTGTCTCGATCAGGAGCATGTCGCCTTTTTCCAAACCCTGGTGAACGGCTTCACCGATCGCACCGTTCAGAACGCCATCGTCTCGACGTCACGCGCCGTCTACAGGCTTTATGGCGACATCTTTCAATCGCTTGAGTTCGAGGACGCCGCATGAGCCCCGTCGCGCTCAAGGGACGCGTGATGCTGATCACCGGCGCGGGGTCGGGCATCGGGCGCGCTTTGGCGATTCAGGCCGCCGGAGCCGAGGTGGTACTGACCGGCCGCCGCAGCGATATGCTGGAACAAACCGCCGCGTTGATGATGCCGGGACCGTCGATCGTCTTTCCCGCGGATATCACCTCGACGGATGGGCGATGCGGCCTGGAAGAAGTCGTCCGGCGACGCTACGGCCGGCTCGATATCCTGGTGAACAACGCCGGAATGGGTTCGGTCGGACCGATCGATGCACCGCCGGACGACGCCATCGAGCGAATGGTCGCAACCAACCTGACGGCGCCCATCCAACTCGTCCGGCTGTTCCTGCCTCTGCTTCGGGCCGCCGCACCCAGCGCGCGGGTCGTCAATATCGGTTCGATGTTCGGGGACATCGCCTATCCGCTGTTCGCCGCGTATTCGGCGAGCAAGTTTGGCTTGCGCGGCTATTCGGATGCCATCAGACGCGAACTGTCGGGTAGCGGGATCGGTGTGACCCATGTGGCTCCGCGGGCCACAC
>CANITX010000160.1 GCA_947470575.1 Rhodospirillales bacterium
CGGAACAGCCCGAAATATGAATACGGTGGCGAAGTTAGCCGAGATGGCCGCTAATCTTTAGGCAGCGAACGGCGATTATCGGCGAAAAGCGTGCGATCGACTGGTAGACGCGACTGGCAGCTTTGAGACGGGGTCCGGACGGCCAATGTCCCCGCCAACATTCAAACTGAGACACTACCCGATTTGCGCGCCGACCGCTTTCATGTAAACTCCCGGCTAACGTTGGCGCTGCCCGCATGCGGATGACGCCTACCCCATACCGACACATGCCTCACGCCGGGAATCGACCGGGCGATCTCGTCGTCAGGCCATAACGAATTCGACCCCCTCGCCCAGGAGCGAAGAACATGCAAGTCTCAATGGAAAAGACAGCCGGAGCGCCGCAGGCGAAAACCGGTGCGCCACACATGAAGATCACCAAACTGTCCGAACACATCGGCGCCGAGGTGACCGGCATCGATTTGCGCCAGCCGGTCGATGCGGCAACCCGCAAACAGCTATACGACGCCCTGGTCGAGAACATCACCCTGGTCGTCCGCAACCAAGATTTCACGCCAGAGCAATACGTGGCCGCCGTGTCGCTGTTCGGGGAACTGATGCCCGACGAAAGCGAAAAGAACCGCCTGCCGGAACAGCCCCTGATTGGGCTGATCAACAGCCGTGCCATCGACCGCGAAGGCAAGCGGGTGATGACCGGCGAACGCTGGCACTCCGACCACGTCAACCAGCCGCAGCCGCCGAAGTTCACCTGTCTTTACGCCGTCAAATTGCCGGACAAGGGCGGCGCCACCAATATCGCCAACACGCGTGCCGGCTTCGCGACGCTGCCCGCCGACCTCAAGAAGCGCATCGAGGGCATGAAGACCGTCAACGTCATCATCGGCAGCGCCTCGAAATCGGTGAATGCCGACCGCCGTGCCTGGCAGGCCGAAGCTGCGCCGCCGCCGGTCATCCACCCGCTGGTCCGCACCCATCCGGACGCCGGCACCAAGGCGCTGTATTTCCACCCCAACAAGGTGGAGAACATCGTCGGCATGAGCCCGGAAGATTCCCAGGTCCTGCTCGAAGACCTGACCGAGCGGGCGCTTAAGCCCGAATACGTTTATTCCCACCAGTGGCGCCCCGGCGACATGCTGATCTGGGACAACCGCTCCGCCTTCCACCGCGCCAGCTTCGACTACGACCCGGCCCAGCACCGCCTGCTGTACCGGACCCTGGTCAAGGGCGATACGCCGCGCTGACCACGGATATCCCACCGCCGCATGCGGACGTGAGGGCGCCCTTCCGGGCCGTCCCCATGACCCGCATGGGGCGGAAGCGGACATATCTCTATGTCGAGGCGCCGGTTCAGACGTGGAAGCGCCGCCAGCCGACGAACAGGGACGTCAGCCAGTAGACCTGCGCACCGATGGCACCGGCAACCAGCAGGACCCAGGTGACATCGAAGGCCGCCAGAACGAGCACGATGAAACAGAAATCGGCCCGACTCAGTTCGCGGAAAACGTAGACGAAGGCTTCTTTCCAATCCGTCGGCAATTCGCTTTGTTCGACCGGTTTTTCCGGCGCCGCCTGCGTTCGCCGCGCCGCCCGCACATCGTGACTCAGTTCAAGGACATAGCTGATCGTCGCGCCCAGTGCCGCGGCAAGTCCCAGCCATAACCACAGCATCTCGTCGCGCGCCGCCGCAGTACCGATGCCCAGGCAGACGAAGAAGGCGGTGTCGACCAGCCAATCGACGACCGAATCGAGATAATGCCCGAGGCGGCTGGATAGTTTTTTCGCCCGCGCGATATCGCCATCGCAGTTGTCGAGTACATAACTGGCGATCATCAGCAGCCCGCCGGTCATCGCCACTCCACGCCCACCCGGGAGGAAGCAGGCGGCCCCGGCCAGTCCGGAGAGCAAGGAGGCGACGCTGACCTGGTTCGGCGTGATCGGCAACGGCAGCAGCAGCGGCGTCAACCGGTCCGACAAGCGACGGACCAGGGGGAAAACCTGCCACCATTGCCGCGTGCTTCCGTCCGGACCGTTCGCCATGTTCAGACCTCATCCGCCTTTTCGTTGCGCCACAGACGCGCTATCGCGCGCCGTCCTTCCGCCGCCTGCCAAACCAGCAAGACGGGAGCACCGAGCAGCAGGTCGCGCACGCGCTTGATCAGCGAGACGGCCAGAGCCGCTTCCGGTCCTATCCCGAAAAGCGATCCGGCCAGGAGAAAGCCGCCCTCCTGCACGCCGAGAGCCATCGGCACGAAAAAGGCGGCGCTGCGCACGGCGTGGACAACGCTTTCCAAGGCGATCGCCTCGCCCACTCCGATCGGGATGCCCATCATGTGAAGGGCGATCCAGATCTCGCCCGCGCCCAGGACCCAACCCGCCAAATGCCAGGCACCACCCGCCAGCGTGCCGCGCCAATCGCGATAAATGGTCATCATTGCTTCGTGCAGGCCGCTCAAGCCGCCAAGGCTCATCCAACGGCCTTCGGTGGCGAGGCGGGCCAGCATTCTTTCGACCACCCGGAACAATCCGTAGCGTTGCGCCACAACGAAGCCGCCGAGCAACAGAGCGGCGGCTGCGACGCCGATGACCAGCTGGGCGATCATTCCCCCGCCGATGCCGAACAGCACCAGCAACCCCAATCCGATCAGCGTGAACAGGACCTGCGCCAGGGTTTCGACGGTCAGGTCGACGATCACGCTGGCTGCCGCGGTCTGGCCGCTCAGCCCCTTCAGGATGAGCAGCCGGGCGCCGACCACCTCGCCGCCGATCTGCGCCACCGGCAGCAGGTTGTTGACCGCCTCCCGCGCGGTGCGGGCAACCAGGTAGAGCGACCAGGGCAAGGGATGCCGGCGCGCCAGCAGCGCCTGCCACCCCAGCGCGGCGCACAGCAGCGACACGCCGTGATAGGTCGTTACCGCCAGAAAAGCCCAACCGGACGAGACGATGGCGGCGAACACGGCGGGCAGGCCGAAATAGACAATCAGGCCGGTCGCCAGCAGCAGTCCAATCAGGCCAACGGGAACGACAAGCCGCGACACTGTCAGGCTCCGCGTCCGACGTGAGGCGCCGACACCCCGTGCGGAAGTTCGCCGGCAACAGGCTTGCGGGCGGCTCCGATGTCACGAAAGGCGATGGGCTCGACCTCAGCGCCGGCCAAAGCGTCGTGCACCCCCGGATCGAGCAGCGCTGCGAATTCGTCGGCGAAACCGTAGCCTGCCGCGGCAGGATCGGCGCTCCGCCAGGGACCGGCGGCCGGGTGCAGGTGAATTTCCGATGTCCCCTCGGGCAGAAAACCGATCAGGGCGCGCACGCGTTCGGCCGTCATTCGGCCGCTGTCGTACATGCCGAACAGGTAGTCATTGCAGGCAATGCCCGCCCGCGCCAGCCGCGCCTTGGTCAGGCCGATCCACGGACGCAATCCGGCAGCGTAGCCGAGCCGGCCGGCAAAGCCGTCGCCACCCGCCCGCCAGGACGGCAGGAACGGCTCGTAGGGGAGGCGCAGCGCCGCCATTCCATAATCCCGCCCGATCCTGAGAATTGCGCCCAGCACGGTTGGATGCAGCTGCATGTGATTGTGGCAATTGACGTGGTCAAGCGCCAGACCGGTTGCCTGGAACGCCGCGAACTGGGCGCGGATTTCGGCTTCGAGCTGCGCCGCCACCGCCGGGCGGAAGAAAAAGGCGAAGCCAGCACTTGCCAGGTCCGTGCGGAAATCGCCGTCGGGACCGACGAGATCGGGAATTTGCGACGGCGGCAGCACCGGGCGGCCGCGCACCAAGACGATGTGCAGCCCGACACCGAGATCAGGCAGGCGACGGGCACGCTGCACGGCATCGGCCGTCGCCGGCGCTCCGACCATCAAACTCGCCGCCGTCAGGACACCGTCGCGATGGCCCCGCTCGACAGCGTCGTTGACCTCGGCGGCAAGGCCGAAATCGTCGGCGGTGATGATGACCCGCTTCAGGTCCGATTCTCCCGCGCCTGCAGGAAGTGCATGAATTCGACCCCTTCGCGCAGCCGGCGCTTCATCATCTCCCAACTGCGCAGCATCTCAAGGGTGATCGAGGCGATCTTGCTCGGCCGGAAGTAGAAGCGCTTGTAGAACTCGGCCACCGCCTCGAAGATTTCCTGGCTTGAAAGGTGCGGGTACTGGAGCGAGGCGATCTGGACACCGTCGTTCTGCACCAGATCGGCGGCCCCCAGGCTGAGCCAGCCGTTCTCCTTCGCCTGATTGTAAAGGAAGGTGCCCGGATAGGGCGCCGCCAGCGACACCTGGATGGTGTGCGGATTGATATCCTGGGCAAAGCGGATGGTTTCCTGGATGGTCTCGCGGGTTTCGCCGGGCAAGCCGACGATGAAGGTACCGTGGATGACGATGCCGAGCTTGTGGCAGTCCGCCGTGAAGCGGCGGGCGACATCCACCAGTATGCCCTTTTTGATGTTGTGCAGGATATTCTGGTTGCCCGATTCGTAGCCGACCAGCAGCAGACGCAGGCCGTTGTCGCGCAGCACCTTGAGCGTCTCGTAGGGCACGTTGGCCTTGGCATTGCAGGACCAGGTGACGCCAAGCTTGCCGAGTTCCCGCGCAATGGCTTCGGCGCGCGGCCGGTCGTCGGTGAAGGTGTCGTCGTCGAAGAAGAATTCCTTCACCTGCGGGAAGTCGCGCTGCATCTGGGCGACCTCGGCCGCCACACTGGCCGGGCTGCGGGTGCGGTAAGTGTGGCCGCCGACCGTCTGCGGCCACAGGCAGAAGGTGCAGCGCGATTTGCAGCCGCGCCCCGTATAGAACGACATATAGGGATGCTTCAGGTAGCCGATGAAATAGTCCTCGACCGCCAGGTCGCGCTTATAGACGTCGGCGACGAAAGGCAGCCTGTCCATGTCGTGCAGCACCGGCCGTTCGCGGTTGTTCACCGCCTTGCCGTCACGCTTCCAGGTGATGCCGTCGACCTCGGCCAGCGGCTTGCCTTCGGCGATTTCCTTGATGGTGAAATCGAATTCCGCATGTGTCACGAAGTCGATGGCGCCAGAGGCCGTTACCGACGGTTCCGGCGAAACCGCGACATGGGCACCGACGAAACCGATCATCAGTCGCGGATTGGCCTGCTTCAGGGCCTCGGCAACCTTGACGTCGGCAGCGAAGGACGGCGTGCTGGTGTGCAGGATCGCCAGATCGTAATCCCCGGCCAACGGCAGGATGTCGGCCAGCGTCAGCCCGCGCGCCGGCGCATCGATCAGTTTGCTTCCCGGCAGCAGCGCCGCCGGCTGGGCCAGCCAGGTCGGGTACCAGAAGGAACGTATCTCGCGTTTCGCCTGATATCGCGAACCAGCACCGCCGTCGAAGCCCTCGAAAGAGGGCGGGTTGAGAAAGAGCGTCTTCATGGTCATTCGAGCGATCCTTTTGCGACAATGCGGCCATCGGCATGAACAGCGAACGCGTGGTCCTTCCACCGGATTCCCCGGCCGAAGAAGCTCATTCCCCACACGACGAAGCTGAGTATATCGCGTAACGGCACCAGCCAAATGTCCCGAGATAAGCGAAGATCGAGGCTGCGGCCGACAGCCACGTGCAATGCCAGACGGAGGCCGACGCCCGTTGCCAGGACAGCCAGCGCCAGCAGGTGCAGGCCGAGCAATACCTCAATGCCGAGCGCGGCGAGGGCCGACATCGGTATGGCATAGGTAACGAACGACAAAGCGTAGCCCCAGGGTTGCACCGTGCGTACCGTGCGCGCCCATCGGAGTTCGTGCCGATAGAGGGAAGCCAATCCCGACTCGGCAACGATGTTATCGACCAGATAGGGGCAAAGCTCGACCTGCAGGCCGGTGTCGCTGACCAGCTTGCCCAACATATGATCGTCGGCAAGATAGTCGCTGAGAGGCGTCAGCCCGCCGATCGCCTCAAGCACGCTCCGCCGCACGGCCATCGTCGCGCCGAAGCAGAAGCGCAGCTTCTGAAACGATAGGGCAACCAGAACCGACGGCACAAACCATGCATTGATGAACATGGCGCCCAGCCGCGCAGCGAGTCCGCCGGCGGCCGAACCGCGATACAGGCAGGTGACGGCGCCGACGGCCGGATCGGCGAAAGCAGCGACGACCGCGGCCAGATAGTCGGGCCCGACCCGCATGTCGCTATCGGCGATCACGATCAGATCGTGTTTGGCGGCAGCGTACATATTGATCAAGTTGCTGACCTTGAGGTTGGAACCGTAGACACGCGCATCGACCACCACAGAGATGTCGTTCTCCGGAAATTCCGCGATCAGCGAGCGAACCAACGGCTGGGCTGGATCGGCGGCCTCGCGCAGACCGAAGACGATCTGGTACTCGGCATGGTTCTGGGTGCAGAACGAACGCAGGTTTTCGTAAAGCCCGCTCTCCAGGCCGCAAAGCGGCTTCAATATGGTAACGGCGAGCGGCTTGCCAAGCGGCCCGGCCCGACGCGCACGCCGTTGCACGCAGACGATGGCGCAAAGCATATAGCCCGATGACGCCAACCAAAGGGCGATCGGCGCAACCACGGCGATGGCGGACAGGCTAATACTCACCGGAGCGCCTGACGGTGCGGAGCCGCAACGATGGTCCCAACGGTATCGACACGGCGCGGCAATCCAGTCTTGCTTTTGGCGGATACGGAGGCGGCATAGGATTTCCTCGCCCCGGCCCCGGCGAAAGATGAGGCCCATGAGCGCATACGAGGAGATTATGCCGCGAACATTGCTCCTTCATTACGATCCCTGCAGATAGTATGCAACGACAAGGCATCGCCACAACGCCCCCGCCGATCCGCGGCACGGGCGAAACCCAGGGGATACCCCTGCCAAAAGCAACGTCGATACCCACGACGAGGTTCCCGAGGCAAGTGCGCCAGCCACTGGCAAATAGTAGCTGGCGTTCCATCGTTCCTTGCCTGACCAAGGCTCAAACCGCTTGACGTGCATGCGCCTTGAGGACGTACGGAAAAAAATTCGCCCCCCGGCTTGACGGCCGATCCAGAGAAAACCATCTCAAGCTTGTTCCGAATGCCACACCATCGGGTTCGGAGCATCGGATGAACCCGGAACGCGACCTGTTCGGTGCGTTCCCTCACGCAAGTTGCTTCGCAAAGGAGAACTAAACCATGCGTACCATCGATTTTTCGCCGCTTTTCCGTTCGACCGTCGGTTTCGACCGCATGCAGCGCCTGCTCGACAGCGCGCTTCGTGTCGAGGATCAGGCAGCGTCCTATCCCCCTTACAACATCGAAGCCCGTGGCGAGGACGCCTATCGCATCACCATGGCAGTAGCCGGCTTCGGCGAGGATGAACTCGACCTCACCGTCAAGGAAAACCGCCTGGTGGTTTCCGGCAAGGCCAAGGAGCCCGAGGAAGGCATCGCCCTGTTGCATCGCGGCATCGCCGGCCGTTCCTTCGAGCGCTGGTTCGATCTTGCCGACAACATCAAGGTTGCCGGCGCCGAACTGCGCAACGGCCTGCTGCGCATCGATCTGGTCCGCCAGGTACCCGAAGAGCAGAAGCCGCGCAAGATTGCCATCGGCGGCGCCAGCGCGCCGGTCATCGAGGACAAGAAGGCCGCCTAACGCCGGCCTGAAACGAAA
>CANITX010000161.1 GCA_947470575.1 Rhodospirillales bacterium
ACCACCGAGAAGTTCATGATGCCGCCCTGCGACAGGCTGATCAGGGCGAAGAAGGCGGTCAGGCTGAGAATTGCCGGGCTCAGCAGCGCCCGCAGCGGCGTGTCCGGCGTGGCGCCGGAGCCCGGTGCGGGCCGCTTCTTCGCCGCTCCGGCGCCGCTGGGCGCCAAGCAGATAAGCGCCGCGGCGACGATCAGGCCGACCAGTCCGGCGGCGATCAGCGCGGCGTCGAGCCCGGCGGTTGCCGCCAGCAACAGGACGGTCGCCGGCGCGACGGCGCCGCCGAAAAAGCCCGAGAATGTGTGGAACGAAAAGGCCCGGCCCATCCGCGCCTCGTCCATCTCGGCGGCCAGGATCGCATAGTCCGCCGGGTGATAGACGGCATTGGCCAGTCCGGCCAGTGCCGAGGCCGCCAGCAGCCAGGCGAAACTGTGAACGATGCCGAGCGATACGAAGGCCAATCCGCCCAGCACCAAGCCGGCGATCAAGATGCGCTTGGCCCCGAAGCGGTCGACGATGAAACCCATCGGCGCCTGGGTCAGGCCGGTCACCACGTTGAAGACGGTCAGCGCCAGGCCCAGCTCGATAAAGCCGACGCCCAGGACGTCGCGCAGGAACGGGAATAGCGGCGGCAGGACCAGGATATGAAAATGGCTGACCGCATGCGCCGCACAGATCAGCGCCAGCGTACGCGAGGCGGCAGCCGGCGGCGCTGCGCCGGAATCCGCCGTCGTCCCGATGGAGCCTGTGGCTGTCATACTGCGATATCCCGACTGCGAGCCGGCAAGCTAATCCGCGCCGGCCGCATCGTCCACAGCGCAAACCGCCGTCGTGGAAAATCCCCAAGGGCAGGTTGCCTCGTCCTCCCGTCTTGACGCCGGGCCCGGACTGCTGAACAACTGCCCGACAAATCATAATCGTCCATCCGGGAGGAATGCGGATCATGAGTGCTGCCAACACCGTCAAGGTCGCCTGCGTCGGCTATGTCTTCGTGCCGGCGGCCCAGGACATCATTCGCGAGATCGCCCCCGACGGCTTCGAGCTGTCCTTCGCCGAAAACTGGGACGCCGAAAGCGAGAAGTGGGTGGAAGACAGCGACTTTCTATTCGTCGTCTCGCCGGTGACGGCCGACATGATCGCCCGCGCGCCCAAGCTCAAGATGATTCAGAAGTGGGGCATCGGCGTCGACAAGATCGATTTGCCCGCCGCCGAGAAGGCCGGCATCTTCGTCGCTATCACCGCCGGTGCCAATGCCGCCACGGTGGCCGAACACACCCTCATGCACATGCTGGCCACAATGCGCCGCTTGCCCCTGGCCGACCGCGCCATGAAGGAAGGCCGTTGGATCGTCGGCGAGTTGCGTCCGCAGTCGCGCAAGCTGGCCGGCAAGACCGTCGGCATCCTCGGCTTCGGTAACATCGGCAAGGCCGTGGCAGCTCGCCTGCAAGGCTTCGGCGTCAAGATCAACTACCACGACACCCTGGGCCCGATGGAGGAAGCGGGGCGCAAGCTCAACGCCACCTATGTCACCATGGAAGAATTGCTGACGCAAAGCGACGTGCTGACCCTGCATATCCCCGGCGGTAAGGCCAACTACCGGATCATCAACAGGGCGGCCATCGCCAAGATGAAGCCCGAAGTCACCATCATCAACGCCGCCCGCGGCGACCTTATCGACGAGGATGCCCTGGCTGAGGCGCTCGCCTCCGGCAAGGTTTTGGGCGCCGGGCTCGACACCTTCGAGAAGGAGCCGGTACAGCCCGACCACCCCGCCACCCGGCTGATGACCTTCCATAACGTCGTCGCCACGCCGCATTCCGCCGGCAGCGTGCTCGACAACGTCGCCCCGATGGCCGCCCACGGCCTGGAAAACATTCAGCGGCTGTTGCGCGGCGAAAAGCCGTCGAAGGCCGATCTCATCGTCGACCCGGCTAAGCCCAGGATGACCGGCGTCGTCGCCCGCTGATGGGTTAAGCTGCGCTCAAGCAACACGCCCTAAATGGCCGTCCGTGAGCGGCAGGTGAAGTTCCACCCGGTCGTGCGTCACCTTTGGAACGATCCGGCCCCGTTCGCCCCGATCGAGGCGGACTAGGCCGTATTCCGCCATGGTCTTCAAGGTCCGTGACAGATTCGATTTGGCCCGGCCGGTCAGCCGCGCCAGTTCGTCGAGCGACCCGGGAGCCTTTTCGGCAATGGTCCGCAACAGGTCGCGGTTGCCCGCTGATAGCACCTTGGCGAAGGACTCTGTCGAGGTGAACCAGATCTTCGGTTCGCTGGCCGCAACCTTCCATTCGCCCCGCGCGATGGCCATGGTGCGGGCCTTCATGTCGTCGTAGCTGGCTATGCCCACTTTCAGGGTGGTCATGGAATCACTCCTCGTTCGCGCAGCACCGCGTCCACCGTGGTCCAGAAATCCGCGAGCAGGGTCGTCGCGTCGCGATAGACATAGGGCCTCACCGTCCGTAACCGGTGCCGATGGTCCTGTGGCTGGCCACGCCGCTGTCGCCCGACCGGATGGGCATTGTCGAAGCCGACAAGCCGCTCGCCGTTTGGGCCGTGAAGCGTCAGCGAATAGTCAAGCCCGTGCGGCTTCTCCGGTGCCACGGGAACGCGCGACACGTTGAAGCGCACCCAATACCCACCGGCTGGATCGACGACCAGGATTTGGCCGTCGAGGTCGAGCAGTGTGTCGAGGGTCGGGTCGCGCGTTTGCGTCACACTATGTAGTTATCATACTAGGATAACTAAAGCAATCGTGATCGAGCGAGTGAGGTGGCCTAGCCAGGTCCGCTTCATGTATAGTTGGTCATTATTTGGACAGGCCATCAGCAGCCATTTCGAGAAGCAATAAGTGATTTTATGACAGATGATCGTCAGCGCCCCATCTTCTCTCTTCATCGCCTTCCCGAGTACACGAAAGAGGCAATCCTCGGCGAACTTCGTAGGGTTGCCGCGCTCGTTCCTAACGGCGCGCTCACCGTCTCTGCTTTCTCTAAACACGCGTGTATCGAGAGAAAGTCGGTCTATCGTCGCTTTGGGAACTGGGGCGATGCCCTGCGGGCGGCTGGCCTCTATCATCGCTGCAGCGAACAAGTGATGACCCTCGGTGCACATGCATCCCGCCGTATGTCGGACGCCGAGGTTCTAGAAGCGCTGCGACAGTTGGCTGAGAATTTGGGCACAACTGAACTAACCGTCGATGATATCGAGAAACATCTGCCGTTTTCCGGCGAAACGCTGCGGCGGCGATGGGGAACATCGAAGGCTGCATTCGAAGCGGCCGGACTAGCAGCGAAACGTTTGGGCCGTCGGTACACCGACGAGGAGTGCTTCGCTAATTTGCTGGCCACTTGGTCCCACTTTGGCCGTCCTCCAACGTACCGTGAAATGGGCCTGCCGCCATCGAAGGTCGGAGGAAAGGCGTACGTTCAGCGATTCGCAACGTGGAACAAAGCGCTGGCAGCTTTCGTGGAGCGTATGAACCAGGATAGCGACCTAAGATCACAGGCGGAGCCGTCTGCATCTGCACCTATGACAACGCCTGAGGTTTGCTCCCCCAAGGAAAGCCGCGACATTGCCCTTGGCCTGCGGTTCCGCGTATTGCGTCGTGACCGGTTCAAATGCGTACTGTGTGGTGACCATCCTGCACGGAACGTGGAATGCGTACTGCATGTGGACCACATCGTTCCATGGTCGAAGGGCGGCCAGACGCGAGAGGAAAATCTGCGAACTCTTTGCGCGACCTGTAATATCGGGCGCAGCAATCGTTTCGCTGATTAGAGCGCTGGCAGTCCTGGATCGTCGACCCGGCTAAGCCCCGGATGACCGGCGTCGTCGCCCGCTGAGGCGTTCCTGGCGGGAAACCGTTCCTGGCATTAAGATGTGCCATGGGTCGGCACGCGGACCTTTCGTTTCCCGCGGGGACACGCCATATGGATAGATAGCGAAAAGGGAAGCCCGCATTATGAAGAAATCGCGTTCGATCCGATTGGTTCTGTTGGGCAGTGCCAGCTTGGCGTTGACCAGCTGCGGCGACAGCGATGTGCCGCCCGACGCCAAGTTCTTCTCCAGCCTCTCCGAATGCACCGCCTTCTACGACGAGGCGACGTGCAAAAAAGCCAAGATTTCCGCCGAACAGACCTATAGCGCCGAGGCACCGCGCTTCACCAAGAAGGAAGAGTGCGAAGCGGAATTCGGAGTCGGCAGTTGCGAAAACCGGCAGGTCGCGGCCGCGTCTGGCCAATCCGCGGTGTCCGGCCCGTCGGCCTCGCTCGGTCAGACGCAAGAGGCCAGCAGCGGCGGCAGCTTCTTCATGCCGATGATGATGGGCTACATGCTGGGCAACATGATGGGCGGCAATTCCTTCCAGCAGCCGGTTTATCGCGGCGCAGATGGCGCTGCCGTCATGCCCAATGGCGGCAAGACCTATAACGTTGGCACGTTCTCGGGCCCCGGTTCTCCCGCCGACGCCAAGTCCTTCCGTCCCGCCGCGCAGGTCACACAGGTGGCGCGTGGCGGTTTCGGCAGCACGGCCACGGCCATGCGCAGCAGTTCCTCCGGCATCTCTGCCGGCGGCTGAACCTCTGGGCCGGAATCTAGTTCCTTGGAACGTCTGGTAGCCGCGCCGCGCCCCGACTGGCGTGCCCATGTCGAGCGCGATCTCGGCTTCGCCTTTCACACCATCGACGGCGCTCCCTATTGGGACGAAACCGCCTGCTATCGCTTCACGGCGGCCGAGATCGATGTCTTGGAAGATGCGACCGCCGAGTTGGAGCAGATGGCGCTCGCCCTCGTCGATCGCGTCGTTGCCGCCGGCGAGCCTGCCTACGAACGCCTACGCATCCCGCGCGCTGCTTGGGACGCGGTCGAAGGCAGTTGGAAGGCCGGTGAAAAAAATCTATACGGCCGCTTCGATCTGACATTTGCGGACGGCGTGCCGCGCCTGCTCGAATACAACGCCGATACGCCGACCGCGTTGTTCGAAGCCGCTGTCGTGCAGTGGGACTGGCTGGAGGCGACCCATCCCGAATGCGATCAGTTCAACTCTATCCACGAACGACTGATCGAGGCCTGGAAGCAATTCGGGCTCGGCCGGGAGGCGATCTATTTCTCCGCCGTTCGCGATCATCTCGAAGACAACGGCACCATCGAATACCTGCGTGATACGGCAGTGCAGGCCGGGCTCGAAACGGCGCGTATCGCCATCGAGGACATCGGCTGGGACGGCCGCCAGTTCCTCGACCTCGACAACCGGCGCATCGGCGCGCTGTTCAAACTCTATCCCTGGGAATGGCTGGTCGGCGAGGAATTCGGCGCCCACCTGCTATCCGCGACGGCCAAGGTGATCGAACCGGCGTGGAAGATGGTGCTCTCCAACAAGGCGGCGCTGGCGCTGCTCTGGGAGATGGCCCCCGGACACCCCAACCTGCTGGCGGCGTCCCTCGATCCGCGCGGCATCGACGGCAGGGTGGTCCGCAAGCCGATCTACAGTCGTGAGGGCGCCAATATTCAGGTGTTGGAAGCCGGCCGCGTCGTGGCCGAGACGGCCGGCGATTACGGCGCCGAGGGCTTCGTCTATCAGGCCCACGCCGAGATGCCGGCCTTTGACGGCAACTATCCGGTCATCGGCTCGTGGGTGGTAGCCAGCCAGCCGGCCGGCATCGGCATCCGCGAGGATGCGACGGCTATCACCCGCGACACCAGCCGCTTCGTCCCCCACTACTTTGCGTGATTCACTGGCCGGCCAGCGTCTGCGACAGGTTGCGGGCTGCTTCCAGCAAAATGGCCGTGATCCGCTCGCCGTTGGCTCCCGTAAAGTGATCGATGATGCCGGTTATGCCCAAGGCGCCGATGAATTTTCCTTCGGCGCCGAAGACCGGTGCCGATATCCCTCCGGCTTCGGGATTGCGTTCGCCCAGCGCTTTCCAATACCCCTGCGCCCGGATACCGTCATGGAGGCTGCCGCTGCCCCCGGTGTAGGCGGAAAGCACCTGGGCGTCGGCACTGCGGTCGAGATCGAGTTCGGCGCCTTCGTCGATATGATGGCGGATCGGCGATGAGGAATGATGGCGAAACAGGCACAGCCGCTTATTGCCTTGACGAATATAGAACGTTGCCGTTTCGCCCGTCGCCTCGACCAGACGGGCCAATGCCGGGCGGACGTGGTCGGCCAGGTCGAAGGCGTTGTGGTACAGCACGCCTAGCCGCCACAGCGTCGGCCCCAATGAGAAAAAGCCTGCGCTGTCGCGGTGCAGGTAGCCGTAGCGCTTCAGTGAATCGGCAATGCGCAGAATTGTGCTGCGGTAAAATCCCGTACGCTCGGCAAGGTCGGCCAAGCTTAGTTTCCTTTTGCCATCGCCGAAGGCATTCAGGATTTCCAGGGCTCTTTCGACGGCGGCGACTTTCTGTTCGCTCATCTGATCTCGATCCTCGCAATAACCCCTGTCATAAGGCCGACCCCGGGGAAAATAGGTACCCGTTGACAGGTGTAGCTTCGGCGGCGGCCCTTGACGACTGACAGCCAAGCAATTTAGCATGTCTGCCTGCAAGTCACCCGTTCTGTCTATCAGAATGTAGGATAGATGCAGCCATACGGGCTAGAAAATTCCGGGATGACCCAATAGAAAAAGAAGCTACTCTTCGTTTCGTGGCCCGTGTGGCCAAAGATGAAGAGGCTTTATACCGTTCACATATGTGAACCCAGGGGAGATGGCGATGAAAATGAACCGAGGATTTCGCGCGTACCAGACAACGGCAGCAGCCGCCGCCGTTGTCGCGCTTGCGGCGCTGTTGCCGCAGGTAGCGAATGCGCAAACGAAGGCGAATGACAAGTGGGCGACCATCGTGTTGCCGGCGGAGCCCAACGATATCGAGCCCTGCCATTCCAGTCGTGCCTTCGAAGGCCGCGTCGTGAAGTACAACATCACCGAGACGCTGATTCAGAAAAACCCGGCCGACGGCAAACTGATACCCCGGTTGGCGTTGTCTTGGGAGCCGGTCGATGCCACCACCTGGCGCTTTAAGCTGCGCGAAGGCGTGAAGTATCACGACGGCACGCCCTTCGACGCCGCGGCGGCAAAAGCTGGGTTGGACCGCAACTGGTCGAAGCCGCTCGCCTGCGGTGACGCCTCGAAATTTTTCACCGGCTTGACCCTCACCATCACGGCGGACAACCCGACGACGCTGACGATCAAGACCTCCAAGCCCGATCCGATCCTGCCGATGCGCTTAACGGGTCTGGTCATTCCCCATCCGAAGACGGATTTGGAAAAGGTTGTGCCGGCTGGCCAGGGCCCGATCGGCACCGGCCCGTTCGTTTTCGATAGCTGGCCGGGCGGTCAGCAGTTGTTGCTCAAGCGCAATGAAAATTATTGGGGCAAGAAGCCCGAGATCGAAGGCATGCGCTACATCTGGCGTAACGAGTCGGCGGTCCGCGCCTCGATGATCAAGATCGGCGAGGGCGATATCGCGCTGACCATCGCGCCGCAGGACGCTACCGATCCGGCCACGGACTACAGCTACCTGAACTCGGAAACGTCGTTCATCCGCTTCGACTTCGATGTCGAGCCGACGAACGACAAGCG
>CANITX010000162.1 GCA_947470575.1 Rhodospirillales bacterium
GAGCGCGGCTCCTGCCGCGGTACAGAGCGCGGCGCCCAAGGCGGCGCCCCCAGCGCCATCGAGCGCGGCGCCCAAGGCAGCACCCGCCACGGCGGCTCAGGACGTTCCGCGGCCGGCGGCTGCGCTCGCCGCTGCCCCGGCGAAAGAATTGCCGCCGCGGCCGGCCGTTTGCACGGCAAGCAGGCAGGAGCCGGGCCGCGTCACCTTTGGCGTCGCGCAGAACCGACCCGCCGGGCCGGTCACCTTCGGCATGATCTTTGCCCAGGGGCTGGTTCCCGAAACGGTCGGCGCCACCGGCATGTCGACGCAGGTCGATGTCAAACGCCATTGGCCGGACGGCTCGGTCAAGCACGCCATCGTCACCGCCGAGCTGCCCAACCTTGCCGCCAACGGCAGTCGTGACGTCGTACTGGCTTCGGCTTCCCAACGGGGGGTGGGTCCGGCGCCCGTCACCAGCCGTCAACTGGCCGAGACGTTACCGCCGGTCGAGGTCGCTTTCGCCATTCACGGCGGTCCGACGGTGACGTCGAATCTGGCGCGCGCCTTACGCGCGGCCTCCGGCGAGCCGTGGCTGAACGGTCCGCTGGTTGTCGAATACCTGGTCAAGGACACGCCCACCGACGCCACCGGCAAGGCCGATCCCGACCTCGAGGTTCACTATCACGTTCGCCACTATCCCGCCGCGGGGACGACGCGGGTTGCGGTCATCGGCGAAAACGTCAAATGGACCTCGCCGGGGAACATTCCCTACGACCTTCGGGTCCAGATCGACGGCAAACCGGCTTATGCGAAGAAGAACGCGGGCGAATGGCCTAACGAGAAGGCGTATTTGGGCCACCCCTTCGGTTCCCGCTGGGTCAAGCGGTTCTGGATCGGGCGCCCGTTGGACGACGTACATGTCGGCCATGACGTGCCCTGCTTGGTCTCGACGGGCCTGCTGCCGCGCTACGATCCGACCGTTCGGGTGAAGGAAGCCAGCCTGGCCGGCATGGATCAATCGTGGCGGGGGAAATTGGCCACGGACATCCTGCAGAACGGCGTCATCACGCCATACTTTCCGCAGACCGGCGGGCGCCAGGAGATCGGACCGCTGCCGACCTGGGCGGCGATCTACCTGATCAGCCAGGACCCCCGGGCGGAAGCGGTGACGATGGGCACCGGCGATCTGAGCGGCAGCGTTTCCATCCATTTCCGCGACCCGAAAACCGGCCGTCCGGTCAGCATCGACGATTACCCGGGCTTCTCGTTGAACCCGCGCGGGACGTCGATGGCACTGCCGACCCGGGATCAGACGTCCACGCCTTGGATCATGAAGGGGGTGAGTGCGTTCACCCCGGACGTCGCGCATCAAGGCAGTTTTGCCTATGTGCCCTACCTTTTCACCGGCGATTATTACTATTTCGAGGAGATGGCCTTTTGGGCGAACTTCGATCTGCTTGAGCAAAACAAAGGATATCGCCAGGAGGCACTGGGTTTGCTGGCCGTCAATCAGACGCGCGGCGTGGCCTGGTCCATGCGCAACTTGGCTCATGCAGCGGCTTTGTCGCCCGATAATGCGATCGAGCGGCGCTATTTAGAAGAAAAATTGAATAATAATATTCTATATTTTAATAAAACTCTGGAGGATAAAAACAAACACCCGCTAGGAGTCACAGATTGTGGCGATTCCTACACACGCGGGTGGAAGAATATGAAAGACGAATATTGTACTATGCCGCCATGGCAACATAATTTTTTTATATGGTCATTTTCTCATATTGTAGATCAAGGTTACAGCGCAGCGATTCCCTTTCGCGACAGCCTCATGGGTTTTACCCTTGGTCTGGTCGGCAACCCTCAACAGATTTCGCCGCACGCGGCATCGGCTTATTTCCTGATTGTCGGCAAGCGCGGCGAGGACAGGAAGTTCCGCTGGGCGGAGACATGGAAGGAAGTCGATTACCTGTCCTTCGACGCGCCGGGCGACGAGGTCAGGACGCGTCCTACCGCGACGGAGGGCGATTACGCGCACATTTTGCGAGCTGCCCTGATCAGCGCGGTGGATGCCAACCGCCCGGGGGCCAAGGAGGCGCTGCGGTGGGTTGAGGAACAACAGCAACCGAAACTCGACGACTTCCTTCAATCCGATCCGACCTGGGCCTTGCGGCCGGCCAAAAAGAACTGATGTTCCCTGACGGGATGGGGCGAACGTGCAGCCGGCCGGCCGGCGGGCAAGGCGCTGGCAAAGGCGGCGGGGATACGGCAAAATCCATCGATGTAGCGCCAGCCGGGTTCGGCGGTTCTCAGCGGCACTTCCGTAGGGGAGTCGCGCCGGTCGCGCGACAGACAGGGGTACAACGGGCGATGAAGGTGACGCGCAGCGGCGGCCCGGGGCCGACGGCACCGGCGCGGCGAACGGAGCGCAAGTCCGGAAGCGGCGGTTTCGCCGCCCATATGGACGGCCTCGGCTCCGGCGACCCGGTCGGGGAGACGGCGGGCGCCGTCGGTCCGTCGGGACCCGGCGCGGTGGAATCTGTCTTCGCCCTGCAGGAAGTGCCGGACGCCGCCGACGAACGTCAGCGGAGCCAGGCCAAGGCCCATGGCGAAGATCTGCTCGATCGGCTCGAGGCCCTGCGCCGTTGGATCATGGCAGGCGCGGTGCCTAAGGAAAAGCTGGCCGAACTGGCCCGCCAGGCGCGCGCCCAGCGGCGGCGCACCGACGATCCCCGGCTGGAGGCGATCATCGACGAGATCGAGTTGCGCGCCGAGGTGGAAATCGCCAAATTGACCCGCGGCGGTTGACCCGCCGGCCTGCCGTCCGCGTGCTTGCGGCGACCGCCCTTGTCTTTTCTCGAATTATTTCAAAACGGTATCGATAGCCGGCCGGTTGCGATTGCCCCTTGTCCGCAGCCGGCCGCATCCTTATATTCCGCCCTCTTCGCGCACGAACCTTGGGAAACTTTGCCGATGGCTGTCACGTTGTCTCCCGATTATCGTCCGACCCTCAAGGAAGAGT
Organism: Rhodospirillales bacterium; assembly: GCA_947470575.1. Classification (GTDB taxonomy): domain Bacteria; phylum Pseudomonadota; class Alphaproteobacteria; order Rhodospirillales; family CAMCUA01; genus CAMCUA01. The sequence continues at coordinate 2,996 of CANITX010000162.1, forward strand.
TCATGAACCCGCGCATGCGGGAATACTTCCGCAACAAGCTTTTGCGCTGGCGGGCCGAACTTCTGGACGAGTCCAACGAAACCCTTTCCAACCTGCAGGAAGGGGGCATCATCGAGGCCGATATCGCCGACCGCGCTTCGGTCGAGACCGATCGTTCGCTGGAACTGCGCACCCGCGACCGGGCGCGCAAGCTGATCAACAAGATCGACGAGGCGCTGGACCGGCTCGAAGCCGGCACCTACGGCTATTGCGAGGAAACCGGCGAGCCGATCAGCGTCCGTCGCCTGGAGGCCCGGCCCATCGCTACCCTCAGCCTGGAAGCCCAGGAGCGCCACGAGCGCATGGAACGCACCCATCGCGACGATTGAACGCCCGGGCCGGCTTGACTCACGTCGGGCAGGCCGAATCGGTTGAAACGGAAAAAGGGGCCGGTGTGAACATCGGCCCTTTTGCTTTGGCGATGGGGGAAGCTAGGGGAAGGGGATGTGGGGAGGCTGGGGCGGAAGACGACGCCCATTGGTGTTGGTCGGAGCCCTATGGAGCCCTATAATGCTTGGGACGGATGGCAGTTCGCAGAGGTGCCGCCCACCATCGGTGGCATCGTCCGGCACCCTCAAGCGCCTTATGGATACTATGGCAACGACCAATGGTACCACCGGACGCGGGATGGAACTATTTCGCCGCCACCCGATACGGCTGCGAGGGATAGGGCATTGCTCTTGCCGGCTGCCGGCTTTCCTTGAGTCGCTGGTCGACGACATATCCCGCGCCGACGGTTATGCCCAATAGGGCCATGATAGAACTATCATAGGCCATGCTGAGTGCCGCGCCGCCGATCACATATCCAACCATGCTTACTTTTATCATGGCGCCCAAATCCGACGCCCATTCCAAGCCCGGCGTCGCTCTGACCTTGGCCGACGATATGTAAGATGCCTTAAGCCAGACCAAGGCCAAAAGGCTCAGGAATAGTATCAAGCCTGGATAGCCATGATCGCCCAGAACCTGAAAATAGATGCTGTGGGCAGCACGGCCCGTCGGAAATACGATGGTGGGGTCCGGGGAGTATCTATTATATACTTCAACATCTTGAGTTACGGAAAACCCGACCCCCGTCAACCGGTGGTTCGCCGCGTTGAAGGCAAACTGCCAAGCTTCAAGACGTCCTTTGAACGAACCGTCCGACTCGGCCGTTTCGATCGTATCCATGCGCTGAAACCAGCGATCCGGCATAACGTTGTAGGCCGTGACCGCGACGATGACCGCGGCAAGCATCACAGGAATCTTACTTTTCGACTTCCACCAAAGAAAACCACCCATGGCCACGAGGCCGATCAACCCGCCCCTCGAGAAGGTGCCGATCACCGCCACGGCCGTCAAAACCATCGCGACGGCCAGGCCCAATCTGGTCAGGGGAAAAGAGCTCGTTTGACGCAGGTAACCCAACATGGGCAAAGCCATGAGCATGACCAAGGCCAGATGGTTGCGGTCTGCTATCGTCGTGGCAGGCGGCCCATTGACGTCACCGCTGCCGCCCGTGATGATGGTAAAACCACCGCCTTTCACCCCGTAATAAGCGTAACTGATGGCAAATACCCAAACCATGGCGCGGACACGCATGCGCGTCGTCAATAGTGTCGCGACCACCCAGCCGAAAATCATGCTTTTGATGGCAAGATCCCAACGGTACATTGCCACCTCATAATTCAAAGCAAATATCGTTGTAAAATTACACCATAAGAAAAAAATGAAAAAAACCGCGGTCAATGCATCTTTTGGGGGAAGTTTTCTGCCTTGTTGAAAAAATATGGACAAAAAAGTAATCAAGGCAACAATCATATTCACGGGAATACTTGTGGCAAATCCCCAGGTCAATTGATGGGGATTCATCATCGTTAGCCATCCCCACAGCAATATACCGACGATGGGGGCCTGAAACGCGTACCCGCACATCACTGTGAAGATTATAGTGAAAAATATGTCTCTCACAGATTATATTCCTTTGTGGGAATGTTACTGTGTTCAATAATTAATTTAATCATGAACATGAATTTCATAATTATTTCTTTACTTATTTTAAGTATATCGTGAATGGTTTTTATTCGTCGAAAACTTTAGACAGGAATTTGGATTTCTTCCGCCGGGGACTGTCATTTTGGGCAGCCCATACGATCAGCATTGCAATGGCTATGTTAGCCAAAGTGAAAAGAAGTGTTTCCATGGGAGCACGCCGCCTGAAACGGGGGGTGGTCAAGGCTTTACAGAATAAATCATACATTTGGGCATGACCAGTTGCCATTCGTAGCGGCTTCCGGTCATCGAGATACGATCTCGAAAAGGCGCATGAGGAGCGCCGGAAAGCCTTCACCGTCGGTCGACGGTTTCGTCGCCTTGGAGCGCAGGACACGGAAGCCTGAAACGTTAGACCGTCTTGGCGATGGTCGGCCCGGCCCATCGCCACGCTGAGCCTGAAAGCCCGGGAACGCCAGGCCCGCTTGGCACGCACGCACGGCTAGGGCTGAACGCCCGGCCTCGCCGCCGCACTAGGGGCTGGACGAATCGGGGGGGGGGGCGCGAAAAAGGGCCCGGTGTTCGCATCGGCTTCCTTGGCGTTGGGCGACGTTCTGGCCAACGCGGCCTACTGGCTCCAGAGTTTGTGGAACAAGACGCGAACAAATACAAAATAGGCCAATCGTCCGAGGGGGTTGAAAAGCAGCTTGCGAATGAGAACAAAGCATGTACAGTGACGTTCATTGCAACCCCGTCGACCCTGTGGAATAAGGAGGCCCCGACAATGAGTGGCAGTGCGCTGCGCCTGGTGGATAACGGCTCCATGGACAAGAACAAGGCGATCGAAAGCGCCCTCGCCCAGATCGAACGGGCGTTCGGCAAAGGCTCGATCATGCGGCTCGGCCAACGCGAGACGGCGGTCGATGCCGACGCCATCTCGACCGGCTCGCTTGGGCTCGACATCGCGCTCGGTATCGGCGGCCTGCCGCGCGGGCGCATCGTCGAAATCTACGGCCCGGAAAGCTCGGGCAAGACGACCCTGGCGCTGCACGTCATCGCCGAGGCCCAGAAGAAGGGCGGCACCTGCGCTTTCGTCGACGCCGAACACGCGCTCGACCCGGCCTATGCCAAGAAACTCAAGGTCGATATCGACAACCTGCTGATCTCGCAGCCCGACGCCGGCGAACAGGCATTGGAGATCGCCGATACCCTGGTGCGTTCGGGGGCCATCGACGTGCTGGTGGTCGACAGCGTCGCCGCCCTGGTGCCGCGCGCCGAATTGGAAGGCGAGATGGGCGATCATCACGTCGGCCTGCAGGCCCGGCTGATGAGCCAGGCGCTGCGCAAGCTGACGTCGTCGGTGGCGCGTTCCAACTGCCTGATCATCTTCATCAACCAGATCCGCATGAAGATCGGCGTCATGTTCGGCAATCCGGAGACGACGACGGGCGGCAACGCGCTCAAGTTCTACGCCTCGGTGCGCCTGGAAATCCGCCGCATCGGCGCCATCAAGGACAAGGAAGAGGTGACCGGCAACCAGACGCGGGTCAAGGTGGTCAAGAACAAGGTGGCGCCGCCGTTCAAGACGGTGGAATTCGACATCATGTACGGCGAAGGCGTGTCGAAGACCGGCGAGCTGCTCGACCTCGGCATCAAGGCCGGCATCGTCGAGAAGTCGGGCTCGTGGTTCTCCTACAACTCGGAACGCATCGGCCAGGGCCGCGAGAACGCCAAGTCCTTCCTGCGCGACCATCCGGAAAAGGCCGAGGCTATCGAGAAGGCCATTCGTGGCAACGCCGGTCTGGTCTCGCAGGCGATGATGAGCAGTCCCGACGACGACGCGGCAGGGGATGCCGATCCGGCGACGGGTTTTGCCGGGGCCGAGTGAGGCATCGGCATCGGTTGCAAACTAAAGGGGCCGGAATTTCCGGCCCCTTTTTTTGTTGCCTTGCGGGCATCCGCTCAGTTCGTCGCGAAGCAGTAGAACAGGCCACCGCCGCCGGTGCTCTTCAAGCCGTCCGCGCTGCAGCCACGCGAGGCGTGCGATTGGTTCCACGATTTCGCCGCGTTGGACTCGTCTAGCCCGGAGCGGTCGTGATGGCCGAGCATGGCCGAGCCATCGGCCCCGCTCTTGGTCCAATTGCCGCAGGTCATGTCTTCGGCACCGGCAAAGGCGGTGCCGTCATGCTGGGAGCCGGTAAGGATATCGTGGGTATTGGGCGTGTCGCCGCGGCCGTTGACCGGATTGCCCTTCTCGTCTAGCGC
>CANITX010000163.1 GCA_947470575.1 Rhodospirillales bacterium
AGCCCGTCGCGATTTCGGAGGCGGGGCGAGATCACGATGACGGGGCGGGCCTTCACCATTTCCGGTGCCACGTAGCCCCGAAAATCGCAGACCAAAATCGTTCCTGGGTTTGGGTGGAACAGCAATGCCACCGACGTCTCCGTGACGCGGGTTGTGGATAGTTACAGAGTTACGTCACCGAATCGTAATGACCGAAGAGAATTCGGAACATTTCTCATCATGCTCGTAAGGTTGCTTATCAATATTCGGCGCAGCCGTTGCTGTGGATCGGGACCGTATCCAACACAGCCGTGAAGCGTTTGGCGACTTGCCTCATCCGGCATCGATCTCCTGGCCCAGGCGGGCCAGTTCACGCAGAGTCTCCCGCCGGTGGGCGTCGCGGCGGTGCTTGTAGGCGAACAGGTCTTCGGCGCGGATGCGCCGGTGGGTGCCGACCATGTGGCAGGGCAACTGGCCCTGTTCGATCAGCTTGACCAGGAACGGGCGCGACACGTTGAGCAGGTCGGCGGCCTGCTGCGTCGTCAGCTCGGCGCCGAAGGGCACCAGCGTCACCGCCTCGCCCTTGGCGATCATCAACAACAGGTCGAGCACCATCCGGCCGACGGCCGGCGGCAGATCGACAGCGGCCTCGCCCTTGCCGTTGCGCCCAAGGTGCAGCGACAGGGCGCCGTCCTTCTTGGCGAGAAGCCGGGCCACGGCGCTGCTGGCCTGTTGCGCCTTGGCGACCTCATCGGGGGTCGGCAGGCGTTCGGACAACGATCCATCGAGGGGCATGGGGGCCTCCGTCAGTGTGCCTTACGTAATGTAGGATGGGTTGCTTATAAACGAAATTAACGAAACTAACGAATTATATGAATGATATTTCGTTAGGCCACTCCTTGTCTGGACGAAGGTCCGCCATCCGGGTCCGCGTCAGGGCTTGCGCAAGCGATCCCTTAACCCCTTGGCTCTGGCGACCGCTTCGACAAGGGGCGGTTCCGTGGCCGTGCCGAAGCGGGCCAGTACATCGTCGCAAGCGGCAATTCCCTCCTCGGTATGGCCGAGGATGCCGAGCTCGACCCCCTTGTTGACGAGTGCTTTAGCAACCTCTTCGCGAAGCGGCAGTTCCGTGGCCGTGCCGAAGCGGGCTAGCACATCGTCGTAGACGGCAATCGCTTCCACGCTGTGGCCGAGGGTACCGAGCTCAATCCCCTTGTTGACGAGCGCTTTAGCAACCGCTCCGATAAGGGGCAGTTCCGTAGCCGTGCCAAAACGTGCCAGCACATCGCCGTAGGCGGAGATCTCTTCGTCGCTGCGGCCCATGGTGCCGAGCACGACCCCCTTGTTGACGAGCGCATTAGCAACCTGTTCGCGGAACGGCAGTTCCGTGGCCGTGCCGAAGCGGGCCAAGGCATCGTCGTAGACGGCAATTTCTTCGTCGCTGCGACCCAAGGTGCCGAGCACGACCCCCTTGTTGACGAGCGCCCTAGCAACCTGTTCGCGGAGCGGCAGTTCCGTGGCGGTGCCGAAACGGGCCAGCACATCGTTGTAGACGGCGATCTCTTCCTCGTTGCGACCCAAGGTGCTGAGCACGCCCCCCTTGTTGACGAGCGCCCTAGCAACCTGTTCGCGGAGCGGCAGTTCCGCAGCCGTGCCGAAACGGGCCAGCACATCGTCGTAGGCGGCGATCTCTTCGTCGCGGCGGCCGAGGATACCGAGCCGGAACCCCCTGCTGACAAGCGCTTTAGCCACCTGTCTGCGCAGCGGCAGTTCCGTGGCCGTGCCGAAACGGGCCAGCACATCGTCGTGGACGGCAATCGCCTCTTCATTGCGGCCGAGAATGCCGAATGTGACACCCTTGTTGAAGAGTGCTCCAGCGACATATTCCTGGCTATTTATATCCATGGAGGTAGAGCACTTGTCGGCGATCTCCTCAAAAGCTGTCATCGCTTCGTTCAGTTTGCCGAGATGGGCCTGTATCACGCCTGAGAGGTTTCTCGCGTTCGCCCACTCGTTCACGGAGCTTGCCAATTTGATCGCCTTGTTGGCGCAAAACAGGGCGCCGGCATAGTCTGGATCGTTGCCTTGCAAGGAATTTGCTGCTTCCAGCAACCAATAAGGAAATGGGGGAGATGCAGCGGAACTGGGGCTGTTCGTTGCGGTCTCCAGGACTGAGCCGCCCGCGGTAGGACCTTGCGTTGCGAACTCCGGCGGCTCGGCTTCATGGTCTTTCAGCCACTTGGCCAGATGCCCTTCGAGGACTTCGTCGAACCGGTCGATACCCTCGTACTCGTTGAAAAGGTATCGCTTGCCCTCCTCGATCTGCTTCTTGAACGCGAGGACGGCTTGCAGTTGCGGGCCGGGATCGCGCAACCGACGCGCATCGACGTTCTTGAAGAACAGCGCGATGTTGCGAATCTTGTTCGCCTTATAGAGTTCTTCGGCGAGTTTCCATTCTTCGTCCGTTCCCGATGTCGCGCCGCTGCCGGGGGGCGTGCCCCAACGGTCGTGCAGCACGAAGACGGCGTAGTCGCATTGTTCGAGATCGGCGTTGATCAGGGCCTGCGGCCGTCCGACCCCGCCGACGGTGTCTTCCCAACCCACGGGGTGAAACAGCGCGCCCCGGTCATCGCCATGCAGGTTCGAGAACCTCCGGAGCCTGTCGCGGAAACATGTCCGCTCCGCCTCCAGCCCGCCGGGCGAGGCGATGAACACGCGGTATTGTTGGATCGGCTTCGGCACGGCGCGTTGTCCCCCGCGAGCCGGCATGTGTCCGAAGGACAGCGTGCCGGTTCTCCTTCGAGAAGCTAACCGGAGTCCGGAGCGGGTGCAAATGCGCGCGTCGCAGGGTTGGAATTCTCGTCACGGGCGAGTTCGAGATGCCGGCGAGGCGGCCCCTCCTTCGAAAAGCCCCCCATCTTCCCGCCCCTCCGCCATCCTGCTATCCTCCTTGCAAACAGGGAGAACCGCATCATGTTGAAGATTGAACCCATGGGCACGGCCGGCGGGCCGCGGGTCGGGTGTGCGATTTCGGGCGTCGACGTGCGCAAGCTGGATGCCGCCGGTTTCGCGCCGATCTATCAGGCGTTTCTCGATTACGGCGTCATCGCGGTGCGCGGCCAGGAATTGACCATCGAGGATTTCCTCGCCTACAGCCGGCGCTTCGGCTTCGTGGTGCCGCATCCGTCGAAATCGACGCGCCATCCCGAGCATCCGGAACTGACCGTGCTCGGCATCGACAAGTTCGGCCCCGACGGCAAGCTGCGCCCGGCGGTCTACCTGCGCGGCGCCGAGAATTTCCACACCGACGGCGCCTACGATCCGGTGCCGTTCAAGGCGACGCAGCTCTATTCGGTGGCGGTGCCGAGCCGCGGCGGCGATACCCACTTCGCCAGCATGTACGCGGCCTGGGACGTGCTGCCCGAACGGCTGAAGACGCTGCTGGCCGGCAAGCGCGGCGCCTATCGCTACGGCGGGCGGCGCCAGAAGCAGGAGCTGCTCAACCCCGAGGACCGCGACCGGGCGCCGGTATTCCACCCGCTGGCCCCCGTGCATGCCGAAAGCGGGCGCACCTCGCTCTACTTCGATCCCGGCAAGATCCTGTTCATCGAGGGGATGGAGGCGGCGCAAAGCGAGGATGTCATCGCCGAGCTGAGCGAACGGATGATCGTCGAGAACGCCCGCTACAACCACCATTGGCAGGTCGGCGACGCGGTGATCTGGGACAACCGCTGCATGGTCCACAAGGCAGCCGGCGATTACCCGCCGGAAGAAGACCGCATCCACTGGCGGGTCTCGATCCTCGATCGCGAGGTGCCGGAAGAAAAGCTGCGGGCCTAGGGCGGAGGCCCATCCTTCGAGACGGGCCTTCGGCCCTCCTCAGGATGAGGCTTCGAGACGGGCCTTCGGCCCTCCTCAGGATGAGGACGTTATTTTTGCCGCTGAAAGAACCGACCTCATCCTGAGGAGGCGCGAAGCGCCGTCTCGAAGGATGGACGGCGACTCTGCCGGCCGGCCTCACCCCGCCTTGCGCAGCCGGGATTCCTCCAACGCGCGTTGGGCTTCGATGGCGGCTTTTTGTTCGGCGGTCAGGATGTCGTTGCCGATGGTGACGCGGCGCATGTCGCGGACTTCCTCGCGGTCGTATTCGCGGCCGCGGTGCATGACGCAGCGGTTGTCCCAGATCACGAAGTCGCCGACCTTCCAGTTGTGGCTGTAGGTGAACTCGCGCTGGGTGGCGAGTTCCATCAGGTCGTGCAGCAGCATGCGGCCTTCCGGCACGGTCAGGCCTTCGACCTCGCCGGCATGGGCGGCCAGGAACAGGGTCTTGCGCCCGGAGCCGGGGTGGACCTGAACCAGCGGCTTGGCCTCGGGCTTGTTCAGCTCGCGTTCGTTCTCCGCGAAATTGTCGAAGCCCAGTTTCTCGCGCGAGAACTTCTGCGAATGCAGCGCCGACAGGTTGGCGATGCGGGCCTTCAGGCGCGGGCTGAGCGCGTCGTAGGCGGCGCGCATGTCGGCGAACTGGGTCTCGCCGCCCCAGGAGGGCACGACGCGGGCGTTGAGCATCGAATACTTCGAGGTCACCGGCTTGTAGCTGCTGTCGGAATGCCACATGCGGCTGGCGAGCGACGACATGAACTTGCGGTTGTCGGCGGCCATGATGCGGCCATCGGCGTCGAGGTTGGAAATGTCCGACAGCCGGTTGTCGAAGCGCAGCTTGCGGTCGGGGTTGACCGACGCGCGGCTGATCTCCAGGCGGCCGAACTTCTGGCCGAAGGCGAGCTGGTCGTCGTCGCTGAACGGCTGGTCGTGGAAGACCATGACGGCGTATTTGTCCATCGCCGTCTCGATGGCCGCAACAAGGGCCGCGTCGGCCTGGCGCAGGTCGATGGGGCCCACCGCCTCGCCGACGAAATCCGGGCGCTTGGGGTCGAGCGGGCGAACGTTCAGGGTTTGCGTTGCCATGGTGGAAATCCTCCTGCCGGTTCGGGCGGTCGCCGCCGTCCTTGGGGGCAACGATAAACCCGGAGGGGTTCGGTGGACAATGGAAACCGGCGATGCCTCGGTGGTCCACCGATACTCCCTCTCCCCTTGTGGGGAGAGGGAGGGGCCCGCGTCAGCGGGAGGGTGAGGGGGAACCGGCCTCTCCGTTTTGGAATCACCACCGCTCGCAGCGGCGGGATCGATTCTCAGGCGGGGAGGCCGGTTCCCCCTCACCCCAACCCTCTCCCCAACAGGGGAGAGGGAGCCTTCGCCGCCATCTCCCCCTGGCCTCGTCGCCGGTCGCGCGCTACCGTTCGCGGCGTCAGGAGCGTTCTCCCATGAAAATCACCGGCCCATGAAAATAACCGGCATCAAGACCCATCACATCCGCATCCCTTACGATGCCGGGCCGGCGCAGTTTCGGTTCGGGGTGGCGGGCCAGCCGGCGCTCGATACGGTGCTGGTCGAGGTCGCGACCGATGCCGGGCTGACCGGCTGGGGCGATGCCTTCGGCTATCTGTCGCCGCGCACCACGGTATCGGCCATCGCCGACATGGTGGCGCCGCAAGCGGTGGGGCAGGCGGTGCCGGAGGCGGCCGGCATTCCCGCCTTCATGGAGCGCATCCAGCGGGCGCTGCACATCTTCGGGCGCTACGGCATCACCATGTTCGCGATCTCGGGCCTCGATATCGCGCTGTGGGATCTGGCGGCCAAGGCGAAAGGCGTGCCGCTCAACCGCCTGCTCGGGGCGCGCAAGCGGCAGCGGATTGGGGCCTATGCCAGCCTGCTCAAGATCGGCGATCCCGAGCGGGTGGCCGAGCAGGCGCAAGAAGCGGTCGGGCGCGGCTATCCGGCGGTCAAGCTGCACGAGACGACGCTGCCCGCCGTGTTCGCGGCGCGCCAGGCGATCGGCGAGGGCGTGCCGTTGATGGTCGACATGAACTGTCCGCTCGACGGCGCCGGGGCCGCCGCCTTCGCCCATGCCTGCCGCGACGCCCGGCTGAAGTGGCTGGAGGAGCCGGTGTGGCCGCCGGAGGATTTCGCGACGCTGGCGCTGGTGCGGATGCAGGGCGGGGTCGATATCGCGGCCGGCGAGAACGCCTGCACGTCCTATCAGTTCCAGCAGATGATGGCGGCGGGCGCGGTCAGCTATGCCCAGCCGTCGGTGATCAAGGTCGGCGGCGTCACCGAGTACCTGAAGGTGGCGGCGTTGGCCGACGACAGGGGCGTCAAGCTGGCGCCGCATTCGCCCTATTTCGGGCCGGGGTTCTTGGCGACCCTGCACCTGCTGTCGCTGCGCGACGACGACAGCCTGGCCGAGGTCTTCTACATGCAGCGCGAAGCCTGCCTGTGGCAGCGGCGCATCGAGCCCGACGCCACGGGCCACATCGCCGTGCCCGAGGGACCGGGCCTCGGCTACGCGCCGGACCCGGCGGTCATGGAGCGCTACCGGGTGGGCTGAAGGGCAACGTCTCATCCTGGGCGGCGGTGTCGCGCGGCAGGTAGAGGCGCACCACGGTGCCGAGGCCGACGGTGCTGTCGATGGCGATGTGGCCGCCCGATTGCTTGACGAAGCCCATGACCATGCTGAGGCCCAGGCCGGTGCCATGGCCGACCGGCTTGGTCGAATAGAACGGCTCGAAGACCTGGGCCAGGACCTCGGGCGGCATGCCGGCGCCGGTATCGGCGACCTCGATCACCGCGTAGTCGCCGGGCGGCACGTCGGCGGGCCAGGGGGTCGTGGTATTGCCGATCCCCAGATTGAAGGTCGACAGGGTCAGGGTGCCGCCGCCGGACATGGCGTCGCGGGCGTTGGCGGCCAGATTGACCACACAACTGTCCAGCTGGGCGGCGTCGAGGAACACCGGCCAGGTATCGGGCGCGAAGGCGGTGGCCAGCACGATGTCTTCGCCCAGGGTGCGGGTCAGCAGCGTCGCCACCGACGTCAGGCGGCGCGGGATATCGACCCGCTGCGGATGGAGCGGCTGGCGTCGGGCGAAGGACAGCAGACTTTTGGTCAGCTCAGCGGCGCGCAGGGCGCCGTTCAGGGCCGAATCGGCCAGGGGTTCCACCTCGGGATGGTCGGCGGCGCGCATCTTGAGCAGATCGAGGCTGCCGATGATGACGCCCAGGTAGTTGTTGAAGTCGTGGGCCATACTGATCTGCTCCCTTTAGAGCGGTCCAAAAGTTAACTTAGACTGGACCCTGAAGGAGACGGAACATGGGCAAGAAGCACGGGCCTGAAGAAGTTATCGGCAAGCTGCGCGAGGCGGAGATCGTATTGGCGCAAGGCGGCACGGCGAGC
>CANITX010000164.1 GCA_947470575.1 Rhodospirillales bacterium
ACAGGAGTAGGCGCGCCTTCGTAAACATCGGGCGTCCACATATGGAAAGGCACCGCCGATACCTTGAACGCAAGCCCCGCAACAATGAAAACGATGCCGACGATCAACCCGACGGCCGGCGTGGACGGCAGACTACCGAATTGACTGACCAGACTCTCGAATCCCGTCGTTCCGGCAAACCCATAGACCAGGGACGAGCCGTACAGCAGCATGCCCGACGCCAAAGCGCCGAGGACAAAATACTTAAGGCCAGCTTCCGTCGCACGCGTGTCGTCGCGCTGAAATGCCGCCAGAACATATAGAGCCAAGCTTTGCAATTCGAGGCCAAGATATAGCGAGATCAAATTGTTGGCAGAAACCATCATCATCATGCCAACGGTCGCAAGAAGAATCAGCACCGGGAACTCAAACCGGGCCATTCCCTGACGAACCAGAAAGTCCTGGGCAATAATCAATGCCGTCGACGAGGCGAGCAAAACCAAAACCTTGGAAAAGGAGGAAAAGGGATCGCTGATAAACATTCCCCCGAACGCCAACACCCGGCCTCCGGTGCCAACCGCGATCACCAGCACCATGGTGATGAGCATGGCCAATACCGACAAATAGGAAATGGTGCGTGTGGCACGCGCCGACTCGGCAAGCCCTTGCTTCTGAAAAACACCCAACAGAAGCAGCGCCATAGCCGCGCAGACCAGGAATAGTTCAGGCAGCACCGGGATCAGATCGGGAATGCGGGCAAGCGGCATAATGGCATCACTCTCCGAAGGAACCGCTCAACGGGTTATCGAGGTTGTGGCATCGGCCGCGGCGCGGGCCGGCGTGACCTGACCGATCAGGTTGTCCACAGACGCATGCATGGGTGTGAGGAATGAACTTGGATAAATACCCATCCACAATACCAACAGAACGAGCGGCACGAACACCGCCATCTCCCGCGGGCTAAGATCGAGTAGAGCCTTCAACTTGTCCTTGGTGAGTTGACCGAAAATCACCCGGCGATAGAGGAAAAGCATATAGGCCGCGCCAAGGATAACCCCAGTCGCCGTGAAGGCTGCAGCCCAGGCGTTGACCCGGAATATGCCAACCAGCACCAGGAACTCACCAACGAAGCCCCCTGTCCCCGGCAGCCCAACGGACGCCAGCATGAACACCATGAAGATCAACGCATAGGCCGGCATACGATTGACCAAGCCGCCGTACACGGCGATCTCGCGCGAATGCACGCGGTCGTAGACAACGCCGACAACAAGGAAGAGTGCGGCCGATACGATACCGTGGCTGAGCATCTGAAAGACCGCCCCTTCGATACCCTGCACGTTCAGCGTGAAGGTGCCGATAGTGACGAAGCCCATATGCGCCACCGAGGAATAGGCGATCAGCTTCTTCATGTCTTCCTGGGCAAGCGCCACCAGCGACGTATAAATCACCGCGATAATACTGAGCGTAAAGATCAGCGGCTGAAACGCTATCGTAGCGTCAGGAAACAGCGGCAACGAAAACCGCAGGAATCCGTACCCACCGAACTTCAACAACACACCGGCGAGGATGACCGATCCGGCCGTCGGTGCCTCGACGTGAGCATCGGGCAGCCATGTATGCACGGGCCACATAGGCACCTTGACCGCAAAGGAAGCAAAGAAAGCCAGCCAGAGCCATGTCTGCAGCCCGGTGGGGAAGCGATGCGCCATCAAGGCCGGAATATCGGTGGTCCCGGCGTCCAGATACATCGCCAGGAGCGCCAGCAACATCAGAACCGAGCCGAGCAAGGTATAGAGGAAGAATTTAAACGCCGCGTAAACTCGACGCGGTCCGCCCCAGATCCCGATGACCAGAAACATCGGGATCAATACACCTTCGAAGAAGATATAGAAGACGACAAGGTCGAGCGCGGAAAACATGCCGATCATCATGGTTTCCATAAACAAGAACGCGACCATGTATTCCCGAACGCGGACGGTGATCGCTTCCCAACTGGCAAGGATGCAGATCGGCACCAGCAACGTCGTCAACAGGACGAAAAACAGCGAGATACCGTCAATTCCCAGATGGTAGCTGATGTGAAACCCGGGGATCCAGGCCACCTGCTCTTCGAACTGGAAGTTGGCTGAACCACGGTCGAAATTGGTCCACAGCAACAGCGAGACCAAAAAATTCATTAGCGAGGTCCACAACGCCACCCATCGCGAATTGCCGTCGACAACACCGGCATCGCCGCGAACCCACAACACGATAATGAGGGCACCAACCAAGGGCAGGAACGTCAGAACGGACAGGATGGGAAAATCGCTCATTGTCGAATCATCCCGCCTGCACAAACATGTACCAAGTGATCAGGGTGACCACCCCGATCAGCATCGCGAAAGCATAGTGATAGATATAGCCGCTCTGCAGGGCCGCGGCACGGCGTGCCAGATTGACGCTTATCGCCGAAATTCCATCGGGCCCAAAACCGTCGATCAGCTTGCCGTCACCCGTCTTCCATAGAAACCGGCCAAGGGCAAACGTTGGGCGCACGAATATGAAATCGTACACTTCATCGAAGTACCACTTATTCAACAGAAACCGATGAACACCAGAGAACCGGTTTGCCAAAGCTCCCGGCAGGCTCGGCGCTATGGAATACATGACATAGGCAAGACCGATCCCGCCGATGCCCGCAACCAATGGCGCCAGCTTTACCCAAAGGGGTACATGATGAGCGTGCTCCAGTGCGGGATGTACCTCGCCCCGAATGCGAATGGCTTCACCCCAAAATTCACCGGCCTGCTCGCCGACGAAATAATCAACAGCCACCCCCCCCGCAAGCACCGCCCCCAGGGCCAGAACAATCAACGGCAGAATCATGACGGGCGGGGACTCATGCACGTGGGCCATAACCCTTTCATCGCCCCGCGGCGTGCCATGAAAGGTCATCAATAGCAGCCGCCATGAATAAAATGCCGTGAGAAAGGCGGCGAGTATCCCCAGCCAAAAAGCGTAATGACCGGAGCCCGTGTGCGCCGAGTAAGCGGCCTCCAAAATAATATCTTTGGAATAGAATCCGGAAAAGCCAAAGGCACCCGGAATTCCGATACCGGCGAGCGCCAGGGAGCCGACCCACATCAATCCGTAGGTGTAGGGGATCGCCCGCCAAATGCCCCCCATCTTGCGCATATCCTGTTCGTCGGACATGGCGTGGATCACCGAACCCGCGCCGAGAAACAGCAGCGCCTTGAAAAAGGCGTGAGTCATCAAATGGAAGACTCCCGCCGAATAGGCCGATACGCCGCAGGCAAAGAACATGTAGCCGAGCTGAGAACAGGTCGAATAGGCGATCACCCGCTTGATGTCGTTCTGTACGCAACCAACCGTGGCAGCAAAGATCGCCGTCGAGGCGCCGACAATGGTAACTGCCGTCAGGGCGACATCCGAATACTCGAACAGCGGCGACATGCGGGCAACCAAGAAGACGCCGGCGGTCACCATGGTCGCCGCATGGATCAGCGCCGACACCGGGGTCGGGCCTTCCATGGCGTCGGGCAACCAAGTATGCAGACCAAGCTGGGCGGATTTGCCCATGGCGCCGACGAACAGCAACAGGCAAGCAACCGTCAGGGCATGGAAGTCGCCGCCAAAAATATGGATGACAGCATCCTTTCGGCCTTCGACGCCGGCGAAAACCGTATCCAGGGTCACCGATTCGAACAGGACGAAAACGGTGAAGATACCAAGCGCAAAACCGAAGTCGCCTACCCGGTTAACAAGGAAAGCCTTGATCGCCGCCGCATTGGCCGACGGCCGATGGTACCAAAAGCCGATCAGCAGATAGGAGACAAGGCCAACCCCTTCCCAGCCGAAGAAAAGCTGCACCAAGTTATCGGCAGTGGCCAGCATCAGCATGAAAAAGGTGAACAGGCTCAAGTAACACATGAAACGCGGTATGCTGGGGTCGTGGTGCATATAGCCGACGGAATAGATATGAATCATCGACGACACGACAGTGACCACGCACAACATCACCGCTGAAAGGGTATCGAGCTTCAACGCCCACGACACTTCGAGTGTGCCGGAATCGATCCAGGTAAACAGTTCGACGGTACCGACGTTCTTGTGGGAAACAACGTCGACAAACGTAAGAATGGCAAACAGCGCCGCTGTCAGCATGCAGCCGCAGGTGACAAGCTGGGCTGCCAAGTCGAGGCTGTGCTTGGCGTCTTTGTCGGTAGTCGGCACGAATACCAGAACGCCGGCAATGGCAGCGCCGATGAGAGGCAGGAAGACGGCGAGTGCGGACATGGATTCTGCCTCAGCCCTTCATCAGATTGATATCTTCCACGGCGATGCTGCCGCGGTTGCGGAAGTAGACCACCAGGATGGCCAGTCCAACCGAGGCCTCGGCCGCCGCTACGGTTAACACGAAAAGCGCAAACACCTGACCGACCAGATCGCCGAGAGAAACTGAAAAGGCAACCAGATTGATGTTGACCGCGAGCAGCATGAGCTCAACCGACATCAAGATAATGATCACGTTCTTGCGGTTAAGAAAAATCCCGAATATTCCCAACGCAAACAGCGCAGCCGCCACCGTGAGATAATGAGCGAGACCGATCTCAAACATTACAGCCCCTTTCCCGTCTCGACCTTGCGAAGTTCGACGGAACTCGTACTGCGGCGAAGCTGGGCGCCAATGTCTTGTTTGCGTACATTGTCGCGGCGGCGGTGGGTCAACACGATCGCGCCGATCATGGCAACCAACAGCACGACGCCCGCTGCCTGGAATAGGTAAACGTAATGGGTATAGATCAACTCACCCAATGCATGCGTGTTGGTCACTTGGTCAGGCAATGGACGCGGCGCAACAACGGATAGCGACGCCCCGGGCGCCAACGACCACCCACCCACCACAACCAATAATTCGACCAAGAGGATGAGCCCAATCAATGCACCGATCGGTAGGTACTGTAGGAAGCCCTGGCGCAAGGCGACGAAATTGATATCGAGCATCATGACGACGAACATGAAAAGGACGGCCACCGCGCCGACGTAAACGACCACCAATATCATGGCGAGGAACTCAGCCCCCAACAGCACGAATAGGCCCGCCGAATTGAAGAAGGCAAGAATCAGAAACAGCACCGAATGCACCGGATTGCGTGCCGATATGACCATGACGGCCGACGCCACGGTAACGAAGGCAAACAGGTAAAAGGCCAAGGCCGCAACGATCATGACCCGTCCCTTCCTGGACGAGCAACCGAGCCCCGGTGACATTCACGGTCGTTCATCATTCCTCCCGACACCGGCGGCTCAACGGTAAGGCGCATCGGCGGATATACGCTGGGCCAACTCGGTTTCCCAGCGATCGCCGTTAGCAAGCAGCTTATCCTTGTCGTAGAGCAATTCCTCACGGGTTTCCGTGGCAAATTCGAAATTCGGTCCTTCCACAATGGCATCCACCGGACATGCTTCCTGGCACAAGCCGCAATAGATGCACTTCACCATATCGATGTCGTAACGGGTCGTGCGGCGGCTACCGTCGTCGCGCGGTTCCGCCTCGATGGTGATCGCCTGCGCCGGACAGACAGCCTCGCATAACTTGCAGGCAATGCAGCGTTCCTCGCCGTTGGGATACCGGCGCAGCGCGTGCTCGCCACGAAAGCGCGGACTCAGCGGCCCCTTTTCATAAGGATAGTTCAGGGTCACCTTCGGCCGGAACATATAGCGGAACGTCAGGGAAAGGCCCGACAGCAGTTCCCACAGAAAGATGGTTTGAACGCTTCGGTTAAGGAAGCTCATGGCTTATCCCTCACGAACCGGGTCGCAAATCGAAGGCCACGACGGCACCTCCCACAATCACCACGGCTGCCAACGACACGGGCAGGAACACCTTCCAACCCAGACGCATGAGCTGATCGTAGCGATAGCGTGGCAGAGAAGCCCGCACCCAAAGGAAGACAAACAACACCGCCGATATCTTCAGCGCCAGCCAGACCGGGCCGGGAATCCAGTTGAACGGCGCGACATCGAACGGCGGCAACCAGCCGCCCAGGAACAACACGGTGGTCATTCCCGACATGAGAATCATATTCATATATTCGCCCAGGAAAAACAGAGCGAAGGTCATGGCAGAATATTCAACATTGTAACCGGCCACCAATTCCGCTTCCGCTTCGGGCAGGTCGAAGGGATGGCGGTTGGTTTCCGCCAACGTCGAAATGAAAAAGATCACCGCCATGGGTAACAGCGGAATGACGAACCATATTTTCCGTTGCGCCAGCACGATCTCGGTCAGGTTCAGAGAACCCGCGAGCAGAAGCACGGTGATGATTACGAAGCCCATTGAAACTTCGTAAGACACCATTTGGGCGGCCGACCGGAGTGCACCGAGGAAGGCATAAATGGAATTGCTTGCCCAACCAGCCATCAGAATGCCGTACACGCCCAGCGACGATATAGCGAACAGGTAGAGGATGCCGACGTTGATGTCGGCAAGGACCATACCTTCGTCGAAGGGGATCACTGCCCAGGCCACCATCGCCAATATGAAGGTCAGGCACGGCGCCATGATGAAGACGACTCGGTTGGCGCCAAAGGGAACGATGGTCTCTTTGGTGAACAGCTTGAGGCCGTCGGCCAAAGGTTGCAGCAAGCCGAAGGGGCCGACCACATTGGGACCGCGCCGCATCTGAATGGCGCCGATCACCTTGCGCTCGACATACGTGAGGTAGGCCATCGCGATCATCAAGGGCAACACGATGGCGATGATTTTGGCGACGATCCAGAGCGTCGGATAAAGATAATCGTTCAGGAACTCAACCATCTGTACCGGTCTTCCTGCCTGCGGCCAGAAATGCCTGGGTGCATTCGGCCATAACCTGCGACGCCCGGCTGATTGGGTCGGTCATATAGAAATTAGCGATGACCGCGCGGAACGGCGCCGAATCGAGCGGACCGGAGACACCGAAGGCACCCCACGCTGCCGGCTTAACCGCATCGACATCGACGAAGATCGGATTGGCCGCCACCAGCGCGGCCCGAATTTGAGCCAAGCTGTCATAAGGCAAGGTCATGCCAAGCACAGCCGATAAAGCCCGTAGAATGGTCCAATCCTCCCGAGCATCGCCCGGCGGGAAGATCGCTAATCGGCCGACCTGCACGCGCCCCTCCGTATTGACGTAGGTCGCGTTCTTTTCCGTATAGGCCGCGCCGGGAAGAATCACGTCTGCCCGATGAGCGCCGGCATCGCCATGATGGCCCTGGTAGAT
>CANITX010000165.1 GCA_947470575.1 Rhodospirillales bacterium
GTGACATTGGCCGATGTCATCCCGCCGCCGCTGCCGTGGATCGCGTCGCATCACGACAGCGAACGAACCGACATACCGGAGCCGAGGGCATGACCAGCAGCACGCAGACCGCCGAGACCGTGCGCAGCCTGACCGGCGACTACCGGTACGGCTTCGTGACGGATATCGAGTCGGACACGGCGCCGAAGGGACTATCCGAGGATACCATCCGTTTCATCTCGGCCAAGAAGAACGAACCGGCGTGGCTGCTCGAATGGCGGCTGAAGGCTTATCGCCACTGGCTGAAGATGCCGGAGCCGGAATGGGCCAAGCTCGGCTTTCCGAAGATCGATTACCAGGATGCCTATTATTATTCGGCTCCGAAATCGGCCGGCAGCGGGCCGAAGAGCCTGGACGAGGTCGATCCGGAACTGCTGCGCACCTACGAGAAGCTGGGCATTCCGCTCAAGGAACAGGAGATGCTGGCCGGCGTCGCCGTCGATGCGGTGTTCGACAGCGTTTCGGTGGCCACCACGTTCAGGAAGAAGCTGGAGGAGGTGGGCGTCATCTTCTGCCCGATCTCGGAAGCGCTCGCCACCCACCCCGAACTGGTGCGGCAATACCTGGGCAGCGTCGTACCTTATACGGACAACAAGCACGCCACGCTCAATTCGGCGGTCTTCACCGACGGTTCGTTTGTCTACATCCCGAAGGGCGTGCGCTGCCCGATGGAGCTATCCACCTATTTCCGCATCAATGCGCGCAACACCGGCCAGTTCGAACGCACATTGATCATCGCCGAGGCGGGTTCCTATGTCAGTTATCTGGAAGGCTGCACGGCGCCGCAACGCGACGAGAACCAGCTGCATGCCGCGGTGGTCGAACTGGTCGCCATGGACGACGCCGAAATCAAGTATTCGACGGTGCAGAACTGGTACCCGGGCGATGCCGAGGGCCGTGGCGGCATTTACAACTTCGTCACCAAGCGCGGCGCCTGCAGGGGGCGGAACTCGAAGATCTCCTGGACTCAAGTGGAGACCGGCTCGGCGATCACCTGGAAATACCCGAGCTGCATCCTGCAGGGCGATAATTCGGTGGGCGAATTCTATTCCATCGCCATCACCAACAACCGCCAACAGGCCGATACCGGCACCAAGATGATCCATCTGGGCCGCAATACCCGCTCGCGGATCGTCTCCAAGGGCATCTCGGCCGGGCACAGCAACCAGACCTACCGCGGTTTGGTGCGCATGGGTCCGAAGGCCGAGGGCGCGCGCAACCATACCCAATGCGACAGCCTGCTGATCGGCAAGCACTGCGGTGCGCATACGGTACCCTATATCGAAAGCCGCAATGGCAGCGCCATCGTCGAGCACGAGGCGACGACCTCGAAGATCAGCGAGGATCAGTTGTTCTATTGCCGCCAGCGCGGCATTTCGGCGGAGGACGCCGTCGCCCTGGTGGTCAACGGCTTCTGCCGTGAAGTGCTGCAGCAGCTACCCATGGAGTTTGCGGTCGAGGCGCAGAAGCTGGTCGGTATCAGCCTGGAAGGCAGCGTCGGGTGACACGAACGAACGGACAGGAACGGGTTGGATGACGTCACTTTTGGATATCCGCGGCTTGAGGGTCGCCGTCGACGGCAAGCAAATCCTCGCCGGCATCGACCTGAGGGTCGAGGCGGGCGAAGTGCATGCCATCATGGGCCCCAACGGCTCGGGCAAGAGCACCTTGGCCTATGTGCTGGCCGGACGAGAGGGTTACGAGCCGACCGGCGGCGAGGTGCTGTACCGGGGCAAGAACCTGTTCGACATGTCGCCCGAGGAACGCGCCGCCGAAGGCGTCTTCCTGGCCTTCCAGTATCCGGTCGAAATCCCCGGCGTGCCGAACAACACCTTCCTCAAGGAAGCGGTCAACGCCGTCCGCCGTTATCGCGGCGAGGACGAATTGGACGCCATGCAGTTCATCAAACTGATGCGCGTCAAGATCAAAGAATTGGGCATCAAGGACGACATGCTGAAGCGGGCGGTCAACGTCGGCTTTTCCGGCGGCGAGAAAAAGCGCAATGAGGTGTTGCAGATGGCCGTTCTGGAGCCGCGCCTGGCAATCCTCGACGAGACCGACAGCGGCTTGGACATCGACGCCCTGAAGGCGGTTGCCGACGGTGTCAACGCCTTGCGCTCGGCCGAGCGCGGCATGCTGATGATTACCCACTATCAGCGGCTGCTCGACTACATCGTGCCGGACCATGTGCACGTGCTGGCCGGCGGCCGCATCGTGCGCAGCGGCGACAAGAATTTGGCCCGTGAGCTGGAGAAGACGGGTTACGCCGAATTCACGGGAGCCGCGGCTTGAGCGCGACGACGACATCGATGGCTGCCGACCGTTTCCTCGGGGCGCCGCTCGTCGCTACGGGTGGTCCCGAATGGCTGCGTGAGCTGCGTGGCGAGGGCGCCCGGCGTTTTGCCGCGACAGGCCTGCCGACGCCGCGCCTGGAAGCCTGGAAGTTCACCGATCTGCGAGGCCTGGGCAGGCTGTCGTTCAGCCCCGCCCAAGATGCCATCGACATACAGGCTGTGGCCGTTGGCCGCGGGCTGTTGCTGGACATCGACGGTCCGCGCTTGATGTTCATCGACGGTCGTTTCTGCGCGGCGCTGTCGCGTCTCGAAAATCTGCCGGCCGGCGTCGAAATGATGCCGCTGAGCGCGCTGCTTGCCAACGAACCCGGCCGTGCCCGAGCGCTGCTCGGCGAAGGCCTTGCGGACGACGGGCAACCGATGGTCGCATTGAATGCTGCCGGGCTGGAGGAGGGGGCCGTCATCCGGATCGGGCGCGGCACCCGAGTCGAGAAGCCGTTGGTCGTCGTCTGCATTGGCGGGGCTTCGGCGGAGGCAACGGCCAGTCGGCCGCGCCATCGTATCGAAGTCGAGGACGGCGCCGAGGTTTCGATCCTCGAACATCACGCTGGGCCGGTGGCGGCAACAGCCTTCATGAACCAGGTCACCGACATCTCCGTCGGCGCCGGCGCGACCGTACGCCATGGCGTGCTGCAGGATGCGGCCGGGGGAGCCTACGACCTGTCGACGGTGCGCGTCCGGGTGGGGCGCGACGCGGTTTATGAGTCCTTCACCTTCGCGGTCGGTGCCCGGCTGTTCCGCAACGATGCGCGCGTCCGGCTGCAAGGCAAGGGGGCTTCCTGCCGGGTGTCGGGCGCCTACCTATTGCGCGGCGAGCAACATTGCGACAACGCCACGGTCATCGAGCACGAACAGCCGAACACCACCAGCCGTGAGGTTTTCAAGGGCGTGGTCGACGGCCGGGCGCGCGGCATCTTTCAGGGACGCATCGTCGTCCATCCCGGCGCCGACAAGACCGACGGCCACCAGATGAGCAAGGCGATCCTGCTGTCCAGCGAAGCGACGGCGAACGCCAAGCCGGAACTGGAAATCTTTGCCGACGACGTGAAGTGCAGCCACGGCGCCACCGTCGGCGAACTGGACCGCTCGGCGATGTTCTACCTGCGCTCGCGCGGCATCCCCGAGGCCCGCGCCCGCGGCCTGCTGGTCGAAGCTTTCATCGCAGAAGCATTGGAGGAAATTTCCGACGAGCGACTGCGCGATGTCTTCGTGGCGCGTGCGGCGCGCTGGTACGAGGAGGTGCCGTCATGAGCGGAGTCGCTTCCCTGTCACGCACCGTGGACGATAACGCGCCCTATGATGTGGAAGAGGTGCGCACCGATTTTCCGATTCTGTCGGAAAAGATCTACGGCAAGCCGTTGGTCTTCCTCGACAGCGCCGCGTCGGCGCAGAAGCCCCGTGTCGTCATCGAGGCGATGAAGAACCTCTACGAGCACGAATACGCCAATGTCCATCGCGGCCTCTACTGGCTGAGCGAGCGGGCCACCGACCGCTTCGAACAGGCCCGCCGGACGGTGGCGGCGCACCTCAACGCCGCTCACGACCACGAGATCGTCTTTACCCGCAACGGCACCGAGGCGATCAATCTGGTTGCCGCCACCTGGGGTCGCACCTTCCTAAAGGCCGGGGACGAAATCGTCATTTCCGAACTGGAGCACCACGCCAACATCGTGCCCTGGCAGATGCTGCGCAGCGAGAAGGGCATCGTCATCAAGGTGGCGCCGATCACCGACGAGGGCGAATTGCGCATGGATGCCTTCCGGGCGCTGTTGGGGCCGCGCACCAAACTGGTCGCCATTGCCCATATGTCCAATGTGCTGGGCACGATATTTCCGGTGAAGGAGATCGTTGCCAGCGCCCATGCGATCGGCGCCAAGGTGCTGCTCGACGGTTGCCAGGCGGCGACGCATCAGCGTGTCGACGTGCAGGACATCGGCTGCGATTTTTACGCCATCACCGGCCACAAGTTGTATGGGCCATCGGGCATCGGTGCGTTGTGGGGCCGCGAGGAACTGCTCGACGCCATGCCACCCTACATGGGCGGCGGCGAGATGATCGATAAGGTCAGCTTCGAGAAGACGACCTGGGCGCCGCTGCCGCACAAGTTCGAAGCCGGCACGCCGGCTATTGTCCAGGCCCACGGGCTGGCGGTGGCGCTCGATTATATGAACGGCCTCGGGCTGGAGCGCATCGCCCGTCACGAGAACGACGTGCTGCGCTACGCGAACGAGCGCCTGGGCGCGATCCCTGGCCTGCGCATCATCGGCACGGCGCCGTCGAAGGCGAGTGTGGTTTCGATGTTGGCCGACTTTGCGCATGCCCACGACATCGCCACCGTGATCGACCGCGAGGGCGTGGCGGTGCGCACCGGCAACCATTGCGCCCAACCGTTGATGGCGCGCCTCGGCGTCAACGCCACGGTGCGCGCCTCGATCGGGCTGTATAACCGGCGTCAAGATATCGATGCGTTGGCCGAGGCGCTGGAAAAAGTCCGGCGCGTATTCGGCTGAACGCGGAAAGGGATCCATACGTCCGATGGCCAATCTGGAAAAATTCGAGGAATTCGTCGACAACTTGTCGCAGCTCGACGACGAGACGCGCTTCGAGTACATCCTCGACCTTGCCCGCAAACATCGTCACGACCCGTTCCCGGCATCCGACATGACCCCGGAGCACGAGATGCACGGCTGCCAGGCGAAAGTTTGGATCGTTCACGAACAGCGGGGCGACATGCACTACTTTCGCGGCCACAGCGACGCTGCCATCGTCAACGGCCTGGTGACCATGATGACCGATTCATTCAGCGGCCTGACCAGCCGCGAGATCGCTGAGCTTAGCATCGACCACGTGCGCAAGCTGAACCTGGGCTCGCTCACCATGCAGCGTCAGGTCGGCATGATGGCGATGCTCAAGTACATCAAGAAGCTGGGCCTGGCCCAAGCTGCCTGAGGGAAGGGACGCAACCGTGTACGGCATGGCGCACCAGGTAGATCCGGAAAACCTGTCGGAATTCCGCGCGACGGCCGGCAAGCCACTGGCCGAGGGCGAGGCCGTGGCGACACCGGACGCCGTGGTAGCCGCTCTGCGTTCCGTCTACGACCCCGAGATACCGGTGAATATCTACGAGTTGGGCCTGATCTACGAGAACGAGATCGCCACCGACGGTACCGTCAAGATCAAGATGTCGCTGACCGCGCCGGGCTGTCCGGTGGCCGGCGAGATGCCCGGCATGGTCGCCGACGCAGTGGCGGCGGTGGATGGCGTCGGCGAGGTCGAGGTCTTGCTGGTCTGGGACCCGCCGTGGGACAAGAGCATGATGTCGGACGACGCCCGGCTGGCTCTGAACATCGATTGACGTTCGACTTTCACATTCTGACGCGCTTTTCTGCAAAGGAGTCTTCCATGAGCGACAATCCCGTCTTCGCCCGCATCCAGAACGAAATCGACGAGAACGACGTCGTGCTGTTCATGAAGGGAACGCCGATCATGCCCCAGTGCGGCTTTTCAGCCCGTGTCGTCGCCGGGCTCAGCCACCTGGGCGTCAAGTTCAAGGGTGTCAACGTGCTGGCCGACAACGACATCCGCGAGGGCGTCAAGCAGTTCAGCAACTGGCCGACTGTTCCCCAGCTTTACATCAAGGGGGAATTCATCGGTGGCTGCGACATCTTCGTCGAGATGTTCCAGTCGGGCGAATTGCAGAACCTGCTCAAGGAAAAGGGCGTCGCTACGGCGACCGCTCCGGCCTAAGGGCCTACTAGTTTTCTATTTGGCAGGTGCCGGAGCCGGCGGTTGAGCCGGTGCCGCGCCTCGCTGCTGCGGCATTTGGGACAGCAAGGTCTTGGCCTTCGCCGCTGCAGATGACTCGGGCATCAGGCGCACGACTTCTTCCAGTTCCCGCCGGGCTTCGCCGTCGCGACCCAGACGATTCAGGGCTACCGCCAAGTGGTAGCGAATGTCGGGGTTGCGCGAATCACGGACGAAAGCAGTGCGCAGATAGGGCAGGCCTTTGTCTGCTTGCCCATTCTGCACCAGAATCCAGCCGAGCGTATCGTTGGTATGCGACGGCTCAGGTGCCGCTTCGTGCGCTTTGCGCGCATATTCCAAGGCCCGGCCGTCGCTTTTTTCCTGATACAGCCAGGCAAGGTTGTTCAACACGCGGGCATCGGTTGGCCGGCTGGTAACCAAAGCCTCATGTTCGGCGATGGCGGCATCGTACTGACCTTCGTCGATCAGGCCGCTGGCATAGGCAAAGCGTGCGTCGGACGCGTTGGGAAAACGGTCGAGCCAAGCTTTCAGTTCCTTCAACCCCGGACCATTCTGCTTGGCTTCGCGCCGGGCCATGTACAGCCTTATGGCAAGTTCGCTGTCGTCGGGACGCTTGAGCAATCCTTTTTGATACGCTGCGACTGCCTCGCCGAAGCGCTTGCCGCGCATCAGGGTATCGCCTTCAAGGCGAGCGAGTACGAGATTGGGTTTACTGGCCGATAGCATCTGCACGCGGGTAACGGCTTCGTTAATCCGGTCTTGTTTGCCGAGCAGGGAAATATAAGCGACTTGCGCGGGTACATAGTCCGGATCGACGCGAACCGACTTCTCAAGCACCGAAAGTGCCATGACTTCATCGCCGGCCGACTGCAACAGTTCGGAGACGTAGAATAGTTTGGGACCTGAATCGCGGACGTACTCCGCCATGGTGCGGAATAAATCGATCGCTTTCGGAATCCGCCCCAAGGCGATGTGGGATTTGGCGAGGACTTCCAAAACATCCGGGTTGGTCGGGTTTGTTCGGTATAAGCCATCGGCGAGGTAATAGGCCGTATCCGGCTTGCCGGACTTCA
>CANITX010000166.1 GCA_947470575.1 Rhodospirillales bacterium
CCACACCGAACATCCCCCGCCTCCGGCAAATCAAACCGCCAGAGACTTAGACGTGGCCGGCTTTTAAACCGACACGGCAGGACAAGCCCCACCGTTAGTGTGGCCGAGTTTTGCACCGTGAATTACACCCGGCGAGCAAATCCCCACGTCGCCCTCCGTACGAGGGCGTGGATAGAAACGGGATATGACGCTGCGCCACCTCCAGGATTCAACGGTCGCCCTCCGTACGAGGGCGTGGATAGAAACTTTCGCGGTGCTCGCTCTCCGCGAGCCCTGGGAAGTCGCCCTTTGTACGAGTCAGACTTTTCGCACGTTGGTATTCGAGTTGGTTTCCCAGCTAACATTGGTTGATGGTTACCGATCCTCGGACTGCTGATGTCCGGCGCGCCGCCACTGGCCCTGCTGCTGTGGAGTCGGGTGGAGGGCACGGCGTCGCTTTTTCAGCACGGCAACATTGGATTGCCCGGCAAATTCGATGGCTTCCTGCGGCTATTTAGATAGCGTCACTGAGCTCCCTTCTTTCTCAACGCAAAATGCGACGGAATTCGCGATTGTTGAGCCAGTCCACCCATTCGCGCGTGGCGTATTCGACAGATTCAAAGGACCGCCATGGTCCTCGCCGATGCATCACCTCCGGCCTTGCCGGTCTGGGCCTCGCACGGCGCCCAAGCGCTGCCCTTAACCACCCGCCCAGCCAATAGTGATGAACATCACTCGCGAATAGCGTGTGACGGGGTTAGAGTTTATGGTTCATGGGTAGTGGACGCGATTTGCGTCGCAGGGGAACCGCTATGAAATCCGGGTTGGCTTCTCGCGTTAGCGTAGGAATAACCTCTTATGAAGGGTCTGGGGGATATAGAGATGACTAAATATCCCTTTGCTACCTTGGTGGCAGCATTAGTGCTACTGACATCCGCGACCGATTCAAACGCTATTCCAGTTTTGCCGGGCCAAACTTTTCGCTCGGACTTCGATTTAAGTGACAATATAATAAATCATCCATGTCCTTGTATATTTGAACAATATTCTATTGATTTATATTGGTCTCCTTCCTCACCTTGGTTAGTCGGAGAACAGGCTTATATTGAGATTCGCAATCAATTTGATGACATACTTGCTGGGCTATTTTTCACACAATTCATACCATCTGCTGAACTTGCGGGTGGATTTTCCGGGTTCGGCATCCCAATTCAACCTCTAGTCGGGGTTGAATCACTAGTTGGCTATGTTCTTCTAACCAGCATAGATGCGGACTTTGAGCTTTTATCTAGCAGCGGGTATTTTACCGGCGCTGGTGGAAGCGGGCCAAGCACTGGCGGTAACCTTCGTCAGCGTGTCCCGTTCGTAGCTGCTCCATACAATCCTCCTCCGCAGACATCTGATGTCCCCGAACCCACCACCCTGGCCCTATTGGGACTTGGTCTTGTCGGCATTGGTTTTGCGCGGCGGCGTAGGGCGTCCTAAGCCGACATTCCCTTCCCTCGCATCTGAAGCCTGCTAGGCTCGGCAGGTATTCAGCGGAGGCAACGTCATGCAGACAATGCGGGCAATTCTCGTCACGCTGTTTCTGGCGGTTGGGTTGGTGGGGCCGGCGGCTGCGGGGCCGCTTGAGGACTCTCAGGCAGCCTACAACAAGGGCGACTATGCGACCGCGCTGCGGTTGGTGCGTCCACTGGCAGATCAGGGCAATGCCGCAGCCCAGTACAACCTCGGCCTCATGTACTCCATAGGCCAGGGCGTGCCGCAGGATTATGTCCAGGCACACAAGTGGTTAAACCTGGGGGCACTGGATGGCGATAAAGATGCCATCAAAAGCCGGGATATCGTCGCCGGTAAAATGACGCCCGCCCAGATAGCCGAAGCCCAGAAGCTGGCCCGCGAGTGGATGGAGAAGCACCAATGATCAGGAATTTATTCATCGGATGCTCCCTCATTCTGGCGACCGCTGCATGGCCGGCCAATGCAACAGTCATCACCTACAATTTCACAGGCATCTGGGATGAGGCTTTCGAGCCTACCGACCACCATGCCACGCTTACGGTGCCGGGTGCCGGCGACCCGTTTTCAGGGTTCGTGATTATTGACACTGACCAGCCGGGGGTCATCGCCGATCCGGCCCATCCCACGCTTAGCCTTAAATATTTGGGTGAAAGGTTTTCAATAACGACCGCTGGTCATGAATACGGCACCAGCTTGGTACGAGTGCAGGTATTAGTGGACACTTCGACAAATGGATACTGGATTGCCGAGCCCGCCGAGGCACATTCGTTTGATGTCGATGGTGTAGAGGCGTCTGAATCGTCGAATATGGGCGGCTATGTATTTTTATTTGATGGTGACAAATCATCGCTGTCTATCGAAGCCGACATAACAGAATATTCAACGCGCGTTGCGTTGCAAATTATCTTGGAAGACGCAATCGGTCGCACCACGGACCGCTTCAACGTGCTCGGCCATCTCACTTCCTTCTCCATGGACTCCCTGCCTGCACCCGCCACCCTACCGCTCGTCGTCACCGGCCTTGTAGCGTTGAGCTTAATGCGGTGGCGTAGGAACCGGCGCTTCGCTTCCTCATAGACATCCCTGCGCAAGGCACCCCCACCGCCCTTTGTTTTTTCGCCGTATGGACCGGAGTCCTGACCCATTCAGACGGGGGTGGGGGGTGCGCCGAATCATCGGAGCGCAGTGGTCGGCACGGTGCGCAAGTTAGCAATCCGACCTACCGTCCGTCGGTCCTTCGTGTCTGCCTTACAGTTTCCGCGCCACGTCCTCCGCTCGCATGCATGTGGGTAAGCTGAACAAGTTGCCGTATGTCACGGTGGCTGCGGATCAAGGCGACGTTCCGAGATAGCCAATTGACGTCGTCTACCCCCCCCCCGAGATGGCCTCGCACCCGATTCGTGCCGGCCAAGCCTGAAGACGTTGAGCTTCCGGCATTTCATCGCAGTGCTTCCGGAGTGCTTCCGGAAAATAAATCTAGCCTAGATGTTTCCATCTAAGCCATTGATTTAAATGGTGAGCGCGCCGGGATTCGAACCCGGGACCCTCTGATTAAAAGTCAGCGACCACAAGAATTCATTACGTCCTCACTTCCCACCACTCCGGCCACTTCACCTTCTTCGGCGTGCGGGTGGCTCTCACCACCTTCTCCTGCTCTTCGAGCGAGAGCCGGCGATCCCCGAGGCGCTGCAGCGCCTGCTTCACCAGCCACGGCTCGAGCGCCATCCGCGCCGTCGGCCGGAAAGGATCCAGCTTGGCAGCCATGCGCAGTGCGGTAAGTGCTGCATTGACGCTGCCGGTCTGCCAACTGACGATACATACGACCCCGTCCCGGCCATTCGCCGCCCGTGCGGCACGCGCTTCCTCGATGGCAACCATGGCAGCACGGGCGGCAGGGCCGTCGCCCTCGAGGCCCCGCTTGGTCATATGCAGCAGAAAGGCCTCGGCAGCACTGACCTTGCGCTCGACGCCGTCCTCGCGGATCGTCACCAGCTGCCCGAGCACGGCATCGTAGGGAAGCTGATTCTTGCGCCCCCGCGGCCGGCCCCGCGGATTGCCGCTGCGGCCCTTCTGGAACCGCGTCGAAGCGGGAGGCTTGCGATAACCAACATCATCGCCGGCATCCACGTCGTCCCGGCTCATGACCCGTCCGGCTCCGGCCAGCGCAGCGTCGCCGCGTCGCACGTACAGCGCCGCGCCTCGTCGATCTCCCATTTGTCGAGTCTGCTGCCGGCGCGCCGGGTGAGAGCCGCCTTGACCGCCCACTGTTCGAGTAGCAGCCGCTCGCGCCCGCCGGCGGGTCGGTCGCTGTCGTCCGGGTGGCGACACGCGATACCGAGAATGAGCAGCGCCTCGTCGGCGTTTGCGGGATCCTCGCCACCCCAGAGGGATATGATCGGTGGGGCAAGCGGCGCCCGTTCCGTGATCGCCTTCTCCCGTGTAGCGATCATCTTCAGGATTCGGCTCACTGCCGCGCGGTTGCCGCCGATGGCGTCACGATAAGTCTTGTGCTGCAGCGCCTCGTCGACGGTCACCTCCCTGGGCTTGCCGTCCTGGACGATGGTCAGCGTCCGGTCGATCACCACATCGAAGGCGGAACGCTGGGCGGGCGGCTGCTTCTTTGGCCGACCCTTCGGGTTGCCGCTCTGGCCCTTGCGGAACCGTGTCGACACAGGCCCCGCCTCCGCCATCATTGGCCTCCGCCGCGCTCGAGGCGCGGCGTAGCACCCGTCATCATCGACCAGCGTTCGACGGCCACGTCGATATAGCCCGGATCGATATCGAGCCCGCGGAACCGCCGCCCGGTCCGCTCGGCGGCGATCAGCGTGGTGCCCGACCCGAGGAAGGTGTCGAGCACGAGATCGCCGCGCCTTGTCACATCCTGGATCGCATCGGCGACCAGCGCCGTCGGCTTGACCGTCGGGTGCAGCGCCAGATCCTCCCGCCGGCTGCCGGCCAGCGAGTTGACCGAGGCATAGTCCCAGACGTTGGTGCGGTTGCGGCCGTGCCTGCCGAGCTCGACCGTATTGACGTGCGGCGCCGTACCCACCTTGAACACAAACACCAGCTCATGTTTCGAGCGATAGAGCGAGCCCATGCCGGCATTCGACTTGTTCCAGACGCAGAGGTTCAGAAGGCTGCCATAGACCGCATTACCGACGACCTTGACCTCTTCCATATGGCGCCAGTCCATGCAGACAAAGTGAACCGCGCCGTCGCGCGAGACCGCTGCGCAGGCGCCCAGGCTGTCGGTCAGGAATACCGTGAAGGCCGCATCGCTCATCTCGCCCGAGGCCATGGCGAACTCGCGATGCCGCCCGCGGGCATTGGCATGACCATTGATGCGCACGTTGTAGGGCGGGTCGAGAAAGGCGGCATCGATCCTGGCGCCGTCGCCGATCACCGCCTGCAGGAAGGCCGGATCGCGACCGTCGCCACAGCCGACGCGATGATCTCCCAAGATCCAGACGTCTCCAGGCTGGGTACGCGGCGTCTTCGGAACGGCCGGGATCGCCTCGTCGTCGGGATCGGGCGAGCCCTTCAGCACGACGTCGATCTCGCCCGTCGAGAATCCGGTGACCGACAGGTCGACGTCGAGAACGGCCAGCTCGGCAAGCTCGAGCTTAAGCAGGTCGACATCCCAGCCCGCACCCAGGGCGATCTTGTTGTCGGCCAGGCGCAACGCCCGCTTCTGCGCCTCGCTCAGGCCGGCGAGCACGATGGTCGGCACCTCGGCCAGCGCCACGGCCCTGGCGGCGAGCAGTCGCCCGTGGCCGGCGATGATCCGGTGCTCAGGGTCGACCAGGATGGGATTGGTGAAGCCGAAGGCGCGGATCGAGGCGACGATCTGTTCGACCTGGCGCTTCGAATGGGTGCGCGCATTGCGCGGGTCCGGAACCAGCGTCCCGGTGGGTTGGTAGGTCACCGCAAGGGGACGGTCGGAGGCGAGGAGCGAATCGGTCAACATTAGCAAAGTATAATAGAACATATGGGGAACAACAAGAATAACCGGTGGGACTGGACTTGCCGGCGCAACGGAGCGTCAGTGTCCCCACGCCCGGCCCTGTCGGGCTCTTCGCGGTAGCGGTGGCATCCTGCCGCTGCACAGCGAGGAGACCGAGATGACCAGCAAGACCAGGATCCGCAGCCGTAGCAAGGCGCCGGCGCCGACCGTTCCACCCGAGAGCAAGCTCGACAGTCTGGCCACCCTGCTCAACCGCCGTGAAGGCGCCAGCATCGCCGAGATGATGGCTGCCACGGGCTGGCAGGCGCATTCGGTGCGCGGCGCCATGGCCGGATCGCTCAAGCGGCGTGGGCTGGCGATCACGTCCGAGAAGGTCGACAGCATCCGCCGCTATCGCGGTGGCGCACGGTGAGCGAGGCTGTTGTGCGGCAGGTCGGGGCCCTGGCGGGCCTCGACCTCGAGGGGCTGCGCGTCGCGTGGCGGGTCCGCTATGGCATTCCACCCGAGTTGCGCTCGGTGGAACTGCTCCGACTGATGCTCGCCTGGCGTCTTCAGGCCGAGGCCGTCGGCGGGCTCGATCGCGACACACGCCGGCAGCTGAAGCGACGCGGCGCGCTCGAGGCCGAGGGCCTGGCGCTGGGCGTCGGCGCTCGCCTGCGCCGCGAGTGGCAGGGTCGTACCGTCGAGGTCGAGGTCGAGGCCAAGGGCTTCCGCTGGCAGGGAACGCTGTATCCGAGCCTGTCGGCGGCGGCCACCGCCATTGCCGGCAGCCGCTGGAACGGGCCCCGCTTCTTCGGGCTGCGCGGGGCGCCATCATGAAGGCAGTGAAGCGCTGCGCCCTCTATACCCGCAAGAGCTCCGAGGAAGGCCTCGACCAGGCGTTCAACAGCATCGATGCCCAGCGGGAGGCCTGTGCCGCCTACGTAAAGAGTCAGAAGGGCGAAGGCTGGCGGGCGGTCGATGTTCCTTACGACGATGGCGGCTTCTCGGGCGGCTCGATGGAGCGCCCGGCGCTGACCCGTCTGCTCGCCGATATCGCCGCCGGCAGGGTCGACGTGGTCGTCGTCTATAAGATCGACCGGCTGACCCGCTCGCTGGCCGACTTCGCCCGCATGGTCGAGTTGTTCGACCGACAAGGGATCTGCTTCATTAGCGTCACCCAGGCTTTCAATACCACCTCGAGCATGGGTCGGCTGACGCTGAACGTGCTGCTCTCCTTCGCCCAGTTCGAGCGTGAGGTCACCGGCGAGCGCATCCGCGACAAGATCGCCGCTTCCAAGCGGAAGGGCATGTGGATGGGCGGCAACGTTCCGCTCGGCTACGACATCCCCATCGGTCCGCTACGCGTGCTCGCCGTCAACGCCGCCGAGGCAATTGCCGTGCGCGACGTATTCACGGCCTATCTCGAGCTGGGCTCGGTGCATCGGCTGCGGCGCTGGCTGGAGGAGCGCGGCATCCGGCCGAAGCAGCGGATTACTCTGGCGGGCAGGACGATCGGCGGCCAGGCCTTCAGTCGCGGTGCGCTGTTCCACCTTCTGCGCAACCGGACCTACCTTGGGCAGATCGTGCACAAGGACAAGACGCACCCTGGCCTGCATCCGGCGATCGTCGATCCCGGACTGTTCGATGCCGTACAGGTGAACCTCGATGCCAACGCCCGGCGTCACCAGGCGCGCGGCGACCATGTGGCGCGGGCGCCGCTCAC
>CANITX010000167.1 GCA_947470575.1 Rhodospirillales bacterium
ATAATGAAACAGGAGGTCATTCTTGAATCATTTTGGTGAAAGGCCGCTCATTCCTGTGGCCTTTGGTGCCTTGATCGCTGCCTGCATGGCCGTATTTGTGGTATGGCTTCTGTAACCGAACCGCTGCTTCCTTTAAGAGGTCTTTCATGGGTCTTTCCGGCAAACGGCAAGAAAGCATGGTCGTCAACGATGCGGAAGCAGTGCTCGATGTGCTCGATGTGCACGAGCGGGAGTGCCGAGAGATTCTGAGCGACCCCCTTCCCCTGCGGAACGGCGAGGCGCGATTGCGCGCCTATGCCGTCAAGCGGCTGCGGCATATCAAGCTGCTGCGGGCTCGTATGCCCCGGACCGTCTTCAAGGCATAGAAGCAAAACGGACGCGGGTGGTCTTGGAACGCTCCGTGGATGTTGCGACGCCTCGATAGACTTGAGATCGGAAGGCACGGCCGCAGGGCGCAGACTCCGCCCCAAGCAATTTATGGCAGAGCCGCTGTCGCGGCACTGTCCGCCTTGCGCTCAAGGGGATATCCAGGTGCCGTGTAGAGCCGGAAGATATCCTTCTTGTCGAAACGTTCCTCGTTCACCTCGAGGATGGTGCCGGTCAGCGCGCTTCTTCCGCTCGATTCGACGACAAATTGAATCGCCTGTGCGGCCGAAGCGAAGCGGCGGTACTGTAGGTATGCATGGCGGGAAAGGCCGTTGCCGAGATACAGTTCCGCGGGCGCTGCGTAATCGAACGCGCTCATGAAGGCACCTGATGTCTATCCGACCGGTTCTTGCCACGTGCGGCAGAAGCCGGTTATGGAAACACGACTGGCTACTTGGCGGCCACGGGTTGTGTAAGTTCCAATGTCCGCAGCCGTTCGGCGCACAGCGAGATGGCGTTTTCACCGGCATCGCCGATGCCGCCGATCTTTGTCCACCCGCCATGACGGACCACATCGCGTTGTTCCCAAGGCCCGGTGGCCCTGAACGTCGCTAGCGCGCTTTCAGCATTTTCGGCGGCGCTAAAGCGTTCGACGCAAAGGTTGGCAGCCAGATGCGAACGGACTTCATAGACCGCGTCCGAAGCCATGGTCCCGGCGCCGCGGGCTGTCATCCAGCCGCCGGCAGTGAATCCGATCGCCATGGTCAACACCAAGGTACCCAGATTCGTCCAAAACAAGGCTGTCTTGGTGGGGCGAAATCGGAGCCAGCGAGAGCTTAAGCTCGAAGAGGACTTCATTGTCGGCGCCTTCCCTTGAAGAAGTTTATGCACGGTTGCCGTACGGGGTTGCTCGACGGTTGTCCGGACTCTCCAGCTTGCCTGCCTGGGGGCAGCGAAGCGCGGACCGGTTTCCTGGCCGGCCGGGCTATGCCGCCAGCATTCCCATTCCCCACGGTTCTTGGAAGCGACCTGATTCCAAAAATAAATCATGTCATATCTTTAATTACTATATAACGATCAAGTAAATAATTTCAATGTATATAAATAAAAAATCAAATTATTATCTATTATTTTTTGTTTTATCATATTCTGTATATTTTTCAGAGATGTGGGAAATTTTGTCCGGCAAGGCCAGGGTCAAATCGAATGCTCGTTGGTTGATGACTTTGCCGTCCCGATCCATTATGTTGCTAAACGGTACGGCCTGCGCAAAATCAATCTCGACGTCCCAGCAGCCGGTTGAGAAGGCGGAAATGTCGGTTGCCGTCCGCCTAGGATATCGCAAGCGGGGACGAGATATCCTTTTTCGGTATGGCCTTCGCATGCGCATGCATGTGTAAGCTGCCGACAGGCCGGGTATCCGTGCCACGTTAGGCATGCCGGCGCCTTATGGGCGGGATACGGCGAACCTATTCAGCACGTCCCTCGAAACAGCGGGTTATTCGTATGAATAAGAGTATGAGCCGACACGTATCGAAGGCGGAACAGCGTTGGGCTGACGCCACGAAGCGAGAAAAGCAGGTGCGCAAGGCAAGCGAAGAAGTCGCTTCCCTTCGGACGGAGAAAATCGCGCGCCTTCGCGCGCTTCGATCGGTCAAGGAGGAAGAAGATCGCCTGGCCGCCGAAAAGGATGCTATCGATAAAGCCAAGTCCAAGGACGAAGCCACGGCCGGCAAGAAGAAGCGGTCGCGCGCGGCGCCATCCGGCACTTAACGCCATCAGCGATGAAATAAGGGGCGGACGGTCTGTCCGCCCCTTGCTCATTGGCCCGACCGTGTGGCCAGCGTTGGCCTCAGCCTCAGACCTTCGTCATCTTGCGCAGCGTGCAGAGCGGCTGCGGTACCGGTTCGCCGGGAAACAGATTGCCCCAGCCGGTGACTCCGACCTCGCCAACGTAGACATCGCCCCGCGAATCGACCGCCATGCCGTGCGGCGAGACAAACTGTCCCGGCTTCGCCCCGGCGCCCTTGATGTCGCCGATGCGGGCCAGCAGATTGCCCTTGTTGTCGACGATGCTGACGCGCGGCCCGAGGTTGGGCGACTTGCGGTTGACGCTCTGTGTCGGGCCGCATTCGCCGATGTAACAGACCTTGCACTTGCCCGGCGGCATGTAGAGGCCGCTCGGCCGGTGCAGATTGTTCCACTGGGTCTCGTACTTGCCCTTGCCGTTGAAGATCTGGACGCGGTGGCTTTCCCGGTCGGCGACATAGACCCAACCGTCGGCGTCGCAGCAGATGTTGTGCGGGATGTTGAACTGGCCCGGCTCGGTGCCGGGCTCGCCCCATGAGAACAAGAGCTTGCCGTTTGGCGAATACTTGTGGATGCGCGCGTTGCCGTAGCCGTCGGAAACGTAGATATCGCCTTCCGGCGACATGGCGGTATGGGTGCAACGGTTGAACGGCTCCTGGCTCATGTAGGGCGCCGGCTTGCCGGGGATGCCCATGGTCATCAGCACCTTGCCGTCGAGCGTGCAGTGCTTGACCGTGTGATCGCCGTCGTCGGTCAGCCAAAGGGTCTCGTCGGGAGCGAAAAAGGCGCCATGGGCGCGCGGGAAGATGCCTTCACCCCAGGACCGCAAAAAATTACCGTCCTTGTCGAAGACCATCATCGGGTGCGGACCCCGGCAGAAGACGTAGACCTGATCCTTATGATCGACGGCGACCGAGCCGACTTCCTTCCACTCCATGCCTTTCGGCACCTTGGCCCAGTCATTGGTGATCTCGTAGCGATATTCGCCCTTGCCCATGACGACGGATTCTTGCGTGGTAACGGACATTTCCCAATCTCCCGAGGTTGTTGACGCGCGACGGTGGCGGCCGGTTCACGGCTTTTGGCCAGCCGTTTGGATTGTTTTAGCCCACCCGGTGCTGCTTGTCGTCATTTCGCTGTTCAGCGTCCGGCAAGGATCAGCCAGGCGGCGGCGAGGGCCATGCTGACGATGGTTAGAGGTATGCCCGTGCGGGCGTGTTCGCCGAGCGTGATCGCCACGCCGGTGCGGTCGATGCGCAGCATTGGCCAGCCGCTGAGTGCGATGCCGGCATAGACGACAACAAAGACAATGACCACGATGAGGGACGGAACGCCCTCGGGAAGGATCACGAAGGACCTATTGTGGCGGGAGAAACCGGGGATCACGCGACCCTACAGAGGAGCCCCGGCTTGAAGAAGCCCGCGCGACACTTGCGTCCTATCCGCTTCGGCGGTACGTCGGAAGGCATACATGCTGGATCGTGGGCGGTTTCAGGCCATCATGCCGGCCAGACTTCCTTCTGGAGTTTCGATTGCCTGTACCCTTAGCTTCTCTTCGCTGGGCCTGGCACGCGGCGCCTTCCGTGGTCCGCGGTTGCATCATGGTCCTGCTCAGTACGCTCACCGGCGCCGTCAGCAATGCGCTGATCCGCCATATCGCCACCGACATCCACGCCTTCGAGGTTGCCTTCTTCCGTTGTCTGTTCGGGTTGGTGCTGCTCAGCCCGGTCATCCTGAAGAACGGTTTCGGCGTCATGAAGACCAACAAGCTGCAGCTGCACCTGACGCGCGGCTTTCTGCAATCGGGCAGCATGTTGCTGGGGTTCCTGGGCCTCGCCCTGTCGCCGTTGGCCAAGGTCACCAGCCTGCAATTCACGTCGCCGCTGTTTGCCGCGGTGCTGGCCGTGGTCATTCTGGGCGAGGAGATGCGCATCCGCCGCATCGTCGCGCTCGGCGTCGGCTTCACGGGCGCTCTGATCGTGTTGCAGCCATGGGCCGGAACCTACGATGTCGGTGCCTGGATCACGCTTGGCTCGGCGGCGATCTTTGCCTTCGTCATGATCATCACGCGCACCATTGGCAAAACGGAATCCTCGGTTACCCAAATCATGTGGATGACGTTGCTGACCACCCCGGCGACGCTGGTTGCGGCGTCCTTCTATTGGACGATGCCCAACCTCGTTGAACTGACGTACTTAGGTGGCATTGGCCTGTTTGCGACGCTCAATCACGTGACCATGGCCCAGGCATTGCGCGAGGCGGAACTGACGGCGGTGACGCCGGCGCAGTTCACCAAGCTGGTCTGGGCCGCCTTGATCGGTTTCTTCGTTTTCGGCGAAATACCGGAAATCGAAACCTGGATCGGCGGCTTGTTGATCTTCGCGTCCGTGACGTATGTGGTCATCCGCGAGCAAAGGCTGAAGCAGCAGGCCAAGCTCGTCTCGGTGCCGGCGGGCGCCGCGTCATGACGCTGCCGCTCCTGCCGCCAACCACCCGCTTTCTGGCGGCCGATACCGATGTCGTCGCCCCGGATGGGTCGGATGTCAGGTTGTTGGCAGCAACCGACCGGGGCAGCATGGCGCACTTCACTCCGGCTCCTGGCCGGATCGCTGCCGCCGTTGCCCATCGCACGGTGGAAGAACTGTGGTTCGTGGTGTCGGGCCAGGGCCGCATTTGGCGCCGCCAAGGCAAGGACGAGTCCATCGAGACGTTGCGTGCCGGCCTGTCCCTGTCGATCCCCGTCGGTACGCATTTTCAATTCCGCTGCGACGGCGAGGTGCCACTTACCGTAGTCGGTGTCACCATGCCGCCCTGGCCCGGCTTTGACGAAGCCTGTGCGGTCGAAGGACCGTGGCGGCCTGACAGGGCCTTTTCCGGCTGACCTGTTGCTGCCGCCCGCTGTTGCTTATTATGGCGCCATGCAGCTACGCCATCTCCAGTACTTCGTCGCCCTGGCCCGCGAGCGCCACTTTGGCCGCGCCGCGGCGACCGTCAACGTCACCCAGTCCACTCTGTCGGCGGCCATCGGCCAACTCGAGGCGGAAATCGGCGCGCCCCTCATCGAGCGCGACCGGCGATTTCGCAACCTGACGGCCGAAGGCCAAACGCTGTTGACCTGGGCACGGCGCATTTTGGCCGAGCGCGAAGCCTTGGACCAAGAGGTCGCTTTGCTGCGCGACCGGTTGCGCGGCGAGCTGACGCTCGGGGTAATCCCGACGGCGCTGCCGACCATCGCGCTGCTGACCACGCCTTTCAACCGCCGCCACCCGGACGTGACATTGAAGGTTCTGACCCGCACTTCGGATGAGATTCAGCAGGCTCTCGACGAGTTCCGTTTCGATGGTGGCGTCACCTATCTGGACAATGAGCCACTGCATGGGGTGCGTACCGTACCGCTATACGACGAACGCTATATCCTGCTCACCTTCGCCGACGGGCCTTTCGCCGGGCGCGATCGCGTGACTTGGCACGAGGCGGCGGAAATGCCGCTCAGCCTGCTGACGCCCGACATGCAGAACCGGCGCATCATCGACGGCATTTTCCGCGAGGTCGGACGCGCCCCGCGCGTCCAGGCGGAAACCAACTCTGTGATGACTCTCTGTTCGCATATCCGAACGGGCGAATGGTCGAGCGTCTTGCCGCACAACTTTCTGTGGGTCTTCGGCACGCCGCCGGGCATGCTCGCCCTGCCGTTGGTTGAGCCGGTACGCACCCATACGGTTGGTCTCGTCGTCCGCGATCAGGAGCCTTTGCCGCCTCTAGCCCGCGCCATCGAAGCGGCGGCGCGGGAGGCGGATATGGGCCGTACCTTGGCGGCACTCGCCATTTGATCGAGTTAATCGATCATAAAATCGAAAAAACTGATTTGATGCCGAACAAAAGATAGACGACACTCACGCCGTCGTAGCGTTGAAGGAGTGGCCACCGGATGCCCGACCTGGGTCGCAAGTCCCCCGCAAAGGCGTGGGACGAGGATAGCGCGCGCGGAATCGCCGCGGGTTTGAAGGACGTGGCGGGCCCGCTGTTGCCAATACTACATGCCCTGAACGAGCAGTTCGGTTACGTCGACGAACGCGCAATTCCGGTCGTCGCCGAGGTGCTCAATCTCTCGCGCGCCGAGGTTCACGGCGTCATCTCCTTCTATCACGATTTCCGCCATGAGCCGGCGGGCCGCCATGTCATCCGGGTCTGTCGCGCCGAGGCCTGTCAGGCGATGGGCAGCGAGGCTGTGGTTGCGGCGCTGGAAAAGGCACTCGGCATTTCCTGCGGCGGTACGACGGCGGACGGTCGGGTGACGGTGGAGGCGGTCTACTGCCTTGGCAACTGTGCCTTGTCGCCGGCTGCTTTCATTGACGGCAAGCTCTACGGCCGCGTCGATGCGACACGCGCGCTCGGCCTCGTGCGGAGCTAAGGCAATGACCGTCCGTCTGTTCATTCCCCGCGATGCCGCTGCCCTTTCCGTCGGCGCCCACGATGTGACGCTGGCGATGCGCGCCGCCGCCGCCGAACGCCACCTGGATGTCGAAATCGTGCGCAACGGCTCGCGCGGTCTGTTTTGGCTGGAGCCGGTGATCGAGGTGGATACGCCCCGGGGCCGTATCGGTTACGGCTCGGTAGCCGCCAGCGATGTTGCCGGCCTGCTCGATGCCGGCATGTTGGATGGCGCCGCTCACCCGAAATGCCTGGGCTTGGTCGAGGCTATGCCCTTTCTCGCCCGGCAGCGGCGCGTGACTTTCGCCCGTTGCGGCATCGCCGATCCCCTGTCGCTGACCGACTATGCCACTCATGGCGGACTTGCCGGCCTGCGCCGAGCCTTCGCCATCGGCCCCAAAGCCACCGTCGAGGAGGTCGTTGCCTCCGGCCTGCGCGGTCGTGGCGGCGCCGGGTTCCCCACCGGCATCAAGTGGCGTACGGTCGCCGCCGCCGAGGGCCCGGTGAAATACATCGTCTGTAACGCCGATGAAGGCGACA
>CANITX010000168.1 GCA_947470575.1 Rhodospirillales bacterium
CGCCTTGCGCCAATACGATCTCCGCCTCGCGCAGCTTGCCGATAACTTCTTCAGGCCCGTGCTTCTTGCCCATGTTCCGTCTCCTTCAGGGTCCAGTCTAAGTTAACTTTTGGACCGCTCTAAAGGGGGCAGATCAGTAGACGGTGACGTTATGGCCAGCGGCCAGAAGCTGCGGTGTCAATAGGGTCCCGACATAACCGGCGCCGCCGGTCACCAGAACGTTGCACAATCTGGGAGAGGTACTCATGTCGGAGCTCCGAGGTCGACGATGGTAGGCAAGACGCCGTTAACAGACGGTAAAGCCTGCCACAGGCTGGGTGGCCTGCCCCACCCCCGGTTGCGCTTCAGAATTTGACCTCGGCAATGCGTTCGCTGGACATGCCCTCCATGCGCAACGCTTGGGCCAGCACGTGCATGATCGACTGATGCAAGTCTTCGATGACGCCATAATTGTCGCTCGGTACATGCACATTGACGTCGGCGAGTTTGGCGCTCCGACCCCCACCGAAGCCGGTAAAGGCGATGGTGTGAACCTTGTTGGCCCGGGCCCAATCGATGGCGCGCACGATATTTTCCGAATCGCCGGAGGACGAAATGGTGATCAAGACATCGCCGGGTTCGGCCAGGGTGCGGAGCTGATAGACGAAGATTTCGTCGAAGCGAATATCGTTGGCGATGGCCGTGATCAGTTCCGTGTTGGCACTCAGGCTGGCTATGCGTGGCCGGAAGCTCGTATCGGTCTGAATGCCTTTCGCAAAATCGCACAGCAGGTGATTGGAGATGGCGCAGGAACCGCCGTTGCCGCAACTGTATATCGTCCGCTGAGCGCCGATGGTGGTGCGCAAGAGGGCGGCGGCACGGTCCAGTGCCGCCGCGTCCATGGCGGATGCCGCGCGACTCAGTTCCGCAGCATATGCCGCGAAATAGGCCCCCGGACTTGCGTATTTGACACTGGGAAAGGTCACGAATCGCCCCTGAAATGCGTGCACATCCTGCCGTAGATTCCCTGCCGAGGAAAGTTCACAGGCGCCACCTGTCCGGCTTTTCCGATGGTCATAGAGCAACCAACGCCCGCGCCACCCGACCGCCCTCGAGATCGTCGAAGGCTTGGTTGATGTCGGCCAGCGCGTATTCCGCGGTGATCAGTTCGCTCAGCGGGAAACGGCCGGCGCCGAACAGGGCGGCGTAACGTGGAATATCCTCGTCCGGCCGGCATTCGCCACCCCACGACCCGGCAATGCGCTTGCCGGAAATGAGGCTGAAAGGGTTCAGGCTGATGGTTTTGCCGTGTGCGGCATTTCCAGCAATCACACACGAGCCGCCACCGGCACGGACCGCTTCGAATGCTGCTTCCATCGCTGCCGGATGGCCGCTGGCCTCGATGGCGTAGTCGGCACCGCGTCCCCCGGTGAGATCGCGCACGGCCAAGATCGCATCCGTCGTCCGACCGTCGATGGCATGGGTTGCGCCGAGGGAGCGCGCTTTTGCGAGCTTTTCCGCGACGATATCGACGACGATCAGCGGGTTGGCACCGGCCGAGGCAGCAGCGATGAGGGCCGACAGGCCGACACCGCCGGCGCCGAAGATCACCAAGCTGTCACCCGGCTTCACCTTTAGGCTGTTGAACACGATGCCGGCGCCGGTCGGGATGGCGCAACCAAGCAGGGCTGCTTCGCGCAGCGGCATACCGTCGGGCAACCGCGTCACGCGGTTCTCCGACGTCACCGTGCGCCGCATGAAGGTACTGATGGCCCCGGAATTCACCGGGCCGCCAGCACCTTGATATACAGTGCCCGGCACATCCGCGCCGCTGCCCTTGATCCAGGTGAGGACGACCTTTTCGCCCGGGCGGACCTTGGTAACGCCGCCGCCGATGTCGACGACCGTGCCGGAGCCCTCGTGGCCCAGCGTATGGGGCAGAAAGCGGTCGGGGCCCTTGCGTCCGCGGATTTCATTAAGCTGGCTTTGGCACACACCGCTGTAGGCGATGTCGACCAGCACTTGCCCAGGCTGCAATGGCGGGATGGCTAGCTCCGCCAAGCGGAGCGGTTGGTTCAAGGCGTAAAGCACGGCGGCAAGCGTGGTATCGGACATGGCCGGTTACTTTCCTCTCTCGCGCAACATGTACGACATCAAGGCGATCAGCGAGAGGCTGTCGACGATGCGTCCGTCGAACATCATCTCCTGGCATGTGGGCAAGGGTATCCAGACGACTTCGAGCGTTTCCAGGGGCGACATCCGATGGCCGGCAACGATGTCGAAGTCGGTGGTATGAAAGAGATGGGTCGGGTTGTGCAGAGTGTCGAGACCGGGATGAAACATCAGCAAGGGGTGCAACACGCGGCAGCAGACACCGGTTTCTTCCTGACATTCGCGGATGGCTCCGGCCTCGACGGTCTCGCCGTCCTCGATTCGCCCGCCCGGAATTTCCCACGACACCCGGTCGATCAGGTAACGGTATTGCCGGGTCAACAGGATGCCCTTTTCGCCCTCCACGACCACGGCAGCACGCTGACCGTAGTCGGTGACGTAAAGTTCCTTGGCGGCTTGCTCGAAATCCAGCCGAACGCGAAATATCTTCTGATAGCGGTTTTCATACACCGTTTCGCGGGGACCGATGCGGGGCCTGGTGGTGTTGCTTTCCACATTCGCCCTCATGCGCTTTCGGCGATGAACCACCAATAATCGCCGGTGTAACCGACCTCGGCAAAAAGACGCTTCCATTCATCGACATGCATATAGGTCAGTGCCGTCAGGTTCCACTTGAGCATGGATTCCTTTTCGCGCTCGTTGCGCCAAGCATCGTTCATCACGAAGGCGTGCTTCGCGGAGACGCGCTCAATTTCGCGGAAGGCCTGCTTGCAATCCGCCAACGGCAAATTGTGCAGAGTATTGATGCTGATGACCAAATCGAACGATTTGTCGGGAAAGGGCAGCGCCTTGGCATTTGCCACGGATATGAAAGGCTTCATCTCGTCAACTTGACAAGAGAAAGCTCTACCGCTGGCCGGATTTTAATCCGCCGCAGCCGCAAAATGTCGCCGCTTCAGTGGCCTACTTTGTCACCGCCGTAAACATTCCAGAACGACAGCCAAACGAACAAGCCGACCAAACTCAACCCAATGATCCGGTCGACGCCAAAATGACGGCGCGGCCAGGTTCTGCGAGCCCCGCGCTGAGGCTGGGTGCCGACCTTGCTTTTGCGTTTGAACAACCGACCGATCATGGCTTGATTTCAGCCCTCCGCCACCGCAACGGGCGCGGCGGCGCGTGGTTCCAAAGGAGCACCGCTGTTTACCCCAGCGGCTACCTTCCGGTCGCGTATACGGCAACCAGTACACCCGTCCCTGGGAAAAAGGTCAAAACTTCCCGTATCTTCCGCGTTACCGGCGCTGGTATAGAATTGCCGGCGGACCTATAATTAACGCTGCGACGTGATGTTAACAGTCCGGGACTTGGCGAGGCTTATGGAACCAGGCGAGGAATCGACCCGGGGCTGGTTGTGGCCGTTCATCCGGCCGCTGATGCCGATATTCCATGAAGTGATGGCGATGTCCTTCGTCATCAACATGTTGGCTCTCGCCGTGCCGATCTTTGTCATGCAGGTGTACAACCGCGTGGTTTATCACGCCGGCATCAGCACCTTGGCCGGCTTGGTCATCGGCGTGGCGCTGATCCTGGTGTTCGATTACATCCTGCGTCAGTCGCGTTCGCGCATCATGCAGACCGTGGCTCTACGCGCCGACGTGGAAGTCGGCCGTAAGCTGTATGACCGCATGATGGCCCTGCCCCTGCAGAATTTGGAAGCCATACCGGCGGCCCATTGGCAATCATTGTTCCGCGATGTCGACGTGGTGCGCAACACGCTTTCCGGCGCCTTGGCGATCCTGATGGTCGATCTGCCGTTCGTCGTGCTGTTTCTCGGCCTCATCTGGATCATCGCCCAACCCATTTTCATCGTTCTGATCGTCATCGTTCCCATTTTCATGTTGATGGCGTGGCGGTCCGGCAGCGTCATGGCCAGCGCCAACCGGGAAGAACGCCAAACGACCATGTCGCGCGACGGCATGATCGCCGAGATGATTTCCGGCCGCACCACCATCAAGGCTTTGGCCCTGGACAAGGCGATGCGCCCCCTGTGGGAGGAAAAGCACGCCGACAACATCGAAAATGCCGTTCACCGTAGCGGCCGGTCCGACACCTATTCGAACCTCGGTTCGACGATGACCATGGTCACGACCGTCGCCATGACCAGTGTCGGCGCCATGGAAATCATCAATGGCGTGTTGACCATCGGCGCCCTGATCGCGTCGAACATGCTGAGCGGGCGCATCCTGGGTCCGATGAACCAATTGGTCGGCCAATGGCGGACCTATGCATCCTTCCGCCAGTCGGTGGAACGCCTGGGACAGGTCTTTGCCACCGAAGGCGAGCGGCAACAAAGCGACGTCAAACTGGATAAGCCGCGCGGCGAACTGCGCATCGAAGACGTTAGCTATAGCTACAGCCCAAAAATGGCGCCGGTATTGGACCAGATCAGCATCACCATTCCGCATGGCGGGGTGCATGCCATGGTCGGTCGCAACGGCTGCGGCAAGACCACGCTGCTCAAGATCATCCAGGGGCTGTATCGTCCTC
The DNA here is from genome assembly GCA_947470575.1 of Rhodospirillales bacterium. Classification (GTDB taxonomy): domain Bacteria; phylum Pseudomonadota; class Alphaproteobacteria; order Rhodospirillales; family CAMCUA01; genus CAMCUA01. The sequence continues at coordinate 4,639 of CANITX010000168.1, forward strand.
TCGTCGGGCGCGTTCTGCTCGACGGCGCCGACATCGCCCAGTTCAGCCGTTCGGAAATGGCCAGCTGGATCGGCTACCTGCCGCAGGAATCAGTGCTGTTTGCCGGAACGGTGCGCGACAACATCATCTATCGCCGTCCGGAAGCCACGGACGAAGAGATCATCAAAGCGGCAACGGCGGCCGGCGTGCACCACTTTATCATCGATCTGCCGGACGGTTACGGCGCCGAGATCGGTGAAGCCGGCCGGCGCCTGTCGGGAGGACAACGTCAGCGCATTGCCATCGCCCGCGCCTTGATCGGCGAACCCCCCATCGTGCTTTTGGACGAACCGTCGAGCAGTCTGGACCTTCAAGCCGAACTCGAGTTGCGCAAGACATTGCAAGAGATCGGTAAGGAACGGACCGTCATTATCGTCACCCATTCGCCCATCCTGCTTGCCGCCTGCGAACATCTCGTGGCGCTCGATCGCGGCAAGGTGGCGCTGGCCGGTCCCGCCAAGGAAATCCTGCCACGGCTGTTCGGTACGCCCGGTCGCCCGGCAGGACCCCAGCCGGCTGCCTCACCTCCGTCACCCGCGCCACGCGACGGCGAACCGCCCGTCCATCCGGTCGGGGTTGCTTCCGACGTGGCCGTACAGGCTAAGGACAGAGACGGCCGACAAGCGGTCGCTAATTCGGACACGCCGGCACCACAAGGTGCCGATGCGGCAACGTCGCGGGCATCGCCGCGGGGCGGCTCCGGCCACGCCGCCGCCATCGGTGGCCCCGGATTGCGCACATCCATGGCCAGTTCGGGCGTGGTGTCGCTCGACCAGCTCACGCCGACGGGTCTGGTAAAGCTGCAGGCCCCGTCTCCGGCCAGGCCAGCCGCCAATCGCGAGCCTGAACCCAGCGCCGCCGAACGCATCGCGAAGCTTAACGCATGACACGCCTCGACCGATTGGTAAGCAGCCATCCCGTGCCGACCTGGCGGCTGTTGGCTTGGTCGATCATCGCCCTGGTCATCGGCTTGATCGTCTGGGCCAATTTCGCCAATTTGGGCGAAGTCGCCATCGCCAATGGCGAGGTGGTACCGCAGGGAAAAGTAAAGGTCATCCAGCACCTGGAAGGTGGCATCGTCGAAAGCATCTTCGTCCGCGAAGGCGACGTCGTCACCGAGGGCCAGCCGCTGGTTCAATTGAACCTTGCCGTTTCCGGCGTGAACCGCGAGGAACTGCAGATACGCCTCGACGCGCAGATGTTGCAGAAGGCCCGGCTCGAAGCGGAGGCCGAGGGCGGTAAGCCGCCGGTTTTTCCAGCCGATGTGGCAGCCCGTCGACCCGCTTCGGCCAACGCCGAACGGCGCACCAACCTGACCCGCATGCAGGAACTGGAATCGACGTTTGGCGTACTGCAGGAGCAGGCCCGGCAAAAAGAATTGGAAGTTAACGAACTGAGCGCGCAGCGGCGGGCGTTGGCCAACAACATCAAGACGACGGAAAAGCGCTATGAACTGGTAAGTTCGCTGCTCAGCCAAAAATTGGTTCCCGAACTGGAACATTTGTCGCTGCAGGCCGAGTTGGAGAATCAGCGCGGCCAATTGGAAACGCTCGACGCATCCATCCCCCGCGCCCGTGCCGGCATCACCGAGGCCAAACAGCGGCTGGCTGAGGCGCAAATTCGTTTTCGTCGCGAAGCGCAACAGGAATTGACCAAAGCCGAAGAAGCCATCGGCCGGATCAAAGAACTGCTGTCGGAAGCGACGGGGCAGAAGCTGCGTTCGGAAGTCAAAAGTCCGATCGAGGGCGTGGTCAAGAACATGCGCTACAACACCATCGGCGGCGTGGTCAAACCGGGCGAGGCCATCATGGAAATCGTGCCCACCGGCGACCGTTTGGTCATCGACGCCAAGTTGAGCCCGGTCGACCGGGGCTATGTAACGGTCGGCCAGAGGGCGATAGCCAAGATCTCGACCTATGACTTCTCCCGATACGGTGGATTGAAAGGGGAAGTCATCCTGGTCGGTTCCGATTCGAACACCGACGAAAGTGGCAATACCTATTTCAAGGTCGTGGTGCAGACCGACAAGACCTATCTGGGCGTGAAAGAAGGAACCCTGCCCATCACGCCCGGCATGCAAGCCACGGTCGAGGTCCATACCGGCACCAAGACGGTTATGGACTATCTGATCAAGCCCGTGCTCAGCCTGCGCGACGAGGCATTCCGCGAACGCTAGAAAGCAACCAGACCTTGGGTATTTCAAGTAGCGTGCATGCTATATAGTGCGATGGAATGTGAACTTGCCCGGGTATGACGTCTCCCTTGGCTGGTTGATTATGCGACCTTGCTTTCTTCCTCGCCAAGGCTCTTTCTTTTATTTGCGCGAGCCTTCTCGAAGTTCATGGGGCTGAGATATCCCAGCGTCGAATGAAGGCGGCGATGATTGTAGAACTGAAGCCAGTCCATCACCTCGTCCTTTGCTGCCCTGCGCGTGTCGAACCGCATTCCGTGAAGCCGCTCGACC
>CANITX010000169.1 GCA_947470575.1 Rhodospirillales bacterium
GCCGGGGCAAAGATCATCGTCATGCCCTGCAACACAGCGCACTTCTGGTACGACGACCTCGTGGCCGACGCCGCCGTGCCGTTCCTGCACATCGTCGAAGCTGCCGCCGATGCCTTGGTCGATGGCGGCCTGCCGCGGGACCGCACCGTCGGCCTGATCGCCACCAAGGCGACGCTGGAGGCCGGCATGTTCCAGGATCGCTTGCGGGCTCGCGGTTACGCTTCCGCCGTGCCCGGCGACGGCGACCTCGACCGCTGGACCGTGCCCGGCATCGCCAAGGTGAAAGCCAACCGTCTGGCCGAGGCTGAGGCCCTGTTCCGCCCGGCCATCGAAGCCCTCCTGGCGGCGGGCGCCGACCGGGTCATTCTTGCCTGTACGGAAGTGCCGATAGCCTTTCCGGCCGGCGATGCGCTCCTGCGCGAAAGCTGCGTCGATGCCACCGAAGCGCTGGCGCGCGCTACCGTCGCCTGGGCCCTCGATCGCCGGAAACGGGGTGGTTAGGCGGGTTTGCGGCCGACGAAGAAGGTGAACTGGCCGACCTGCCGACGGGCTCGTTCGCGCTCGGCGATGAAATCGGCGAGGCGCCCCTCTTCTTCCAGGGTTTGCACCGTCCGCACGGCGTCGTGGGTCTCCGCCTCTGTGGCAAAGCGCCAGATGGACGCGCCGCGCCGCGCCACCGGATCGAGCACGCTGGCGGCCTCCCGATAGCCGTCCTCGCGCAAGGTAAGATCGAGCGGCACCGTCCGCCCATCGAACTCGTAGCCGATATCGGCCAACAGGGATTCCAGCGCCGAGGCCGACATGCTTTTGCGCGTGGCGACTTCGACGGCGCCGGGAATGAACGGATGGAACCAGAACCCTTCGCGCAGTTGCCGATGGGTACTGACGTTGACGATGACGACCCCACCCGGTCGCAGGACCCGGAAATATTCGGCAAGTGCCCGGCGATGCATGGGGTGGCCGGCGACACCGTTCTCCAGGTGACACAGCACCTGATTAACGACTACCGCGCCGAACTGGCCCTCCTCGAAAGGCAGTTCGACGGGATTGCCTTCGTGCAGCGACAGTCGCCCCGCCCTTTCGTAGCGCGCCAGATCTCCCCGCGCTTCCGCCAACAGGCTGGCATCGGCCTCGATGGCGTCCACATGGCCGACCATTTTGACCAGCGCTTGGGTATACGATCCCCGGCCGCAACCGGCGTCCAGAATCCAGGCCTCGGGCAAAGGCGTCCCGGTGGAAATGATGTGCCCGGCGATGATGTGGATGCCGACGGCCAGACGTGAATCGATTTTTTTCAGGACTATTTCATTCATCCGCGGGCACGTGTTCACGTTTTCGTGAATCTACACTTACGGCGCGTCGAAATCTAGTCCCCAGTCCTGGTAGTGCGTTCTGTCCTCGTCCCATTTGTCGCGCACCTTGACGAACAGGAACAAATGAATCCGCCGCTCCAATAGGTCTTCCAGTTCCTTGCGGGCGGCCGCACCGATGGCCTTGATGCGGCTGCCGCCCTTACCCAGCACGATAGCCCGCTGCGAGGTGCGCCGCACATAGATGATCTGCTGGATGGCGGCGCTGCCGTCGGCCCTTTCTTCCCAATTCTCGGTCACCACCGTCGCCGCATAGGGCAACTCCTGCTGCAGTTGCAGGTAGAGCTTCTCGCGAGTGATCTCGGCGGCCAACAACCGTTGTGGCATGTCCGATATCTGGTCTTCGGGAAACATCCAGGGCCCCGGCATGATCCCGGCGGTCAGCGCGGTCAACAGGTCATCGACCCCGTCCCCGGTCTCGGCCGAGATCATATGGATCGATTGGAACAAACCTTCCGCGTCCAATTGCGCCGCCAGGGTCAACAGCGACGGTTTCGCCACCAGATCGATCTTGTTGATTGCCACCATCGCCCGCCGGCGCGACTCCTTGAGGCGGTCGAGGATGCGCCGGCTGTCATCGTCGATGCCGCGCTGCGCGTCGATGAGCAACAGCACCGCATCGGCATCCTTGGCGCCACCCCAGGCCGCCCCGACCATGGCCCGATCCAACCGGCGTTTCGGTGCGAAAATGCCCGGCGTATCGATGAAGACGATTTGCGCGTCGCCCCGGATGACAATGCCCAGCACCCGTGTGCGCGTCGTCTGTACCTTCGGCGAGACGATGGAAACCTTGGAGCCGACCAGGCGGTTGATCAATGTCGACTTGCCGACGTTGGGCGCGCCGAGAATCGCGATAAAGCCGCAGCGGGTGGTTGTTTCTTCGCTCATGACATAGGTTTTCCCGGCGATAAGACGCGTGCCAGCATGCCCACCGCTGCGTTGCGTTCGGCAAGCCGCTTCGACGCGCCATCGGCTCTGGTCGAGGGCTGCCCGGCAATGCTGACCTCGATGGTGAAGACCGGTGCATGCGGCGGCCCCGTCCGCCCGATCTCGCAATATTCCGGCAACGGCAGGCCACGCGCCTGGGCCCACTCCTGCAAGGCGGTTTTCGGGTCCTTGGGCGGTTCGATATCTTCGGCCAATAATGGAGTCCATTGCGCTTCGATAAAACGCGCCGCTGCATCCAGTCCACCATCCAAATACATGGCGGCGATCACTGCTTCGCAGGCATCGGCCAGCAGGGTGGAATTGTCCCGCCCTCCGCCGTCGATCTCACCGGGCGATAGCGTCAAATAAGAACCGAGGCCCAGCCCAACGGCGATCCGAAACAAGGCGTCGCGGCCGACCAATACGGAAAACCGCCGGGCAAGGTGCCCCTCGTCCTCGTCGGGAAAGCGGCGGCAAAGCAGATCGGCAACCACAAGGCCGAGCACCCGGTCGCCCAGGAATTCCAGCCGCTCGTTGGATTGCCCTTGGGCGGATAGGGCGCTGCGATGGATCAGCGCCGTGGCAAGCAGGCGAGGATCGGCGAACCGGTGCCCCAGCGCCGTTTCCAGCGCCCTCCGGGCCGATTCGTCGGAATCGGCGCCCATCCGGTTACTCGATGGCACCGAATAGCCGCCCGAAGCGGATCGATGTCGGCCATAGCCAAAACTTCCAGACGGACTCATCGATGGAGAAAAACAGCAATTCGGCACGCCCCACGAGGTTTTCCGCCGGCACGAAGCCGACGTCCATGCGGCTGTCGTTCGAATTGTCGCGGTTGTCGCCCATCATGAAGTAGTGGCCGGGCGGTACCGTAAACACCTCCGTGTTGTCGGAAGGCCAGTTGTCGCCGCGTTCCTCCATGATCCGGTGCTGGCGGCCGTTGGGAAGGGTTTCGATATACTGCGCGACGCCACGAACGTTGCCGCCGTTATGCGAAAGGAAATCGCCGATTCTCTGACGCTTCACGGCAACGCCGTTGATATGCAGGATGCCACCCTGCACTTGAATCTGATCCCCCGGCAGGCCGATCAGACGTTTGATGTAGTCCGTCCGTCCGTCGGACGGCAGCTTGAAGACGATCACGTCGCCGCGCTCGGGTTCGTGAAACAAGATGCGCCCGGAAAACAGCGGCACGCTCCACGGCAGCGAATGCCGGCTATAGCCATAAGCATATTTGGAAACGAACAGGAAGTCGCCGATCAGCAACGTCGGAATCATCGAACCGGAGGGAATGTTGAACGGCTCGTAGGCCACAACTCGGACACTTATGGCGATCAAGCCGGCGTAGAGAAGCGTCTTAACGACCTCCCAGGTCCCACCAGACTTCTTATCAGACATGAGGAAGTCTTTTCATACGAATGATTTTATTGAAATTATTTCGCAAAGGTCGATGGGTATTGGGGCGATAAAGCCAGTCGGCGCCAACTCTGTCAAGTCGTCCCTCATCGCGTCGATGCAACCGCCGAAATGATGACCACGGCCTGAGCCATTGGATGCTCGTCGGTCAACGACACCGCCACCTCGGCTGCCATACCCTCCGGAGTCAAGTCGTTCAGCCGCTTCAGGGCGCCCCCGGTCAGCACCATGGTCGGTTTGCCGGACGGCAAATGCACCACACCCATATCGCGCCAGAAGACACCCTGGCGAAACCCCGTCCCCAAGGCTTTGGCGCAAGCCTCCTTAGCGGCATAGCACATGGCCAGCATGTTCGCCGGGCGCGACCGACGGCCAGCACGCTGGCGCTCCGCCTCCGTATAGATGCGCTCCGTGAACCGCTCGCCGAAGCGTTCGAGTGTCTTCTCCAGCCGCCGGATATCGAGTAGGTCCGTTCCGACGCCGATGATCATTGCCGCTCGCCCCTTACGGCCGGGCCCAAAGCGGAAGCCCGCGCACCGTCCATCAACGACCGCATGTGCCGGATGGCGCTTTCCAAACCGCGGAATATCGCCTCGCCGATCAGGAAGTGGCCGATATTCAGTTCGGCGATGTTGGGAATCGCCGCGATCGGCCCCACCGTATCGAAGGCAAGCCCATGGCCGGCATGGCATTCCAAACCTGCTTTTTCGGCATGTGCTGCTGCGCTGACGATCTTGGCTAACTGGACTTCCCGCTCGCTGCCGCTGGCGTCGCAATAGGATCCCGTGTGCAGTTCTACCACCGGCACGCCTAGCGATATGGCGGCGTCCAACTGGTGCGTTTCGGGTTCGATAAACAAGGAAACCCGGATGCCGGCGCGCGACAGCTCCCGCACGAAGGGTGCCAGGTGATTATGGCTGCCGATGGCGTCGAGACCACCCTCGGTGGTCTGCTCCTCGCGCCGTTCGGGCACGATGCAAACGGCATGCGGTCGATGACGCAGGGCAATTTTAAGCATCTCGTCCGTCGCCGCCATCTCCAGGTTCAACGGTATTTCTAGACTGGCGCAAAGGCGGGCGATGTCGTTGTCGCGAATGTGGCGACGGTCTTCGCGCAGGTGGGCGGTAATGCCGTCCGCTCCCGATTGGCTGGCCAGCAGTGCCGCGCGCACAGGATCGGGATACGAACCGCCGCGTGCGTTGCGAACCGTGGCCACGTGATCGATGTTGATGCCCAACCGCAGGTGGCGGCTCATGGGGACGTTCCCTTCGAGCTATTCGGAAATGGTTTGCCGTACCGTCGGATCAGCCGCGCGCCCGGTCGACGGCATTGACCACCGATGCAGCACGCAAGGCGGCGATGACATCGGTCAGGTGCTTTAGATCGCGCACATCGATGTCGATCCTCATATCGAAGAAGTCTTGGGACCGGTTGGTGATTTTAAGGTTGCTGATATTGCCGCCGTTCTTGGCGATGATCGTCGATAGGTTGCCAAGGCTCCCCGGCGCATTCAGCACAGTCACGTTGATTCGTCCGACATGTTGTTCGCTGCCACTGCTGCGGCCTTCCCAACTCAGGTCCAGCCACCGTTCCGGCTGGTCATTAAACGTGCTCAGACTTTCGCAGTCGATGGTATGGATGGTAACGCCGCGTCCCGTGGTGATGATGCCGACGATTCGATCCCCCGGCAGCGGATGGCAACATCCGGCGTAGTGGACCGCCACGCCGGGAATGAGCCCCTTAATGGAAATCCTGCCGTTTTCCTCCCCTTTCGGAACGCCTTTGGCCCGGGACAAGGGCACAACCTTCGGGGCGCTCTCGGCCTCCCCACCGCGAAAGGCCGGATACATCTTTTCCAGGACGTGACGCGCCGTCAGATTGGCCTCGCCCACTTTGGCGTAGATGTCGTCAACGGCATCCAACTTGAAGACCTTCAGCACGCCCTTAAGGCCCTTGGTCGTCAAATCGAGCCCGGCTTCGGCAAATACCTTTTCCAAAATAGCCCGGCCGAGCTCGACATATTCGTCGCGCTGCTTGACGCGGATGAAGCGCCGGATGCGCGCCCGCGCCCGAGCGGTGACGGCAAAACGTTCCCATACCGGCGAGGGGGTCTGCGCCCTGGAGGTGATGATCTCCACCTGGTCGCCGTTCTGCAATGCGGTCCGCAACGGCATGATTCGCCCGTTGATTTTCACGCCGACACAGGTGTCGCCGACCTCGGAATGGACCGCATAGGCGAAATCCACCGGCGTCGCGCCGGCCGGCAAATTGATCAGGTCGCCCTTCGGCGTAAAGCAGAACACCTGATCCTGGAACATCGCCAGCTTGGTGTGTTCCAGGAATTCCTCGGGCCCGGACGCCTGTTCCAGGATTTCCAGAAGCTCGCGCAGCCAACGATACTGCCGTCCGTCGGTCTTCTCGGCGCCCTGCTTGAACTGCCAATGTGCGGCAACGCCGTTTTCGGCGATCTCATGAAACTGACGCGTGCGAATCTGAATCTCGATGCGGCTGCGTTCCGGCCCGATCACCCCCGTATGCAGCGAACGATAACCGTTCGGCTTGGGTGTGCTGATGTAGTCCTTGAAACGCCCCGGCACGACCGGGTAGGCGCTGTGAATGACGCCAAGCGCCCGATAGCAGTCGTCGACCGTTTCGACCAGGACGCGAAACGCCATGATGTCGGCAAGCAACTCGAAACCCACGTTTTTGCGCTGCATTTTGCGCCAGATCGAATAGGGCGATTTCTCCCGGCCCGTCACTTTGGCGGACACGGACCCCTTGGTCAGGGTCTTGCCAAGCTCGGCGATGACCCGGCCGACCAGATCGGTTCCCTGCGAGCGCAGAAAGCTGAGCCGCGCCATGATCGAGTCGCGCGCATCCGGATTGATCTGGGCAAAGGCCAGGTCTTCGAGTTCGTCCTTCAATTGCTGCATGCCGATGCGTTCGGCCAGCGGCGCGTAGATTTCCATGGTTTCGAGCGCGATTCGCCGGCGCGCCTCGGCGCTGGCGACATGGTGCAGTGTGCGCATGTTGTGCAGCCGGTCGGCCAGTTTGACGACCAGGACCCGGATATCCTCGGACATGGCGAGGACCAATTTACGGAAATTTTCCGCCTGCTTGGTATGTTCCGAGCTCAGCTCGATCCGCGACAGCTTGGTGACCCCGTCGACCAGACGCGCCACTTCTTCGCCGAAATGAGTGCGGATGTCATCGAGGCTCGCCGAGGTATCCTCGATGGTATCGTGCAGCAGCGCCGTGATGATCGAAGCCGTGTCCAACCGGTATTCGGTCAGGATGCCGGCAACTTCGAGGGGATGCGAAAAATACGGGTCGCCAGAAGCACGCAATTGCGAACCGTGCGCCTTCATGGCGAAAA
>CANITX010000170.1 GCA_947470575.1 Rhodospirillales bacterium
CGGCGCCGCCGGCCAGGATGTCGTTGCCGGCGCCCCCGTCGGCGGCGATGCCGATGGGGGCCTCCAGGCCCGACGCGTCGAGTTCGTCGGCACCGGCGTCGCCGAAGAACAAGATGTCGTTCACCGCCGTCGCCGTCAGGTCGCCACCGACGGTGAAGCTGTCGGCTTCGCCGCCACCATGAAATTCCAACGTTTCGATACCAATCAGGGAGATGGTGTTGCTATCGACATCGAGCTGCGCCGTGGCACTGCCATCGCCGGTCAAGGCCAGCGTGCCGGCGGTGTTGGCGCCATCGATATGCAGGACGTCGGCCTCGCTGCCGCCATCCACCGTATCGTCACCGTCACCCGCTGCATAAACGATGAGGTCGTTGCCAGCCCCGCCGTTCAGGGTATCGGCGCCGGCCCCACCGTTCAGCGTGTCGTCGTCATCGCCGGCATCGATAGAGTCGTCGCCGGTACCGCCGGTGAGAATGTCGTTGCCCGCGCCGCCGAGGAAGAAATTGCCGGCATACTGAGCGGCGAACAGGGCATCGGTAGCGTCAGGCAGTTGCACCGAATCGGCGCCGCCTGACGCGTCAAGGAAGTTACCGTCCTCGACGAAGGGATTGTTGGCACCAGGGCTGTTGAAGAATCCTGCAGCTTCTCGCAGATCGATGGTGTCCGAGCCCGCCGTGAAGACGGCGTCGACCACCGGATTGACCGTCACCGCCGCATTGGCTGTCGCGGTGTTGCTGTTGGGGGCCGTATCCGCGCCTTCGCCGTCAAGCTGGGTCTGCACGGTTATTGCCCGCACGGTCAGGGCGGCAAGGTCCGTGCTGTCGTTCAGCGGCGGACGGAGGATCGGCCCGTCGACGTCGAAGTCGTTGCCCGCACCCGCCGTGTCGGCCAAATCGGAAACGTCGCGGACGTAGATGCCACCGCCGGAGTCGGTCCAGCCGTTGGCATCGACCACCGTCCAGCCCGCGGGAATGTCGATCTCGACCGATTGCACCTCGTCCGGATCGGCAACCTCGGTGAAGGAGACGGTGAGAACCGGCGTCAGCGGCGAGTCTTCGTCGATGGGAGCGGCAGCCAGCGAGACCGTCGGTATGCCGGCAACAGCTTCGACGACGATCGTCGCCGTGTCGCTGGCCGTGTTGACGTTGGCTGCCGTATTGGTACCCTCGCCATCGACGGGGACCTGCGTCGCAATGGCGCGCACCGTCAAAGCGACATCGTTATCGTCATCGGGGGCCGCCTGCAACGAGGGGCCGCCGACAACGAAGGGCACGCCTTCGCCGGCCGTATCGGCGAGCGCCGAGACATCGAGCCGCAAGACACCGCCGCCGGCATCGATCCAGCCATTGGCGGAAATGACCGACCACCCGGCGGGAATATCGATCTCCAATGTCTGTGTTTCATGAACGTCGGCGATGTCGCCGAAGGCTGCCGTAATCTACGGCGTTACCGTGCTGTCCTCGAGAATTTCGGCATCGGCGACGGCGACTGTCGAACCGCCAGCCGCAGCATCGACGATGACGACCGCCGTATCGGCGACGCTCTTGGCGTTGAGCGCCGTACCGGCGCCTTCGCCGTCCTCGGGAACGTCGACGACAAAGGCACGGACAGCCAAGGCGAGAATATCTGCGTCGCCATTCAACGGCGGTCTGAACGCCGGTCCGGCAACAACGAAGGTAACCCCGTCGCCAGCTGCATCGGCCAAGGCTGAAACGTCGCGTGAGAAGACGCCGCTGCCCAGGTCGGTCCAACCGTTGAGGTTGTCGAGCGTCCAGCCCGCCGGCGCGTCGATCTCCAACCTGTGGGTTTCGCCTGTGTCGAGCGCATGCGCGAAGGATACGGAAATCTGCGGCGTCAAAACGCCATCTTCGACGATCTGGGCATCGGCCACCGACAGCACCGGCGTACCGGCTTCGGCATCGATGCTCACCGACGCCGTATCGGCTGCCTGCTTCAGGTTTAGTGCGACATTCGCGCCTTCGCTGTCGGCCGGCGTTTCCAAGGACACGGCGCGCACGTTCAACACCGGCAGATCGGCATCGCGGTGCAGCGGTGGACGCAGAATCGGCCCCTGCGTCAGGAAAGGCACATTGTCGCCGGCCGAGGCTGCGGCACCCGTGACATTTTTGGTGAGGACACCGCCGCCGGCATTGGACCAGCCGTTGGCATTTGCCACGGTCCAACCGGACGGAATATCGATCTGCAGGGAGTGAACTTCCTGCGGGTCGTTGACGTCGGAAAACGACGCGGTGATCTGCGGCGTCAGCAGACCGTCTTCGACGATTCCGGCATCTGCAACGGATACGGACACACTACCCGCTTCGGCATCGATGACGACGGTCGACAGACTGGTCGCCGTATTGACGTTGGTAACCGGACCTTCCAAGTCATCGGGCGTCTGGCGCGCGATGGCGCGGACGGTGAGGTTATTCAGGTCGGCATCGACATCGGCGGGCGGGCGGAGTTGCGGACCCGTTATATTGAAGGCAACGCCGTCGCCGGCCGTATCGGCGTTTACCGACACATCGAGGCGCAGCAGGCTACCGACCGGCGTCCAACCGTTGGCATTGACTACGGTCCAGCCCGCTGGAATATCGATCTCCAGCGTCTGCACCTCGCTGGCATCGGCGACATCGGTGAAGGACGCCGTGATCTGCGGCGCGACCGTCGCATCCTCGACGATTTCGGCTGGCGCGACGCTGACCGTCGCAGTGCCGGCTGCCGCATCGACGACAATGCGCGCCGTATCGCTGGCGGTCTTTATATTGGGCGCTGCTCCCGAATATTGGGCGCTGCTCCCGACCCTTCCAGATCGTCCGGTGTCTGGCTGGCGAAGGCGCGCACCGACAGGCCGGGAAGGTTGCTACCGGCGCTGTCGAGGTCGCCGTCGTCGTTGAGCGGCGGGCGCAACTGGGGACCGGACACGACAAAGGCGACGCCGTCGCCGGCGCCATCCGCCTGAGCCGACACGTCGCGCCTGAAAAATCCGCCGCCGGCGTCCGTCCAACCGTTGGCGTTCACCACGGCCCACCCAGAGGGAATGTCGATCTCCAGAATATGGACTTCGCTGGGGTCGAGGGCATCGGCGAAGGTCGCCGTAATCTGGGGTGTCAGGACGCCATCTTCGACGACGGTGGCATCGGCGATGGAGACGCTGGGCGCTCCCGCTTCGGCATCGACGATGATCTGGGTGCTGGCAACGGAGGTCTTGACGTTAGGGCCAAGGTTGTTGCCTTCGCTATCGACCGGAAACTGGGTGGAAATGGCGCGAACCTGGAGGGCAGGCGGGTTGGCGGCGTTATCGGCGTCCAGGTCGCGATCGTCATGCAGCGGCGGACGCAGAACAGGGCCGTCGACCGAAAAAGGCGAGCCGTTGGCTACCGCATCGACGTTTGCAGTGACGTCCTTGGTGAAGACTCCGCTTCCGGCGTTCGTCCAACCATTGGCGTTGGCCACCGACCAACCAGCCGGAATATCGATTTCCAGGACCTGCGACTCGCCAGGGTCGTCGCGGTCGGTAAAGGACACGGTGATCTGCGGTGTCAACGTAGCGTCTTCGGCGATTTCCGCGGCAGCAACGGAGACGACCGGATTGCCGGCTTCGGCATCGACCACAAGGTCGGAATTGTTGTCCGTCGGCGCATCGGCAACGGCGATCGGCACGCCGATGACGTTGACCTCCGACGAGACGGCATGAACGGTCAGATTGACGTCGGCGTTGCTGTCGAGAGGCGGCGTGAACAGCAAGCCGCTGCCATCGGCGAGCGCCGCCAGGTCCGCTTCGGTGAATTGACCACCGGGGCCCGTTCCGGTCAGGGTGAAGGTGCCGGCGGCACCGATCAGCACGGGGGCCCCGCCCAGCCATGAAAGAGTCTTACCAGGCTGGATATTGCTCAACTCCACGGCCGTAATGGCCTCGGAACCGTCCGTATCGGTCAACGTTATCGCAATGGGAATGCCGAGCAGGTTGTCTTCGATCACCTCGACGTCGTTCGCCTGGACGATAGGGGCATCGGCAACAGCAGCGATTTCCAGTGAAACGGTGCCGATCGCGCTGCCGCCGCGGCCGTCTTCGACCAGAAACTGAAACTCGACGATGCCGGAAAAGTTCGGCGTCGGCGTATAGACGAACCCGCCGGTCGCGTTGACGACGATGCTGCCGCCCGTCGGGGCGCCGCTGGCGGAAAAGGTCAGCACGTCGCCGTCGGGATCGACGGCGCGTAAAACGCCGCTGATCCGATTGTCCTCGATCCCCTGCGCCGTGCCATTGAAAGCGAAAGGCGAGCGGTTGAGGTTTTTACCCGCATCGGGTGGCTGCAGATCGGCGCCCGGCGGGGTAGCCGGTGGCGGTGGCAGAACGTCCACGTTAACGTCATTGCCGGCGATGACGCCAAGCACGACAGCCCCGTCCGATCCGGTACCGCCGCTCCCCGACGGCCCGTTGCCGCCGGCCGCCGTCTGGAAATTTTCGAGGCTGGCGGTATCGTCGCCCTGGCCATAATTGTTGGCTTTGCCGGAGATGTTCGGCAGATGGCGAAGCGAGCTTTGGAAACGTTCGACCACGGCGCTCGCATCGAGCATCGTGAAGACCGAAGGATCGTCACGGGAACTGCTGACGGATGCCGACTGGTAAGCCCGGTTGATGACGCCGGTGCCGGCCTCGGTGGTGATCAGAACCTCACCCACGAAGCCGTCGGCTTCCTCCATGTTGACGACCGTCAGGGTCTCGGCGTCGGCAAAATCGACCCCAACCTGGGTGCCGCGGATACCGATGGTGGCAATGGGCGTCGACAACACCATGGCGTCGGGATCCGTTTTGGCCACTTGCCCGCTGACGAAGGTGAAGACACCTTGAACCAGCGACAGCGCAAGCGAGCCCGAACCGGCGCCGGGGTCGTAGATCATTTCATCGAGCACGATGCTGCCGTTCTCGGACATCGAGAAGGTCGTTTCATCCACCAGCAGGACGCCGACGGCGGCACCCGGTCCGGTCTGCAGCACGTCGCCTTGGAATACGGCATCGCCGACGGCCAGGGTCACCCGGCCGCCATCGGAATGCACCGCAACCACGGCGCCCCGTAACGTTTCCACATGGCCGGCAGGCTCGCCCCGATCGGCGCCACCGGCAGCCGTGTCGAAGGCTGCTAGCAGGGGCAAGCCAGCATCCGGCGGGCCTTGGAAGGATGCCAACGAATCGAGACTGTCGATGACACCGGCCGTAGCGCCATCGCCCAGCGACAGCGACAGCGACACATGGGTGTCCGCTCGACGCAAATAGAGGACGAAATCCTCAAGCGTTACCGACGTGCCGTCACTAGGATCGAGACGCAGGTCGTCGCCGACAACGCGGGCGTGTACGGCACCCGGATCGACGCCGACCAATTCGACCCGCTGGCCCGGCGCCAGCTGCACCGTACCCGCCGAATCGGTCCCTGTTTCGCGAACGGCTTGCGGGTCGCCACCGATTATCCGGACGACTGCCATCCCACCCTACCCCCGCCTGTCTCAATCTACGTCAGAGTTCGGCGGCCCCATAACATTATAGCACAGTTCCGGCAAAGCTGACCGTCAATTGTCCGATGGCTCGGGCATCGATCACTGTGACCGCGGTCACAAAGACCCTATTGCTTGTTGCCCGGCGCGGGCGGCCCAAACTTGACTTCCAGCTCGTAAAAGCCCCTAAATGACGCCGATTTCGGCAGGTAATTCTATGGCATAGAACGCCACATCGAGGAACGTCTTTGCAGGGCAGATCAAGACCCTGAATTGGCTATGTAGGTTGGCTATCTCACTCGAAAGCCGGTGATGCACGCGACGTATGTCGCGCCATTCGTTGGCTGAACCATCTGGGAGGTGTATTGCACATGCTACGAAGGTTTTCCGGATACCGGGCGACCGCCGCTGCCGCGGCCGTGCTCGGTTTCGGCCTGTTGTCAGCCGCCACGGCTCACGCGCAGGCCAACAAGACCGTCAATATCGTCGTCGGCGAAGAGCCCGACGATCTGGACCCATGCTCGGCGTCGTCGTCGTTCACCGGGCGGGTCATCCATCAGAACGTGGTCGAGACCCTGGCCGAATTGCGGCCGAACGGCGATATCGAGCCGCTGCTGGCGACTGGCTGGGAGCAGGTGAATCCCCTGACCTGGCGTTTTAAGATCCGCCAGGGCGTGACCTTCCACGACGGCGCCAAGCTGGATGCCGACGTGGTGCTCAAGGCGCTCGATCGCGTCTACAGCGTCAAGTTCATGTGTATGGTCAAGAGCAAGTACTTCAGCACCGAGAAGGTCACGGGGACGAAAGTCGACGACTACACGGTCGACTTTTCCACCGAGAAGCCCTGGCCGCTGGTTCTGGTCTATCTAACCGGCCTTGGCATTCCATCGCCGAACACGCCATCGGACAAATTGCAGCTGAATGCCATCGGTACCGGGCCGTACATGTTCGATAAGTGGGTCCAGCAGCAGGAAATCGACATCAAGAAGAACCCGAATTACTGGAACAAGGCGAAGAAGCTCGACGTCGATGTCGCCAGATTTATCATCCGCAAGGAATCGCCGGTTCGTGCCGCCATGGTGCAAGTCGGCGAAGCGGACATCGCGCCGAATATCGCGGCCAATGATGCCAACAACACAAAGACGGACGTTCCCTATCCCAACTCGGAGTCGACTTGGCTGCGTATCGACATGACGCAACCGCCGCTCGACGACAAGCGGGTACGCCAGGCGCTGAACTACGCCATCGACCGCAAGGCGCTGATCGAAAATTTCTTCGCCCGCGGCTCGATCCCGGCGACCCAGGCGTGGGGTCCGAACGTCAAGGGCCACAACTTCGAGATCGACAAGAAGCCCTGGCCGTACGATCCCGCGAAAGCCAAGCAGCTTTTAGCCGAAGCCAAGGCCGCCGGCGTCAAGGTCGACACCGAGATCGAGTTGCAGGGCCGCATGGCGGTATACGACAAGGCCGAAGAACTGATGGAAGCCGTCTATCAGTATTACACGGCTGTTGGCTTCAAGATGAAGCTGAAGATGTACGAACTGGCCCAATGGCGCCGGTTGCACGTGAAGCCCTATCCCGATCCGCGGCCGCCG
>CANITX010000171.1 GCA_947470575.1 Rhodospirillales bacterium
AATTTTAAAAAACCTCATTTCACAGTCCTGTTCATTTAAAGTTATTTTAGGTATAACTTCAGGCTCTATTTTAATATTTTAAATTCAATGTGAGCCGTCCTAAGTCGAGGCAAATTGAGCAAAGAGGAACGGCAGTTGTTGAAAGATTTGAGGTCGCCGGGTTGGAGCCGTATGAGCCGGCCAGCATACGACCCCGGCCCACATCCCAACCGTCGGGGCGGGTTTCAAATCCGCCCGTAACCGCTACGCCGGCCCCTCGCCCAAATACCGCCGTACTTCTTCGCGCAACGGCGCCGGCAGGTCGTCGAGCGCGGCAGTGACGCCGGCCAGCAGGCGGCGTGCCGAATACAACTGGTCGAGCAGCGAGAGCACCAAGGGCATCGCCTCGTCGTCGATGGCCATCGTCTCGCGCAGGTCGCAGATCAGCTCGATGCGTGCCACGTCGGCCTCGTCGAAACGATAGCCGCCGTCGGTCTCGATAGGCCGCACCCAGCTTTCGTCGATCCAGGCGGTCAGCTCCATGGTGGAAACGCGGCAGCGGGCGATAACGTCGTCGATGCGCATCACGATGGCGCCCGTTGCTTGCCGCGCACCTCATAGGGATGCGCCGTGGCCCAGGCGGCGACGGCCTCCTCCAGCGCCGGATCGGGCTTGGCCGGCAGCATCACTTTCAGCGTCACGTATTGATCGCCGCGACCTCCGTCCGCCGGCTTGCCGGCGCGCGGTACGCCCTTTTCGCGCAGGCGCAGCACCGTGCCGCTGTTGGCGCCCTTCGGCACGGTCATGGTCACCGGTCCGTCGACGGTCGGCACCTCGACACGGCCGCCCAGCACCGCCTCGGGCAATGTCACCGGCAGTTCGATATGGATGTCGTCGCCTTTGCGGCTGAACTGCGGATGCGGGCGGACGGTGAGTTCGATGGCGGCGTCGCCGGGAGGGCCGCCGCCGGCGCCGGGCATGCCCTGGCCCTTGAGGCGCAGTGTCTGGCCGTCCTCGCAGCCGGGGGGAATGGTGACCCGCAGCGTCTTGCCGCCGGGCAGCGACAGCTCCTTGACGCCGCCCTTCACCGCGTCGATGAAATCGATGGTTAGCGAATAGTGGTTGTCGGCACCGCGGAATTTCATGCCGCCGGGTTGTCCGCCGCCGGCCCGGCGGAACAGATTGGCGAACAGGTCGTCTTCCGATAGGCCCTCGAACGGATCGCCCCCCGGGTGATACTTGGCGCCCTGGGCGCCATCGGCATGGCTGCGATAGAAGGTCCGCTCCTGGCGTGGCTGGCCGGCGGCATCGATCTCGCCGCGGTCGAAGGCAGCGCGCTTGTCCTTGTCCGACAAAAGGCCATAGGCGGCGGAAACGTCCTTGAACCGCGCCTCGGCCTTCTTGTCGCCGGGATGCAGGTCGGGGTGCAGTTCGCGCGCCAGCTTGCGGTATTTCTTCTTGATCTCGTCGGCCGTGGCGCCTTTGGCGACGCCTAGAGTCTTATACGGATCGTCCATCGTCATATCCCGGCGCCTTGTTTTCCGCTCTCGTTTCCGTCCGCATTCGTCCCGGGGGGCGTCATACCCGGGTTTTCTTGCGCCGCACCTCGTAGGCGTTGCGCTCGGCCCATCGGCGGACGAAGCCGACCAGCTCCTTGTCGGGCTGGGCGGGCAGCATCACGGTCAGGCGAACCAGATGGTCGCCGCGCGACTTGTCGGGGCGGTGGGCGCCTTTGCCCTTCAAGCGCAGCACGGTTCCCGTATTGGCCCCTTCCGGCACGGTGACCGTGACCGGCCCGTCGGTGGTGTCGACCTCGATCTTTCCGCCCAGCACCGCTTCGGGCAAGGAGATAGGTACGTCGGCGTGCAGATCAAAGCCCTCCTGGCGAAAACCGTTCGGCGGGGGTGTCGCCGCCGGACGCACGCGGATTTCGACATGGGCGGCGCCCGCCTCGCCGCCGCCCATACCTGGCAGGCCCTGGCCCTTCAGGCGCAGTACCTGGCCGTTTTCGGTGCCGGGCGGAATCTTGACGTCCAGATGCTTGCCGTTGGTCATGGCGATGCGCTCGACGGAGCCCTTGGCCGCCGCCTCGGCATTGATGGTCACGTTATAGGTGACGTCGGCGCCCTTGAGCCCGCCGGCGCGCTGGCGGAAGAAACGCTCGAAGGGGTGGCGGGCGCGGGTGGCCCCCCCCCTCGGCTTTCTCGCCATCGGCCATCTTTTCGCCCCTGGCAGGCCGTGGGCGACGGATTTCGCTCCCCCCGGCGTCGATCTCGCCGCGGTCGTAGCGGGCCCGCTTCTTGGCGTCCGACAGGATGTCGTAGGCGACCGTCACTTCCTTGAAACGGTCTTCGGCGGCCGCATTGCCCGGATCGCGGTCGGGATGCAGGGCGCGCGCCAGCTTGCGATAGGCCTGCTTGATCAGATCCTTGCCGGCGTCGCGCGGCACGCCCAGGACCGTATAGGGGTCCCTCATCGGCAAATCCCGGGCGCCGGGCGTCGGGCGTGCGGACCGGCGCCGTCGGCCATTATTGGACGATCTGCCAGGTGCCGTCGGCGTTGCGGCAGGCGCGTCCGATGGCCGTTTCCTCGCGGCCGCCGACCATGATGGTCTCCTGGTACTCGCGGCAGGGGCGATTTTCGGCCTGATAGGTGCGGGTCGGCGTGATGGTGCCGGAATTGCCCGAATCCGGATTGCGCCACGAACTGGTTTGTCCGACCGGCGCCCGCTCCAGGGTCGACTGTGCGTTGTTGGCCATATAAGTCCGGTCGGCGCGGTCCAGGGATTTGCCGACCTCGCTGCCGAGGAAGGCGCCACCCAGCACGCCAAGGGCTGTCATCGCCAAGGCGCCTTTGCCGCCGCCAAGCTGCGAGCCGGCCAATCCGCCCAGGCCGGCGCCGATCAGCGTGCCACCGGTCTGCTTTGGGCCGGTATCGGCGCAACTGCTAACCGCCAGGGTGGCGGCGAGCAGGGCTGCAATGCGAGTTGTCTTCATGGTATCGATTCCTTCGAAATGGGAGCCCGAGAGTCCGCTTTCCTTGACAAAAGCCGAACGCCGACTGTTCCTTGGCAGCGTGTCGCTCCGGCGTCCGTAGCTGGCGAAGGCCGCTGCCGGTATTTTAGATAACTACTGTATGAATATAATCAATGTCCGCTTTGATCTCCATCACAACACGCGATCTCGTCGAACGTTTCCGGGAATGGCTGGTCGAGGCCGAAACCCAGGAGCCGAACGATCCCGAAGCCATGGCCTTGGCGACGGCGATGCCCGACGGCACGCCGTCCCTGCGCATGGTGCTGCTCAAAGACGCCGACGAACGCGGCTTCGTCTTCTACACAAACCTGGAAAGCCGCAAGGGCCGCGATATCGCCGCCAACCCCAAGGCGGCCTTGCTGTTTCACTGGAAATCCCTGCGCCGCCAGGTGCGCGTCGAAGGCGCGCTCGAACCGGTGACCCTGGCCGAAGCCGACGCCTATTTCGCTTCCCGGCCGCGCGACTCGCAGATCGGCGCCTGGGCGTCGCGCCAATCGCGGCCGATGGCAGGGCGGTTCGAACTGGAACGCCGGGTCGCCGAATACGCGCTGAAATTCAATATTGGCGCCGTGCCGCGCCCGGAATACTGGTCGGGCTTCCGTCTGGTGCCGGCCCATATCGAATTTTGGACCAGCCACCGATTCCGTCTGCACGACCGTAGCGTCTATACCCGCGATGGCGACGTCTGGACCGAACAAAAGCTGTTTCCATAACGCTCGCCGCGCGTAGGGGGGGGGGTGAAGCCCGCCTGGCAGACCCGGAGCCGGCGGCTTGGGATGGGTTGAAACCCATCCCGGGGGCAGGCGGCAGTTTCGTCTGCGTCTCACTTTCACTTTCACGTTGAAAGATGCGCTAGCCTTGCCGCCAAGCGCGGGGATGAGGGATTCGGGTGGCCGGAAATGACCGATAGTATGGCGAAAGGAGAGGCGGCCGGTGGGCCGCGCCGCCACCGGCTGACGCCGGCACGGATGGCGCGTCTGATGCGCTTTGCCACCTATGCCTCGACCACGGTGGCCGTCGTCCTTGTGGCGGCCAAGCTGTGGGCCTGGCTGCAGACGGACTCTGTCAGCCTGATGTCGTCCCTGATCGATTCCCTGCTCGATATGGGGGCATCCCTCATTACCCTTTATGCCGTGCATCATGCCGTACAGCCCGCCGACCGGGAACATCGCTTTGGCCACGGCAAGGCCGAAGCGCTCGCCGGGCTCGGTCAGGCGATCTTCATCGCCGGTTCGGTGGTTTTCCTGACGTTGGAGGCCGGCCGACGCTTCCTGGTGCCCCATCCCGTCGAGGACAGCGACGCCGGCATGATCGTCGTTCTTGGCGCTTTGGCGCTCACTGGAGCACTCATCTTATTTCAGAGATATGTTATTAAACATACTGGATCTGTTGCAATTAGTGCCGATGCTCTGCACTATCGTTCGGATCTGTTGCTGAACGGCAGCGTGCTGGCCGGCCTGTTCTTGTCCGGCCGTTTCGGTTGGGCCTGGGCCGATCCGCTGTTCGCGCTCGTTGTGGCCGTCATTATCGCGCAAAGCGCCTGGCAGATCGTCGGCAACTCCCTCGACGTGCTGATGGACCGGGAGCTGCCGGATGCCGATCGCCAGCGTATCCGTAAGATCGCCATCGACCACGCCGGGGTCGATGCGGTCCACGACATCCGCACCCGCTCCTCGGGCACCCAGGTGTTCGTCCAACTGCATCTGGAGATGGATGGGGACAAGCCGCTGCGCGAAGCCCATGCGCTGGGCGACAAGGTGATGTATGCGGTCCAGGCCGCCTATCCCAACGCCGAAGTGCTGGTCCACCAGGACCCGGCCGGCGAAGAGGAGCCGCCGCCGAGGTTCATTTGATATTATTCAGGTATAACAATAGGAAAACATTTTAATAAATTGAAATAATTGATATGACCTGGTGATCGTCGGTGGCTGGAGAGCGTCGCTCCCGCCCGGCGACGGGTAGCCCGGGGGTTGAAAAAGCCATTAACGAATATCTTGGCGACAAGCTGCAATGGTGTCACTGTTTTGCTTTCGCGAATCCACCTGTCGCCATGTCCAAGAAGCTCCGACGGATGTATCTGCGGGTCTGCCAGCAGGGGGGGTGAATATGGCGATGGGTTGGGAAAGCTGTCTTGCCAGGGGCGGACGGTTTGCCACAGTTCTCGCGTTGGTGGTATTTGCGGCTTGGCCCATATCGGGGCGCGGCGACGACCTGCCGGCCGGTGATGACGAGCGACCGGATTGGGCGGCGATAACCTTGTTGGGCGACTTGGGCGGCAGCCGGACCCGCCTGTCGGATGCCGGTATTTCCATCGGCCTCAACTATATCGGCGAGGTGCAGGACAATCTGTCGGGCGGTATCAACCGGGGTCCCCTGGCGGAAGGCCGGATCGAGCTGACCGTCGATGCCGATCTCGAAAAAATTGCCGGTTGGACAGGCGGGGCCTTCCACGCCGGCGGCTACAATCTCCACGGCCGCGGGGTGACCGGTTCCGAGCTTGGCAACCTGCTCGGCGTCAGCAACATCGAGGCGACGCATACTACCCGCCTGTTCACTCTGTGGCTGCAGCAGGAGCTGTTCGACGCGGCCCTGTCGGTCCGGCTGGGCCAGTTGGCGGCCGATGACGAATTTTTGCTCAGCCCGACCGCCGCCAATTTCATGAACGGCACCTTCGGCTGGGCGGCTGTCGTGTCGGCCAACCTGCTGTCCGGCGGTCCGGCCTTTCCCCTGGCGGCGCCCGGCGTCCGCGTGCAGGTATCTCCGAGCGATAACATCGCGGTCCTGGCGGCGGTATTTTCTGGCGATCCAGCCGGCTTGGGCGGCGCTCCGGCGCAGCTGCGCAATCGTCACGGTGCCACGTTCAGCTTGGACGGCGGCGCCTTTTACCTGAGCGAGGTGCAATATGCGCTAAACCCGGGCGCCGCGGCGGTGGGGCTGCCCGGCGTGCTCAAGCTGGGCGCCTGGTATCATTCCGGCGACTTCGCCGATCAGCGCTTCGATACCGGCGGGCTGTCGTTGGCTGATCCGGCCTCCAGCGGCACGGCGCGCAACCGTCGCCACGACTACGGCATTTATGGCGTCGCCGACCAAATGGTGTGGCGGGAAGCCGGCGATGGGGATCAGGGCATCAATCTGTTCCTGCGGGCCGGCGGCTCGCCCGCGGATCGCAACCTGATCGAGTTCTATGTCGATGGCGGGGCCGGCTACAAAGGCCTGTTGCCGGGGCGTGACGACGACGTGCTGGGTTTGGCCGTGGCCTATGCCCGGAGCAGTGGTGATGCCAGCAATCTGGACGAAGACGCCCGCCGGTTCAATGCCATCGCTAGTCCCGTCCGCGACTATGAAGCCGTCGTCGAACTGACCTACGTCGCCCAACTTAAGCCCTATTGGACGCTCCAGCCAGATTTCCAGTACGTCATCCATCCGGGCAGCAATATCGCCAATCCCAAGGATCGCAGCGGTACCCGGTCGATTGACGATGCCTTTGTCATCGGCTTGCGCACTACCTTAAAGTTCTGACGCCGCGGCCGGCCGCTCGACGGCCTTCGATGAGGGTATCGCATCGTGACGTGAATCAAGGTCCGATTGCCGCTTGGGGCGTATTTTTAAAACATGGTCCGATGATGGGTATAGCGTGCCGTGGGCTTCGCCCGTGGCCGGCGTGCTTGCGGAGGGCCAACACCAGAACGGACAGGTCGGACCCGTGATCGTCGAAGATCAGAGTTACATCATAGCTTTTCTGACTCGTCCTGATGTTTTGCATCAGCCTGCCGGGGGTGTCCCAGTCCGTCGCATCACCACCCACATTTCCGAACTGTTCCTCGCCGGCGACCGGGTGGTGAAGCTGAAGCGCTCCGTGCGCTTCCCCTACCTGGATTTCTCGACGCCCGAACGCCGGCGAGTCGCCTGCGAGGCGGAGGTCGCCGTCAATCGGCGCACGGCGCCCGATCTCTACCGCGGCGTGGTGGCCGTCACCCGCGAGCCCGATGGTGCGCTTGCTCTGGGTGGGAAGGGCGAGCCCGTCGACTGGCTGGTCGATATGCGCCGCTTCGACGACAG
>CANITX010000172.1 GCA_947470575.1 Rhodospirillales bacterium
AGAATGGTCGGAGCGACAGCGACGGACTCGACGTTGTTGACCGTAGTGGGACAACCGTACAATCCAGAACCAGCCGGAAACGGAGGTTTCAGGCGGGGCTGACCCTTCTTACCTTCCAGGCTTTCGATCAGCGCCGTCTCTTCGCCGCAAATGTAGGCACCGGCGCCGCGATGAACGTACACGTCGAACGCCCAACCCGACCCGCAGGCGTCCTTTCCAAGAAGACCGGCCACATAAGCTTCGTCGACCGCACGTTGCAACGCCTGCGTCTCGCGATAGAACTCACCCCGCACATAGATATAGGCGGCATGGGAACCCATGGCGAACCCGGCAATGACGCAGCCTTCGATCAACTTGTGGGGTTCATGGCGCAAAATCTCCCGATCCTTGCACGTACCGGGTTCGCCCTCGTCGGCATTGATCACAAGGTAGTGCGGCCGAGCGCCGACTTCCTTTGGCATGAACGACCACTTGAGGCCGGTGGGAAAACCGGCACCGCCACGGCCACGTAGACCGGACGCCTTCATCTCCTCGATGATTTTATCGCGGCCCAAGGCCAACAAGTTCTTCGTACCATCCCAATCGCCACGCGCCTGCGCACCCTTCAAACCGGGGTCGAGCAAGCCGTATATGTTAGTAAAAATCCGGTCCTTGTCGGCGAGCATCAGTCGTCTCCCCCGCCGCTACCGACAGGCTGTCCGGTCAACGACGTCAATCCACCGGCCGGTTCGCAGCTCCGGCGACCCGATTGGGAGCCAGCTTTCGGCGTTTCGCCTCTCTGCAGCGTTTTCAGGATCGCCTGCGCCGTGCCAGGGTCTAAATCTTCATAGTAGTCGTCGCCGATCTGCATCATCGGCGCATTCACGCAAGCTCCCAGGCATTCGACCTCGCTCAGCGTGAACAACCCGTCGCCCGTGGTTTCGCCGAAATCAACGCTAAGGGTTTGCCGGCAGGCTTGAGCCACACCGTCGCTGCCGCGCAACCAACACGGCAGATTCGTACAAACTTGGACATGATGCCGGCCGACAGGCTTCAAATTGTACATGGTGTAGAAAGAAGCCACTTCAAACACGCGCATCTCCGGCATATCGAGCATGGCAGCCACGCATTCAATCGCCGCCCGCGACAGCCAACCGCCATTCTGCCGTTGAGCAATGTCGAGCAACGGCATCACGGCACTGGCCTGCCGGCCTTGTGGATACTTAGCGATTTCCTGTTTCGCACGAGCCAAGGATTCGTCGTTGAAGACGAAGACTTCCCCATCACCCGAAGCGACATCTGCGCTCATCGATCAATCTCGCCGAAAACGATGTCCAATGACCCGATATTGGCCACGATGTCGGCCAACATGTGACCTCGCGACATGAAATCGATACCTTGCAAAAATGCAAAGCCCGGTGCGCGGATCTTGCATCGATATGGCTTGTTGGTACCGTCGGATACCAGATAGACGCCGAACTCGCCCTTTGGCGCCTCGACCGCCGTGTAGGTCTCTCCGGCTGGCACGTGATAGCCCTCGGTATAGAGTTTGAAGTGATGGATAAGCGATTCCATCGAATGCTTCATGTCAGCGCGACGCGGCGGCGACACCTTACCATCAGTCGTTCGATACGCGCCGGAGGGCATCTGGTCCAGGCACTGTATAATGATGCGAATGCTTTGCCGCAATTCCTGGACGCGCACCAGATAGCGATCGTAACAGTCGCTGTGCTTGCCGACGGGAATGTCGAATTCCATCTTGTCGTAGACGTCATAGGGCTGCGCTTTGCGCAAGTCCCAAGGAATGCCCGCCGCTCGGAGATTGGGGCCGGTGAACCCCCAATCGTAACATTCCTCGGCGGTCACGATTCCGATATCGACGGTACGCTGCTTAAAGATACGATTGTCGCTGAGCAGGGATTCCATATCGTCGATGAACTTTGGAAAAGCCTCGGCCCAGTCCCGGATATCTTCCGCCAGGCCTGCCGGCATGTCGAAGGCAACGCCGCCCGGACGGAAATAAGCCATATGGAGACGTGCCCCGCAGACCCGTTCGCAGAACTCCATCAACCGCTCGCGCTGCTCGAACCCCCACAGCATCGGCGTCATCGCGCCGACATCCATGGCGAAAGCCGTCAGATTGAGCAAATGGTTCAGGATGCGTCCGATTTCCGCATACAAAACACGGATGTACTGACCGCGGATCGGCACCTCGATGCCCAACAACTTCTCGACAGCCAAGGCAAAGGCATGTTCCTGGTTCTGCGGCGCGACATAATCAAGGCGATCGAAATAGGGGACGGCCTGCAGATAGGTCTTGTATTCGATTAGCTTCTCGGTGCCGCGGTGCAGTAGGCCGATATGCGGATCGGCTCGCTCGATAATCTCGCCATCCAGTTCAAGGACGAGACGCAGCACGCCGTGAGCCGCCGGATGCTGCGGCCCAAAATTCATAGTGAAATTCTTGATCTGGGTTTCAGCCATCAAGCGGTGCCCTTACCCGCATTCGTAGCCTTCTCGTCACCGGGCAGCAGGGTCGGCGTACCTTCCCACGGACTGAGAAAATCGAAACTGCGGAACTCCTGGGTTAGCTTCACCGGTTCATAGACCACACGCTTGCGGGCGTCGTCATAACGCACCTCGACATAACCCGTCAGGGGAAAATCCTTACGCAGCGGATGACCTTCGAAGCCATAGTCCGTCAAGATGCGGCGAAGATCCGGATGATCGGAAAACGGGATGCCGTACAAGTCCCACGCCTCGCGTTCCCACCAGTTGGCGCAGCTGAACACGACGGTGGCGGAAGGCACGGCAACGTCTTCGGCAACGGCCACCTTCACTCGGATTCGGTTGTTATGGCTGAGGCTGAGCAGGTTGTAGACAACCTCGAACCGCTGATCGCGATCAGGGTAATCCACACCGCAAATATCGATGAGCATCTTAAACTGGCAGTTCACGTCATCGCGCAGAAACTTCAGAACTTGGATAAGCGATTCGCGCTGAACGCCAATGATAAGCTCACCCTTGGTCAGGCTGCTTCCAGTGACACTGCTGGGCATAGAATCAACGATATATTCGAGAAGTTCCCGCAGCACCAAATCCATCGATTCCCCTCGTTGGCTGTCGGCTCGCTAACTTATCTCAGCTCACCGCCACAACGTACCCGTCCGTCTGATTTTCTTTTGCAGCTGTAGAATACCGTAAAGCAACGCTTCTGCCGTCGGCGGACACCCCGGGACGTAGACGTCCACAGGCACCACCCGATCACACCCTCGCACGACGGAGTAGGAATAGTGGTAATAGCCACCACCGTTGGCGCACGATCCCATGGAAATGACGTAGCGTGGTTCCGCCATCTGGTCATACACACGACGGAAGGCGGGTGCCATCTTATTGGTCAATGTACCCGCGACGATGATCACATCGGACTGTCGTGGACTCGGCCGCGGCACGACACCAAACCGATCCAGATCGTAACGGCTGACGTAGGTGTGCATCATCTCTACCGCACAACACGCCAATCCAAAGGTCATCGGCCACAGCGATCCGCAACGCGCCCAATTCACAAGTTTATCGAGCTGAGCGACGACAAAACCCTTGTCGGTCAATTCGCCGGTTACTTGCCGAAGGAGAGCATCCTGCTCAGGTCCAGGAAGCAAAGGACCGGCAGCAGCCGCAGAGTCAGGCATTACTCCCACTCGAGGGCTCCCTTTTTCCACTCATAGATGAAGCCGATCGTCAGGACGCCGAGGAAAATTACCATCGACCAGAAGCCAAAAACACCGATTTTCCCAAGCGTTATCGCCCATGGGAAAAGGAAGGCGACTTCCAGGTCGAATATGATGAAGAGGATCGCTACCAAATAGAATCGAACATCGAATTTATGCCGGGCATCTTCAAAGGCATCGAACCCGCATTCGTAGGCCGCGTTCTTCTGCGCATCCGGACGTTGGCGCGCGACAAGATAGGATCCCAAGATCGCAGCAGCGGCAATGCTTGTCGCAACCCCTAAAAAAATTAGGATGGGCAGATAGTCCAGAAGCAAAGCTTCCATTCAGAGCGTCCTTCGCGTCGGCCCTCGCCACGAAGAACCCATGAGGTCCCCCGCACCTGCTGCTCCGCCTCGGTTCCGCGATGCCACCCCCGGCACCTGCAGCACGACCCCTCGCCAAGAGGCCACCGAAAACGGGAAATGGCGGGAGTGACGGGGCTCGAACCCGCGACCTCCGGCGTGACAGGCCGGCACTCTAACCAACTGAGCTACACCCCCGAAACCTCGTGCTTTTTCGCCTATTCGGGTGGGGTTCATGTAATCCACGCCCCTAGGGGTGTCAAGTCGTGAACGGGTTGCTGAGCAGTGGCCGCAAGAGGGTAGATTGGGAATGTCGCACCGGCCTGCTCCCGATCAATCGGTGCGCCGCTGCTGTAGCTTGCCTATGAATACGACACACCCACCCGCATCGCATCGACCGCATTGGTATCTGGCAGTTTTCGCGACAGCAGACCGATGGCCATCAGCAAACCGATTTGCTCAAGCGACAGTGCTGAAAAGGTGGTGGGCGGTGACGGGATCGAACCGCCGACATCCACGGTGTAAACGTGGCGCTCTACCAGCTGAGCTAACCGCCCGATAAGACGATGCCGGCCGGGAAATCCCGGCCGGCATGTTTAAATCAAAGTCCGTAACCGCGATTCCGAAGGTTAGTTGACAGAGTCCTTCAGACCCTTGCCGGCCTTGAACTTCGGCTGTTTGGACGCCGGAATCTTGATGGATTCGCCAGTCCGGGGATTACGGCCGGTGCTTGCCGCCCGCTTGGCCACACTGAACGTACCGAAGCCGACCAAACGGACCTCCTGGCCCTTCTTTAGAGCGGAGGAGATGGCGTCGAAGACGCCTTCCACGGCCTTCGCAGCGTCAGACTTGGATAGTCCGGTGCTGCTCGCTACTGCTGCGACAAGGTCGTTCTTATTCAACGCAATACCCCCTCTTCTGTGCAAATGAAGGTAAAATAGCTGATGCGGTATTCGAAGCTGTATGGCCTCGTGTAGCCGAAGCGCAGTCTAGATCGCTCTGCGCCCGGGCGTCAATCTAAGATGCCTGCTTATCCCCAAGGATTTCGCGGCTTCCCAAGGTCTTTTTTAAAGTGGGAATGCCGAGCGCCGACATATCAAAATCGACCGGAACCTCAGAATCGAACAGCCCCGATGCCGCGCATCGGGGCTGTTTCATTTTCAGGACAAAAACCCGGTGTCAGTGCGTGACCAGGCCACCGACGTCTTCGTCGTCGCGTCGCCCCTCGGCAAAGGCCTTTGCCTCCAACGCTTCGTCCCACTCGATCGGACTCAGTTTGGCAGTGAGCGCCTTCTCCAGAACCTGATCGACCGTTTCAACCGGAATGATGGTTAGGCCCTTTTTAACGTTATCGGGTACATCGGGAAGATCACGCTCGTTGTCTTTCGGAATCAAAACGGTCTTGATCCCACCTCGATGTGCAGCAAGCAACTTCTCCTTCAAGCCACCAATGGGTAACACCCTGCCACGCAAGGAGATTTCACCCGTCATCGCAACATCCTTGCGCACCGGCGTCCCCGTCAAAACCGAAACGATCGAGCAAATCATGGCAACGCCGGCCGATGGACCATCCTTGGGCGTTGCCCCTTCGGGCACGTGAACATGAATATCCTTGCGCGAGAAGACGGTCGGCTTAATACCGAATTCCGCCGCCCGGAATTGCACATAGGATTTCGCCGCCTGAATCGATTCCTGCATGACATCACCGAGCTTGCCGGTAATGGTCATCCGTCCACGCCCGGGAACCATGATCGCCTCGATCGATAGCAATTCGCCACCAACCTCGGTCCAAGCCAAACCCGTGGTCACACCGATCAGGTCCTTCAGTTCCGCCTCGCCATAACGATAGCGACGCACCCCGGCATACTTGCTGAGATTTTTGGTGGTCAGGTGCATGGCCTTGATGGAACCCATCAAGATTTCCTTGGTGCCCTTGCGGGTCAATCCGGCCAATTCGCGTTCAAGATTACGCACGCCGGCTTCACGCGTGTAGTAGCGAATCAAATCCGCAAGAGCGCCGTCGGAAATCGACCATTCGTCTTCTTTCAGGCCGTGCGCTTCCTTCTGCTTGGGGATCAGATGTTGGCGCGCGATCTCGATCTTTTCGTCTTCCGTATAGCCCGAGATGCGAATGATCTCCATGCGATCGAGCAACGGCGCCGGCATATTCATCGTGTTCGCCGTGGTGATGAACATGACATCCGATAGATCGTAGTCGACCTCTAGATAGTGATCGTTGAATGAGCTGTTCTGTTCCGGATCCAGAACTTCCAGCAACGCAGAGGATGGGTCGCCGCGCCAATCGTGACCAAGCTTGTCGACCTCGTCGAGCAGGAATAACGGATTCGATGTCTTGGCCTTTTTCATCCCTTGGATGACCTTGCCCGGCATCGAACCGATATACGTCCGACGATGACCGCGAACCTCGGATTCGTCGCGAACGCCACCAAGACTCATGCGTACGAAATTACGACCCGTAGCCCTGGCGATAGACTTGCCAAGCGACGTCTTGCCGACACCCGGAGGACCGACCAAGCACAGGATGGGCCCGCGCAACTTGTTCGTCCGCTGTTGAACAGCAAGATACTCGAGGATGCGCTCTTTAACCTTCTTCAGGCCAAAATGATCCTCATCGAGAACCTTCTGCGCCTCTTTGATGTCCTTCTTCACCCGAGAACGCTTCTTCCATGGAATGCTCAGCATCCATTCCAGATAGTTGCGCACGACCGTAGCTTCGGCCGACATCGGACTCATCGATCGCAGCTTCTTCAACTCGCCCATGGCCTTGTCATGAGCTTCCTTGGTGAAGCGCGTCTTCTTGATTCGCTCTTCGATCTCGGCGGCTTCGTCGCGCCCGTCTTCGCCCTCGCCCAACTCCTTCTGAATCGCTTTGAGCTGCTCATTCAGATAGTACTCGCGCTGGGTCTTCTCCATCTGCCGCTTGACGCGGTTGCGGATCTTCTTCTCCACCTGCAGGACGCCGATTTCGGCTTCCATATGAGAGAAC
>CANITX010000173.1 GCA_947470575.1 Rhodospirillales bacterium
CCAGCCGTCCGGCGGCAACCCCGCCAGCCGCCCCGCCGCAGACCGCCGCGCGTTCTCCGGCCGCGTCACGGACAACGCCGGCCAGCCCCCTGAGCGTCGTTTTCGAGGGCGAGTCCACCAACCTGCCGCCTACCGCGGTCGATGGTCTGCGCGACTTGGCCGCCCGTCTCAAAGGGCAGGAAGAGATGCGCATCCAGCTCATGGCCTATGCCGGCGGCGACGACATGCAGGCCAGCAAGGCGCGGCGGCTGTCGCTGTCGCGGGCCCTGGCGGTTCGCACCTACTTGATCGAAAACGGCGTGCGCAGCACCCGCATCGATGTCCGGGCGCTCGGCAACAAGACGACGGAAGAGCCGTTCAACCGGGTCGACGTTGTCGCCGCCGACCGCTGAGCCATGTCATACGGACGTCCCGGCGCTCCGCCGGGACGCCAACGGAGAGGTCTGAGCAGCGATGCAGCCACGACGGTTCCTGCTCCGGATGATCGTGTTCCTGCTTGCCGTCGCCGCCGTCAGCGCCGCCCTGTCGAGCGGCCTGCACCGGGCCTTCGTCGCCAATGCCGCGCTCAACACGCTGATCTTCGGCGTCTTCCTGCTGGGCATTGCCTATAACTTCCGCCAAGTGCTGATGCTTTATCCGGAAGTGGCGTGGATCGAGCGTTTCCGCCGCGACCGCAGCGTCGTTCTTTCCGGCGGCCGCCCGCCGCGCCTGCTGGCGCCGATGGCCAGTCTGCTGGGCGAACGGCGCGACCAATTGCGCCTGTCGACCTTGTCGCTGCGCTCGTTGCTCGACAGCATCAGTTCACGGCTGGACGAATCCCGCGACATCTCGCGCTACACGATCGGCCTGCTGATTTTTCTCGGCCTGCTCGGTACGTTCTGGGGCTTGATGGAGACGGTGGCTTCCATCGGGACCGTCATCCGCGGCCTGTCGGCTGGCAGCGGCAATATTGCCGGCGCCTTCGAGGACCTGAAGCGTGGATTGGAATCGCCCTTATCGGGCATGGGCACGGCGTTTTCGTCGTCGTTGTTCGGTCTGGCCGGGTCGCTGGTGCTGGGCTTCCTCGACCTGCAAGCCAACCAGGCTCAGAACCACTTCTACAACGACCTGGAGGAATGGCTGTCGAGCCAGACCCGGTTGTCGAGCGGCGGACCGATGTCGGGCGACGGCGGCGATGCCTCGGTTCCCGCCTACGTACAGGCGCTGTTGGAGCAGACGGCGGAAAGCCTGGAAAATCTGCAACGCACCATGGCCCGCGGCGAGGAAAACCGCGTCGCCTCGAACAACACCTTCCTGCAGATGGTCGACAAGCTGGGCACGCTGACCGACCATATGCGCACCGAGCAGCAGGTGATGATGCGCCTGGCCGAAACCCAGAACGAGATTCGACCGGTTCTGCAGCGCCTGGCCGATTCCATGGACGCCCGCCACGACGGCGGCATGGACGAAGCAACCCGTACCCACATCCGCAACCTCGACGTCTACGTCGCCCGTCTGGCCGACGACCTGATGACCGGCCGCGAGGAATTGGTCCAGGAGATGCGCAGCGAGATCAAGCTGCTGGCCCGCACCATCGCCGCCATGTCGGAAGGCCGCGACCGTTGACGGCCCGGCAGGGATAGCGGGGCACGCCGGCCATGGCCAGCCTGCGCCGCCAACGTTCGGAACCGAATACCTGGCCGGGCTTCGTCGACGCCCTGGCGACGCTACTGATGGTCATCATCTTCCTGCTGATGATCTTCGTGCTGGCGCAATTCTTTCTGGGCCAAGCCATCGTCGGACGCGACGACGCGCTGCAACGCCTGCAGGGTCAGATCAGCGAACTGGCCGACCTGCTGTCGCTCGAACGCCAGGCCAACACCGATCTGCGGCGCAATGTGGGTCAGCTCACCGGCGAATTGCAATCGTCGGTCGATCAACGCGAAAACCTTGCGCTACGTATCGAAAGCCTGCTGCTGCGCACCGAACAGGCCGAAGGCGAAGCCGGGCGACTGAACCGTTCGCTCGAAGAAGCCTTCCGCACCATGCTGGCCGACAAAGGCACCGTCGAGGAGCAATCCCGCCAGATCCTTGCCTTGGCCAACGACGTGGCCGCGCTGCGCGCGCTGCGCGACGAACTGCAGCGCGACGTGGCCGCCATGTCCTCGCGCCTGACCGAGGCGGAAGGCGCACGAGCTGCCGACCAAGATCAATTGCGTACCGCCCGCAGCGATTTGATCCAGGAAAAGGCCGTATCCGAATCGGCCCGCGCCCAACTGGCGCTGCTCAATCGCCAGATGGCGGTGCTACGCGAACAGTTGGCCACGCTGACGGCAGCCTTGGAGGCCGCAGAGGCGACAGCGGCCGGCCAGAAGGTGGAAATTTCGACCCTCGGTGCCCGCCTCAATGCAGCGCTGGCCAGCCGGGCGCAGGAACTGTCGCGCTACCGTTCGGAATTCTTCGGCCGGCTGCGCGACGTGCTGGGCGACCAGCCGGGGGTGCGCATCGTCGGCGACCGCTTCGTCTTCCAATCGGAGGTGTTGTTCGATACCGGGTCGGCCGACATCGGCGACGCCGGCCGCAAACAGCTGACGCGCCTGGCCGACACGCTGACGGAAATCGCCCTGCGCATCCCGATAGAGATCGACTGGGTGCTGCGCGTCGACGGCCACACCGACCGGGTGCCGATCACAACGGCCCGCTTCCCTTCCAACTGGGAGCTGTCGTCGGCGCGGGCCATATCGGTGGTCCGGCTGCTGATGGAACGCGGCATTCCGGCCAATCGGCTGGCCGCCACCGGCTTTGCCGAGTTCCAGCCGCTCGATCCCGGCACCGGCCCGGCCGCGCTCAGCCGCAACCGGCGCATCGAGCTGAAACTGACCGAGCGCTAGAAGCGAATTCCGTCCCGGTCGCGTCGCCAGCTGCCGCCAGGAATGCCTTTCCTCGGCGCGCCAGCCGCGCTATCCACGCAGGGTCGCACACCCTTCCCACCCTGTAACGGACACCCATGGCGATCCTGTTTCTCATCGTCCTGATCGACCTGATCGGCTTCGGCATCATCATTCCGTTGTTGCCCTTCTATGCCGAAGTTCACGGCGCCGAACCGCGCACGGTCGGTCTGCTGATGGCCAGCTACTCCTTGTTCCAATTATTCGCCGCGCCTTTGTGGGGACGTTTCAGCGACCGGGTCGGCCGGCGGCCGGTGTTGATCCTGGGCATGGCCGGCGCGGCCGTGTCCTATGTCATGCTGGCATCGGCCGATTCCCTATGGTCGTTGTTCGCCGCAAGGGCTTTGGGCGGCGCCATGGCCGGCAATATTTCCGCCGCCTTCGCCTATGCCGCCGACGTCACGACGCCGGCGAACCGCGCCAAGGGCATGGGCGTCGTCGGCGCAGCCTTCGGATTGGGCTTCGTCCTCGGCCCAGCCATGGGTGGCCTGCTTGCCGGAGCCGACGCGGCAACCGCCAACTATGCCGCACCGGCCTGGGCAGCAGCCGGTATGTCGATCATCGCCCTGATCCTGACCGCATGGCGGCTGCCTGAATCCCTGCCCCCGGAGAAACGCGGTATCTTACGCGGCAACGCCATCGGCGCGGCGCTGGGCCTGATCGTGCGCCGACCGCCGCTCATGCTGCTGTTTGCCTTGTCGTTCCTGACCACGTTCGTCTTTGCCGGCATGGAAGCCACATTCGCCCTGTGGTCGGAGCGCAGCTTCGGCTGGGGGCCGCAACAGAACGGTTTTGCCTTCGCCTACCTGGGTGTGTTGGTCGCCGCGGTACAAGGTGGGGCCACCGGCTTCCTGGTGGCCCGTCTCGGCGAGACGCGGTTGATGATCGCTGGCATCCTGATCTTGGCAGCCGGCATTTTCGCGATCCCTTTTGCCCCCGGAGTCGCCGGCCTGGTCATCGCCCTAGCCGTGGTCGCCGCCGGTTTCAGCCTCGTCAATCCGGCGATGAGTGCGCTGATCAGCCACCAGGCTGGCGAATCAGAGCAAGGCACGGTAATGGGATTGGCCCGCTCCGCCACCATCCTTGCCCGCGTCGCGGGTCCGGCGTGGGCGGGCGTGCTGTTTTCGGTGCTTGGCAAGGACTGGCCGTTCATCGCCGGAGCCGTGACGATGCTGCTGGCCGTGCCATTGGGCTTCTACGCGGCAAGACGCGCCACCGGTTGAAATGCGGCAAGCGGGGTAGGACATGCTGACCGTTTATGTC
This sequence comes from Rhodospirillales bacterium, assembly GCA_947470575.1. GTDB lineage: Bacteria > Pseudomonadota > Alphaproteobacteria > Rhodospirillales > CAMCUA01 > CAMCUA01. The sequence continues at coordinate 4,191 of CANITX010000173.1, forward strand.
GCCGAGCGGAACATGCTGAAGGCGGCCGACCTTGCGACTCCGGGGCTGCCCCCCTCGCCGCTATGGATCGACCTGCTGCACCCGACGGCCGAGGAAGTGAAGCGGGTCGAGGCGGCCCTGGCGCTCGAACTGCCCAGCCTCGAAGAGATGCAGGAAATCGAGGTTTCCAGCCGGCTCTACAAGGAAAACGAGGCGCTGTTCATGACGGCGACCCTGTTGGCGCGCACCACCACCGATCTGCCCGAGGCCCTGCCGGTGTCCTTCATTCTCGCCGGCACAACCCTGATGACCATCCGTTACGGCGAGCCACGATCCTTCCCCGCCTTCGTCAATCGGGCGCAGCGCCACCAGAGCGACTGCAGCTCGGGCGAGTCCGTACTCGTCTCGCTGCTCGACTCGGTAACCGACCGATCCGCCGACATCCTGGAACGTATCGCCGGCGACATCGACAGCGTGTCGGCCCTGGTCTTCGAAAACCATGCCGTCGAACCGTCGAGAGCACGGGATTTCAAGGCCATCCTGCGCGAGATCGGACGCAAGGGCGACCTCAACTCGAAAGCGCGGGAAAGCTTGGTCAGCCTGGGCCGGCTGCTGACCTTCCTGGTCCAGAACCTGGAGGCGGCCAAGGCCAGCCGCGACAACCGCAACCGGCTGAAGACGCTACTGCGCGACGTCCACGCGCTGACCGATCACGCCTCGTTCCTGTCGAACAAGATCAACTTCCTGCTCGACGCCACCCTCGGCATGGTCAACATCGAACAGAACGCCATCATCAAAATCTTCACGGTCGCCTCGGTGGCCTTCATGCCGCCGACGTTGATCGCCTCGATCTACGGCATGAATTTCGAAAACATGCCGGAACTGAGCTGGCCCATCGGCTACCCCATCGCCATCGGCCTGATGGTGCTGTCGGCGCTGTTGCCGTTCCTCTATTTCAAGCGGCGCGGGTGGCTGTAGGGGCTGCTTACGGAACGAACGTCACATGGCCTTCCGGCGAGATTGACCACGCCGGGTTGTGGGCGATCTCCCAGACATGGCCGTCGGGATCGCTAAAATAACCGGAATAGCCGCCCCAGAAAGTCTTTACCGGCGCCTTGAGCACGGTCGCTCCGGCAGCACGGGCCTGTTCCACCACGGCATCGACCTCCGCCGGCGAGCCGAGATTGTGGGCCAGCGAGAAGGAAGCCCCACCCATGGCGATTGGCCGGCCCATGTCCTTTTCGAAGGCATCCTTCACGAAGAAGCCGACGATCAGGCCATTGGCCTGAAAGAAGGCGACATGGTCGTTGACGAAGGCTGCTTCCCAACCGAGACCCCGGACATAGAAATCCAAGGTTCGGGCAAGGTCCGTCGTGGCGAGGGTTACGAGAGAGATACGCTGCTTCATGGTGCCGCATTCCTTTTTGGGGAGCGACAGCCAGCGGCTAGGCAGCGGCAACCGGCCACGACCTGTCGCCACCGGAAGATACGCCCCGGTTGCAAGGCCGCGGGACTCGGCGATTGCGCTGACATGCCCCATCGCCGGTCAGAACTCCACCCCAACCGAAAGCCGGCGGGAAGGGAGCGGCCGGACTAACCCTACCGGCCCGTCTTTTTCGACGCCGAAAGGTTAGGCCAGGCCGCCGGCCGGGGTCAAAGGCTTTCGAGGTGCCCACGCGGGGCTTGATGCGCCGGGAAGGGCTCGGTATATAAGCGCCCTTGCCCGAGGAGAGCCGTCATGAAGCCCGATATCCATCCCGACTATCATGAGATCAAGGTCATCATGACCGATGGGACCGAATTCACCACCCGCACGACCTGGGGCAAGGCCGGCGATACCCTGCGCCTGGACATCGATCCGAAGAGCCACCCGGCATGGACCGGCGTGCATCGCCTGATCGACAGCGGCGGCCAGTTGGCCAAGTTCAACAAGCGCTTCAAGAACCTGGGCATCTAGCCAGCCTTTCCTGCTCCGCCGTTCGTCTGTCCGCCGCGACCTCAGCCACAACCGCTTGGTGCAACTCCCAAGAGTATTCGGACGCATGCCGACGATGAAGGTATGCCACCAAGCAGTTGCTTTTCCGCCTTATTTTCTGTTTTGTTAAGGAAACGTGCCGGATAGTTCAGGCACCTGTAGACGCCTGCGCCGACATCCGGACAGGCGGGCTCAGGGAACAACACGGAGCAGATCGGCGGCGACCCGCGTGCGCGAAGGGCGCCAATGGCCGATCCGCCGCAGTTTGGAATGGCTGGGCAGACCACCTACGAAGTCTATGTGCTGCAGGGGACGCGGTGGGAAATTCATTCCCGCTACAACGCCGTGCAGAAGGACGCCGCCATCCAGGAAGCAAAATCCCTGGAGGTGACGCCCAACATCGACGCTACCAAGGTGGTCAAGGAAATCTACAACGCCAAGGACGGCGTATCCGAAGAATACACGATCTATAAAAGCGAAGCGCTGAAGAAAAAGACCCCGACGGTCCGCGAAGTGTTCGCCGCCGCACCGAACAGCGCCGCCCGCGCCGCAAGGGCTGCCGCCGATCCACCTGCTCCCCACCGAACCGCCAAACCTAAGCGGCCGGCCACCCGCCGCCGGGCGGCGCCGAAAAGGCGACAGCAAAAGAAATCGTCGATCCTCAACCTCGTCGTAAAAGTGTTGCTGGTCATGCTGTTCAGCATGACCGTCGCGGCGGTATCGACCGCCGTGGGCGCCATGAACCTGCCCTATACCGATTTATTCGGCATATCCATGGCCGGCAATTCCCGAACCAACGTGCTGTTCATCGTCTTCGTTGTTTCCTTTGTGCTGTCAGCATTGATGACGGCAAAGTCCGTGCTGAAAAAGTCGGATTTCAATCGATCGCCCCCCCG
>CANITX010000174.1 GCA_947470575.1 Rhodospirillales bacterium
CTACAACACAATCCGTCCGCACAGCAGCCTCGGTTACCGGCCACCGGCCCCGGAAACCGCGACGCCGCCATTGCCGCCTTCCGGTTCCGCTTCGCTCCACCTACAGCCGGCAATGGCCAGGGAGGAAGCAATGCACTAACATTCCAACCCGGACCACCTAATGGGGGCCGATCACTTCCGCCACGGCCTGATAGCTTTTCCACGACCGCGGGTTGACGGTCGGATTGATAACGGCACCTTCCTCCGCCTTGTTGCCACCGTATATGACGGCCACGCGCAACAGGCTCAACGACCTGTCGATTTGTCCTTGCAGTTCCGCCACCCGATCGGCGCGGCGCCGGGCGACGACGCCAACGGGCACACCGTCTCGTGCCGCATCTATATCCGAACTTTGTTGTTCCATATGTCCGCCCGATCTTTCGCGCCTATGAATCAGTATCGATCAATTTTCGCAATAGAAAAATAATCGCCATAATAAGCCGTAATCGACATCGGCCACAACATAGGGCAATAACTAGGATAGGGACCGGGTCCATACAGGAAGCAAAGAGACGAAATTGCTGAATCTGTAAAGCCCTACGGACCATATTCCTAGGGTATTTACGGACGAAGACTACCATACCCCTAGATGGCGACCGTGCCATGAGTGGCACATGTAGGGATCAGTATAAAATGACGCGACGCCACCGGAACCGCGGCAGCCTGCGGTAGCGCCCTGGCTTCCCACCGGCCTCCATTCAACGGGCGGCGAGTCGGGCCTCGATAGCGTCCCAGACTTGCGCTTCGAGCGACACGCCATCGAAGCGATTGATTTCCTGAATACCGGTGGGCGAGGTGACGTTGATTTCGGTGAGATAGCCACCGATAACGTCGATGCCGACGAAGATCATGCCGCGCTGGTATAACGCGGGACCGATGGCGGCGCAGATGTCGCGCTCGCGCGCGGTCAAGGTCGACTTCTGCGGCTTGGCCCCGGCGTGCATGTTGGCGCGCGCCTCGCCTGTGGCCGGTACGCGCAGGATGGCGCCTGCCGGTTTGCCATCCACCAGGATAATGCGCTTATCGCCTTCGCGCACCGCCGGCAGGTAGGCCTGGGTAATGATCGGTTCGCGGTAGAGGTCGGTGAAAAGCTCCAGAAGCGAGCTGAGGTTTTCGTCGTCGGGGCCGATGTGGAAAACCCCGGCGCCGCCATTTCCGAACAGCGGTTTGATGATGATGTCGCGGTGTTCGGCCCGGAATTCGACGATGCGTTCCTTTTCCGAGGTGATCAGCGTCGGCGGCATCAATTCCGGAAAATGGGTGACGAACAGCTTTTCCGGCGCGTTACGTACCTCGATAGGATCGTTGACCACCAGGGTCTTCGGGTGGATGTGTTCGAGCAGGTGAGTCGCGGTGATATAGGCCATGTCGAATGGTGGATCCTGGCGCATCAGCACCACTTGGGCGTCGCTGCCAAGATCGAGGACGACCGGTGCACCCAAGGTGAAGTGATCGCCTTGCCGGCGGCGCACGGAGAGTTCGCGCGCCCGCGCCGTCAGCCGGCCGTTGGCGAAAGCCAGGTTGCGCGGCCCATAGTGGTATAGCCGATAACCCCGCTTTTGAGCCTCCAGCGCCAATACGAAGGTGCTGTCGGCATCGATGTTGACGGACTCGATGGGGTCCATCTGAATGGCGACCGTCAAGGACATGCCGGCTGATCTCCCGAGAGTTGATGCGCGGAAACGAACGTTCAGCTTAACCGGCCGCGTAGCTCCTGGAGAAGAGCCGTCGCCCGTTGACGCTGGACGCCGCCGCCGCCGCGGCGCAAATATTCTTCCAGCGCCGCCACGGCAGCCGGTACGTCATCCAATCGGGCATTGAGCAGCCCGGCCTCGCGCCACAGATGGGCTGAATCGGGGTCGATGGCCAGCGTGGCTTCGACCGTAGTCAAAGCTTCGGCAAGGCGTTCTTGGCGCAAATAGCGCAATTTGGCGCCCCGTTGCAGGCGCAGCAATACGGCGAGGCGGTCCATGTCACGGTGGTGTTGCGGCGTCAGTTCCGCTTCGATACCGGCGTCGGCCTTGAGCAGGGCACGCAGATACTCGGCACCGACGAGGCGGCCGCGATCGACGGGATCGAGCATGACGCGGTCCCCAGCCCAAGACAGGCGAACCATCGGGCGGGGCGGAAAATCGACGCCGCGCGCCGGCCATTCCAGCCGGTCGGCAACGGCAAGATAGAGCAGGACCAAGGCTTCGGCCGTACCCGCGCGGCTATCGATGACGCGCGCCAGATCGCATTCCTCTGGCTCGACGGCATCGGAATCGCCGACCCCATAGCCGTAACGCAGCGCAATCACTTGGCGCAGCGCATCGGCCGCCAACGAACACTTGGGCAACGGGCCGGCATAAGCAGCCGCTTCTTCGGCCAGACCGTCGATGTGACGGAGATAGGGTTCGAGGTCGAGGCGGGGCCGGTGCACGGCCGCCAACGATAATGCGGCAGCGGCCAAGTCGAACCCATCGGCCCCGGCTGCGGCAAGGCCCGCCAACGCTTCGCGGGTCCGTGCCGGCAGGCGGCTCATGCGGCCTGTTTGATCCGCACGTGACTGACGATGCGTGTCACGTTCGGGATCGCCCGGCCATAGGCGATGACGCGGTCGAGCTCCGCCTGATTCTGCGCGATCCCGATCAGATAGACGATGCCGTTGACCGTTTCGACCACGTAGTTGACCGCCTGAATCTGCTTGTCGAACGTAATCTTCGAGGTGAGCTGGGTGGTAATCCAGGAATCTTTGGCCGTATCGATCAGATCGATACTGGGAACCACCTGAATCTCGTTGATCACGTCCTGAACGCCTTCGGCCTTCCAGGCAAGCCGCACCGCATCGGCCTGCAGCTGAGGATTGACAACGGCGCCGGTCAACAGGGCGCGGCCTTCGTAAACCTCCACCCCCAGTTTCACCGGCATGGTGTGATCGAAAAAAATCCATTGTTCGGCGATCTGGGCCGTAGTGCGCAGATCGCGCGCCTTGCCTTCAATCCCACGTTCCTCGAACGCGGCAACGCCGACCGCAGCGCCGGCACCAACCACCGTACCGGCACAACCGGAAAGACTCGTCGCCGCAAGAGCGGCAATTAGGGCCAAAGCGACCGGCGGGCAGCCATATACGTTTCGATTCGACATGTCGCCATTGTACGTCAGAGGCGGCAGCGGGCAAGAGACAGCCGGGGGTCCAACCGGATGAAAGCTCAACCGGCGTTCAATCGTGATGCTCCGGAATCCAGGCGGCAACCACATGACGCGGCAGCCGCCAGGGTCGGAACAGCATGACGTCGAACCGCAAATCGCAGCCGGCACAGTCGGGCCGGCCCGCGACGAATACGGCCGCACGAACGAGTCGCCGGCGTTGATGCGGGCCCAACGCTTCGAGAGCCTGCGTGAAGTCCGACCGTGCCTTGACCTCGACAACGGCAACGATCCGACCGCGCCGGGCCAGAATATCGATCTCGCCCGCCGGCGTACGCAGCCGGTGGGCCAACAGGCGATAGCCGCGCAGCCGCAAGTGCCACGCACAAACCGCTTCGGCAAGCCGCCCGAACCGTTCGGCCCGCCGTCGGGCAGGACTGCTCACCGCGTCGGCCCGCCGCCGGCACCGTCCCCGGCAAGCTGCATGGCCCTGGTGTAGACCTCCCGCCGGCGCAAGCCCGTTTCCGCAGCCACCCGGCGGGCCGCCTCGCTGGGCGAATGTTCGGCCAATGCCGCCCGCAGCCGATTGTCGAGATCGTCGGTCGCCACCGGCGGCCCCACATCCGGCGGGCCGACGACCAGGGTCACTTCGCCTTTGGGCGGACCCGCATCGGCATAGTGGGTAGCGAGGACCGTGAGACGGCCGCGGCGCGTCTCTTCGTAAAGTTTGGTCAACTCGCGGGCAACAGCGGCGGGGCGGTCGCCCAGCACGGATGCCATATCAGCCAAGCATTCGGCCAGGCGACGCGGCGATTCCAGGAAGACAAGCGTGGCCGGCACCCCGGCCAGCTCGGCAAATACCCGTCGACGCCCTGCCGTGCGAGGCGGCGGAAATCCAGCAAACAGAAACCTGTCGGTGGGCAGCCCGGCGACCGCCAGCGCGGCCAGAACCGAGGACGGCCCTGGCAACGGATAGACGGCAATACCGGCGGCAATGCCGGCAACAACCAGGCGAAAGCCCGGATCGGAAACCAGCGGCGTGCCGGCATCCGACACCAATGCCACGCTTTCGCCCGCTTTCAGGCGTTCTATCAACAGCGGACGGACTCGAGCGGCATTGTGTTCGTGATAGGCAAGCATCGGCGTGCGGATGGCGTAATGGGCGAGCAACCGGGAGGTGATCCGGGTATCTTCGCAAGCGATGCAGCCGGCGCGCGTCAGCACGTCGAGGGCGCGCAGGGTGATGTCGCCGAGGTTGCCGATCGGTGTGGCGACGATGTAGAGACCGCGCGCCAGTGGCGCATCGTCCGCCGGTTTACGCAACCCTGCGGGCCGGTTAGGCTCCGCCGAAGCGCCGCACGGCGCAACGACACCCGATGAAGGACGTCTGAATGAAGCTTTTTTGTCGGACACGCGGCCGTTCCTCGTCCGCCGAAGGGGCCGCCGTCCTGTTGACGGCCGCCGCGCTATTGCTCGGCGCCTGCCAGCAGTTTTCACTAACCAAGGCACCAGCGCAAGTTGCGTCGCCACCGCCCAGCGCCCAAACCCGGCCCGCCACGCCCGTAGAGGTTATCGACAACAACGTCGCCCGGCAGGCGGCCGCGACATCCGTGACGCCCCCGGCACCCGCGCCCGCACCCGCGGTCGAAGCCTTGGACGACGAAGCGGCCAGCGCCATGGTACCGACCCAACCGTCGAGCAAGCGTGTGGCCTTGCTGCTGCCGTTGACCGGCTCCTTCGCCAGTGTCGGTCAATCGATGCTGAACGCCGCCCATCTCGCCTTGTTCGATTTTGCCGACGATGCTTTCGAATTGTTGGTCAACGATACCAAGGGCACGCCCGAAGGCGCCGCGGAAGCGGGACGCCAGGCGATCGTCGAGGGCGCCGGTCTAATCCTGGGCCCCCTGCTGGCGACGGAAGTCGATGCCGTCACGCCGTGGGCGCGGCGGGCCGGCGTCAATATGATTGCCTTTTCCAACGACAAATTAGTGGCCGGCGACGGCGTTTACATCATGGGCTTCCTACCGGAGGCCCAGGTCGCCCGCGTCGTCGCCTATGCTGCGTCCAAAGGCCTTTCCCGCTATGCCGTGCTAGCCCCCGAGAACAGTTATGGCATTCAGGTTACGGAAAGCCTACGACGCGCCGCCAGCACCCACGGCGGCCAGGTGACGCGAGTCCAGTACTACAATCCCCGCAGTCCGAACTTCGATGCCGCCGTGCGCAGCCTTGCCGATTTCGAGGTGCGACGTGAACAGCTTACGGCGCAGCGTCGGGCGCTGACCGGTCTTGAAGACGAAGCCTCGCGCCGGGCGCTGGCTCGCCTGGACCACCTGCAGACGTTCGGAAACTTGCCCTACGATGCGCTTCTGGTCGCCGAAGGCGGCAAGAATCTTCAGGAGATCGCCGCGCTGCTGCCCTATTACGATATCGACCCGGCAGAAGTCCGTATGTTGGGCACCGTACAATGGGATACGCCGACCACCGGCGCCGAGCCGGCCCTGGTCGGCGGTTGGTTTACCGCGCCACCGCCGGCAGCCCGCGCCGATTTCGAAAAACGCTACACCGCCGTCTTTGGCGAGGCCCCGCAACGAGTGGCGACGATGGCTTATGACGCCACAGCGATGGCCGCCGTCTTCGCCCGGCCTGCAGAAGGATCGACGTTTGCCGGTGCCTTGATAACCGATCCCCGCGGCTTTCTCGGCCGCGACGGCATCTTCCGTTTCCTTGCCAACGGCCTGAACGAGCGCGGCTATGCTGTCCTGCAAGTCGAGTCTCGCGGCTCGCGGATCATCGTCCCCATCCCCGAGGCCTTCAGTTTGCCGGCTAATTGATCGAGGCGACGGAATCCCCCTCGCGGCTGTCGAGCCAAATGGTCACCGGCCCATCGTTGACCAGGCGCACCGCCATATGGGCCCCGAAGCGACCGCGCGCGACGTTTACACCCGTGCCCGCGAGAGCCGTACAAAACCGTTCATAAAGCGCCTCGCCAACGGCGAACGGAGCAGCGGAGGAATAGCTTGGCCGATTGCCGCGCCGGGTATCGGCGGCCAGCGTAAATTGGCTGACGGCCAAGACGGCGCCGCCCGATTCCAGCAGCGACCGGTTCATACGCCCCTGGGCATCGGCAAAAATCCGCAGACGCGCGGTCTTCGCCGCCAGCCGGTCGGCATCCGCCTCGGCATCGCCCGCCAACGCGCAAATCAACGCCAGCAAGCCTGGACCGATCGCGCCAATCGTAACGCCGTCCACATCGACCCGCGCTTCGCTCACCCGCTGCAGAAGCACGATCATCGGCGGGGTTCAGCTGCGCGGACGGCCGATCATCGGCCCGAGATCGCGACCGCCGAAAACATGCATATGCAGATGCGGCACTTCCTGATGCCCGTCGCGACCATGGTTGGCGAGCACGCGATAACCGCTATCGACGATACCCAACTGGAGGGCGACCTGGCCGATGGCGCGGACGAAGGCAGCCTGTTCCGTCGCGCTTGCCTTGGCCGAGAAGTCATCCATCGAGACGTAAGCGCCTTTCGGTATGACCAGCACATGCACGGGCGCCTGCGGGTTGATGTCATGGAAGGCCAACGTGTGTTCGTCTTCGTAGACCTTCTTGCAGGGGATTTCGCCGCGCAGAATCTTGGCGAAGATGTTGTTGTCATCATAAGCCATGGCGGTCTTCTCCCTTTCAGCTGCGCCGCCGCGACGCTTTTTCGGCAAGGCCGGATTGACCTTCGCGGCGGACCAGTTCGCTCAGAACGTCGGCAGGCGCGATACCGGCGTCGGCCCACAGCACCAACAGGTGATAGAGCAGGTCGGCACTTTCCGAGGTCAGGCGCTCCGGGGTTTCCGACACCGCCGCGATGAC
>CANITX010000175.1 GCA_947470575.1 Rhodospirillales bacterium
CCATGGGTTAGCGCGGATCGCTGGCTGGCTGCCGCGCGAGACCTCGGTTGCCGTGACCTGGAGCGAGAGGTTCAGCTTCATCCTGATCTTCGCCGTCGGTACCTGGCTTGCCGTGCAGTCCACCCGTCACCTGTTCGCCTTGGCGCGACGATCCACAGGCCACGACCACAATCATAATCACCAACACTCCCATCGGGATGTGGAGGCTGTTGGCGAAGCCACGGACCATTGCGACCACGACCATGGACCTTCGGCGCATCAGATCGACACGGCGCACGATCTGCGCGCAAGCCTCGGGGTCATCGCTTCCATCGGTTTTCGCCCCTGCAGCGGCGCGATCCTGGTCCTGGCCCTGGCGAATGCTTTCGGTCTCGCTTGGGCAGGCCTGGCCGCCGTCTTGGCCATGTCGACCGGGACCGCCATGGCCACCGCAGCACTTGCCGCATTTTCCGTCTGGGCCCGAGACTGGGCCGCGCGGCTTACCGCCGGTCGCTTCGCCGAGGCCACCGGCGCCGCCGTCATGAACGGCTTCGCCCTGGCCGGCGGCATCGTCATCGTGCTGTTTGGGGCCCTGATGTTCGCAGCGTCGTTTGCGCCAGCCCACCCGCTCGGCCTGTAGCCGGCCATAGCGGTGGCGGCACCGAACCTCGGCGGTTCGCCTCGATCCCACGACGGGACTGCAACCCTGAAAGAAATTCGGGATTTGCGATTGACCGCTTTAGCCTTGCCCGCGAGCGGCTCGGCTGGCCGAGCCCATCCGGCATCGACAGCCTAAGAAAGCATTCGGCTTCGTTCGAGGCGCTTCCAAAATAGTGGACGATGGCCGCCACGCCACTTCCGTTACGAGGCAGTTCCCGCCGTTCGGCCGTCTGGCACGCCACCTCCGCCCTGTCGCGCATAACCGACGTTCGGGTGTCCCATTGGCGATGAATCGGGGAATTTGGGCGGATAGCGGCCGCTCGAATGGATATATTGAAGCACTCGCGCCCTGCGCATTGTCGAATTCAAAACATCGGGAGGGGCCATGAATTATCGAGCACGAATTGACAAGCAGCAAAGCCTGCCCGTGCTGCTGCTGGCGATGGCGACATGGGCGGGCGCGGCGTCGGGAAGCCTGGCAGCCGAACGTATCGACCTGGAGGGGCCGATATACGAAGGCGAAGGCCACAATGTCATCGCACCCTTTAAGAACAACCTCGTAACGTCAACCGTACGCATTCGCGGCAACTTGAATGTCCCCCGTAACGCCGCCGGTCCGGTACCGCTGGTGATCATCGCCCATTCCGCCGGCGGCTGGGGCGGAGAAGGCGAGACGATCAAAGAGGCGATGGACGAGGCCGGCTTCGCTACGCTCGACTACGATAGCTATGCGGCGCGGAATTGGGAGAACCCCAGCCGAGGCAAGGGCGGGCCCAAGCTGGAAGCGCATCAGGCGGCCGATGCCTACGGTGCGCTCAAGGTCCTGCAGTCGAACCCCCGCATCGACGGCAGGCGTATTGCCATCGTCGGTACATCGGCCGGCGGCAACACCGCACTGCTGGCGGCAAGCGAGACCTTGCACGCGCGCTACGTCGGCAAGAACGGCCCCCGCTTCGCTGCCTTGGTGGCACTTTATCCCGGCGGCTATCTGTTGCCCACCGCGACGGACAGCACGGCAAAGACCCCCATCCTGATCCTACCGGCGGAGAAGGACGATTTCATGAAATGGGAGCGCACCAAAGTTTGGATCGACTACGTCAAACGTGAAAATCCGGACGTACCGCTCGATGTGGTGATGGTGCCCGATGCGCACCATTCGTTCATGAACAAATCCGCGCCTTCGGGAAATCAGTACAATGTCGGCACGCCTGTCGCCGGAACCTGCCCGTTCGCGCTGGCGAATTTTTCCACAACGGGGCGGGCGTACTTGCAACTGGACGGGTCGATCTCCACTCAATTCGACCCCGCCTGCCAAGGGCGCGGCGCGACGACGGGCTATTCGTGGAAAGCGGCGCAGTTTGCGATGGAACAGACGGTCACGTTTCTGAAAAGGAGCTTTGCGGCGGTAGACTAAATCGACTCGGGCTAGCATCGCAGGATGCCTAGAAACTTGGGGAGGATATGCGAGTTTTCAGTCGCGCCGGGCTCCCGATTCTGGACCTGATCGCGTTCGCACCCGATGTAAACGACCCGACCATACTTTTTCAAATCGTAAACTGTGCGATGTGGTCGTGGCGCCAACCAACTGGCCCTGACCCTCATCGCCTTCCAGCAGCATCGTTCGATCCGGCTGACTGTGGAGCAAATCCTGGATCGAACGGCAACGACGGCCTGCCAAAGAATTTACTCTTCGCTTTAGGCGCTCCCCAAATAATGGTCGATGGCAGCAGCATTTCTTCCGTTCCAGGTAAGCTCCCGCTGTTCGGCATTCAAGTACGCCGTCTCCGCCATACCGCCCTATAACCGAGGTTCAGATCGCGAATATCTGAAATCTGGGGTACATGGAATCATCCGTCATGAAGAACGGACGATGTTTCGGTAACATCCAACGGCGGCCAGTAGCCCCGTGGAGGCTCAAAGCGTGGGACGGAGCATCATGTCGGCGCTATCGCAAAGCCATCGGCCATCGGGTGGTGGAAGCCTGCAGAAGAACCGCCCCGCGGCAGCGGGTTGACAGCGCAAGAAGGGCACATGGGGCACAGCATGAACGAAGCGACACCGCCGGCGCGGCCAGCGTCGGGCGAGGCGGCGGCCGGCGGGTTACGCATCAATCATTTTCGCCAGATCCTGCTGTGGCCGGTGCATCTCATGCCCCTGGGGGACGCGGCGATTCAGGACCATTGGACGCACGTCTGCAATGGGGCGCCCGACAATCCTTGGCGCGAGGTGGAGGACGAGTTCACCGGCAATCCATCGGAATTCCAGGAGCGCCACTACAATGAGTTCGTCACCTTCCTGCCCGCGGTGCAGCGCTTCCTATACGGCCAGGGATTGGGCAAAGCCGTGCGGCGCGGTTACGGCGAGAGCCCCATCCGCGTGCTGCGCCGGCACGATATCGCCCAGGTCCGGGTGACGCTGTCGGCGGGGGGGCCGCCGATACTGTTCAACATCGCCCATGTCGATCTGTATTTCTTTTTCGATATCGATGTCGCCATGTTGGCGCTGGAGATCCATGCCGACGACCTGCCGCTCGAGGTCGCCCAGGAAACGATGTTTCAGTTCGGCCGCGCCTATCCGGCTTACTGGCAGGAAAACGGCCGGGCCGGCCATTGTCCCCAGCGCGTCGAATGGCTCACGCAGCAAGGCGAGGTGCTGGCGGTCTCGGACTACGAGAACCGGCAGAAATTCCTTTCCTTCGCCTGCCAGCACCGCGCGCCTTGCGTCGCCGCGCACTGGGAATACCTGCTGAAGCCCCTGGTCCTGCACCACACCGATCAGAAAGGCCCCGTCCGCTATCGTCAGCTCGAATACTATCGCATGCCGTTGATGGCCTATTTTGCCATGGAGCGGCCAGACCGTCTGACCCGCGCCGACAATGTGCGCCTGGCGCTGGCCAGCGGTTCCGGCGACAGCAGCAAGCTGCCCCTCGGCGAAAATTATTTCGACGATTTCAAGGCGCAGCATTGTTACGACCGCTTTCAGGACAATATCGACGGCCGCGACTGGTCGAGTACGAACTACTGGTCCTGCGGGCTTTCCTTTGTGGTGACCGGAGACGCCAAGAACCGGTTCTTCGTGGATACGGAACGCGGTTTCCTGGCGCGCTTCCGCCACCAGCATTTCCTGCTCTTCCTGATCGCGCATTTCCACCGGGCGGCATTGCAGATGTTCTCCGACCAGCTGGCCGGGGCGGTCAGCCGCCTCGATGTCAGCGACAACACCGCCGTTCAGGCATTCCGCCGCGAAACCCGACAGGCGCTCGAAGCCTTCCTCCGCTTCACGCATCGCTACTGGTTCCCCGAGATCAGCGATCAGGCGCAGACACGCGACCTGTTTGCCTTGTGCCGAGGCCACCTGGGTCTCGACCGACTGTACGAGGATATCCGCCAGGAGGTTCAGGACATGAGCCAATATCTGGAAAACGAGGCGATGCGCCGGCAGAACGAAACCGTCGTGCGACTCACCGTCGTGACCACCTTCGGCCTCATCGGCACGATCGTGACCGGCTTCCTGGGGATGAATTTGTTCAGCTGGTCGGACCAGAGCCCGGCGACAAAGTTCATGCTGTTCGTTCTGATCTTCGCGCCGACCGTGCTGCTGACTCTATACACCGTCAAGAAGTCGCGGCGGCTGTCGGAATTCCTAGATGCCCTTGCCGACGATTCCCTCGGCCTGGCGGAGAAATGGCGGGCGTTCTGGCGGATTTGGTGATCGGGATGCCCGGCATATCGCCCCCTAGGTCGGTCTGGCAGGCTTTCGAACGTTGCCCATCGTCGTCATGGACCGCCACGGCTATCGAGCCTTCCGGCATCGACCCTTCTAGCCATCGAAGGCGGTTCCGGTTTACCATTTGCGCGACGCGTTTGGGGAAGCACGCATGCCTACTTTGGTCGTGATGGCGACAGGTGTTGTTGGACTCTTGGTTTTCGCCTTGATCGCACATGCGATCAACCGCCGACGCAGCCACGGGTTCGTCGACGGCGGCCGGCTTTTCATCTGGATCTGGCTGTTCGTCAGCGTGGCGAATTTCGCCACCAGCGTGATCGACTCCGGCAGATCGCCACTGATTGCGCTCGGCGTCTTCACGTTCGTCTTCGGTGCGCCGGCGGCCTTGGCGCTTTTGGTGTCGCAGAGCCTACGCAGGCACCGCTCGCCAACCAATACCTGAGTCCATCCCAAAACCCGCCCAGGGAGGCAACGCCATCATGCAACGGTTTCCCGCCGAACGACTGCGCGAGATCGGACACGCCCTTTTCGTCGCGTCCGGCGCCTCGGACGACGAAGCCGCCTTGGTCATGCGCCATCTGATCGAGGCCAGCCTGGCCGGGCACGATTCCCATGGCGTCAGGAGCCTGCTGTCCTATATCGAGCGCATCAAGAAAAAGCACATCGTTCCCGGCGCCAAATGGGAGATCGTGCAGGAAACCCCCACGTCGACGGTGGTCGACGGCCATTGGGGCTTCGGCTACGTGGTCACCGAGGCGGTCACCAAGCTGACCATCGAGAAGGCGCGCAAGAGCGGCGTCGCCGCCGCCACCGTGCGCCACCAGAGCCATATCGGCCGCCTGGGCGGCTATACAACGATGATGGCCGAGGCCGGCATGATCGGCCTGATCACCGCCGACAGCGGGCGCGGACCGAAGGCCGTGGTGCCCTTCGGCGGCGCCGAGCCCCGGCTTGGCACCAACCCGATTTCCATCGCCGTGCCGTCCAACCTGGAAGGTCCGTTCTTTCTCGACATGGCGACCTCGGCGGTGGCGGCGGGCAAGATCTCGGTCGCGCTGGCCCGCGGCGAATCGATCCCAGAGGGCTGGATCATCGACAACGAAGGCAATCAGACGACGGACCCGACGAAGTTCCGCGGCAGCGGCTGGCTGTTGCCGCTGGGCGGCAGCGAAGGCCACAAGGGTTATGGGCTGGCCGCCATGGTCGAAGTTCTGTGCGGCCTACTGACCGGCTTGGGATTCGGCGTATCGCCGACCGGCATCCATAACGACGGCTGCTTTCTTGCCGTCTTCAATGTCGCCGCCTTCCGGCCGCTGGCCGACTTCAAGCAAGAGGTCACGGATTTCGCCCGCTACCTGAAAGACACCAAGCCGGCGAAGGGCAGCAAGGGCGTGTTCTATCCGGGTGAGTTGGAACACCTGACGGAGATCGAGCGGCGCCGGGACGGCATCGGCGTCGAAGCGAAGACCTGGAACCGGATGGTCGACCTGGCCATCGAGTACGGCATCGCCGGCCGGCTCAAGATGGAAAAGAGCGCCTGAGCCGCCCGGCAACCGAGTGGACAGCACAAAGGCCCCCATGTTACCGTTTGAGTTGCGGTAAAAGGCTTTCCTGCCAAGGATTTAAGGGCTGTCATACAACGATGGGACGGGTCCGGCGCCGCGTGGCTAGAACGAAACCTGGGAGAGTGAGAATGACCCGAATTTCGGCACTGATCGGCGCCGCCTGCGTCGTTGCTTCCTACGCGGTTCCCGCGGCGGCGGCCTTCCCCGAAAAAGCGATCACGGTCATCGTGCCCTTTGCCGCCGGCGGCGGCACCGACATCGGGGCGCGCATCTGGTCGCAGCATTTGGAAAAATGCCTGGGCGGCAGCCAGCCGGTGATCGTGCAGAACCGGCCGGGCGCCGGCGGCCAGATCGGCTTCACCGAAGTCGCCAAAGCGCCGGCCGATGGCTATACCCTGATCGGATTGAACCAGCCGAACGTGCAGATCGGCGTGATCACCAAGGCGAACTCCGCCTATAAGATGGACAGCTTCGATTACCTCGGCAATTTCTATGCCTCGCGCACAACACTGGCGGTGCTCAAGGACAGCCCGATCAAGAGCGTGAAGCAGTTGATCGAAGACGCCAAGAAGTCCGGCAAGCCGATCGAAGTGGGAATCAGCGGCGTCGGCAGCGACGATCACCAGCTGATCCTCAAGCTGAAGAAACTGAGCGGGGTCAATTTCAAGACCGTGCCGTTCGGCGATTCAGCCGGCGCGGAGACCGCCTTGCTCGGCGGTCACACTCCGATGGCGACGCTCAACATCGTCGGTGTCGTGAAATTCAAGGATACCGTACGAGCGCTTGCGGTGGCATCGGAAAACCCGGTCGAGGATCTGCCGGGCGTACCGACCTTCCGCCAGGAAGGCTTCAACATCGTCAACGGTTCGACCCATTCCATCGGCGGCCCGGCCGGCATGGCGAAGGAAGCCAAGGACAAGATCACCGGCTGCTTCGACAAGATCGGCAAGGACCCGGTGTTCCTTGAAGACATCAAGAAGCGCGCCCTGCTGCCCACCGTGATGAACGGCGAGGAGACCCGCAAGTTCGTCATGGAGGAATTCGAGACCCTGAAGGCGATCTGGGCG
>CANITX010000176.1 GCA_947470575.1 Rhodospirillales bacterium
GACGGCCTTGTATTTCCCGGAAATCGGGGGTAATTAAGCGCCACTTCGCACGCGGACTTGCGGCTTCGGCTACGGCGGCAACGCCCACATACAGGCTGATCGGTCGCTCCGGTGTTCCCATACCGAAAGGTAAACGGGACGACGTCCGCGGAGGCTTAACCGGAAAAGGAAACGATATCATGGCTCTGCCCACATTCACCATGCGCCAGCTTTTGGAAGCCGGCGTTCACTTCGGTCATAGCACCCGGCGCTGGAATCCGCGGATGTCGCCGTATCTGTTTGGCGAGCGCAACGGGATTCACGTCATCGACCTGCAACAAACGGTGCCGATGCTTTATCAGGCGCTTAACGCGGTACGCAGTGTAGTTGCAAATGGTGGCCGGGTTTTGTTCGTCGGTACGAAGCGTCAAGCGGCGGAGCGGGTTGCAGACGCGGCCCGGCGTTGCGGTCAGTACTACGTCAATCACCGCTGGCTTGGCGGCATGATGACCAACTGGTCCACCATTTCCCATTCCATCAAGAGGTTGCGCGACCTCGATCAGCAGTTGTCGGAAGGAACGGTCGGCCTGACCAAGAAGGAACTCCTGCGCATGACCCGGGAGCGAGACAAGCTCGATCGGGCACTTGGCGGCATCAAGGAAATGGGCGGACTGCCTGACGTCCTGTTCATTATCGATACCAACAAGGAAGGTATTGCGGTCGCCGAGGCGAATAAGTTGTCCATCCCGGTTGTGGCCGTCGTCGACAGCAATAGCGATCCCGAAGGTATCAATTTTCCCATTCCGGGCAATGATGACGCCATTCGCGCCATCGGCATCTATTGCGACCTTATGGTCGGCGCCGTGCTCGACGGGTTGCAGGCCGAGATGGTCGGACGGGGCAAAGATGTCGGTGAGCAGGAAACTCCGATCGAGGAGAATCTGTCCGAAGTCCCGGAAGCCGAAACGGCCGATGCGGCCTTGGCGCCGGTTGCTGGAGAAGACGTGCAGCCGGAAGCCTCCACGGCCTGATAGGTTGGGCGATCTTCCTAAGCACTTTTTTCTATCCACTCGATAGAGCTAATTTTTGGAATAGAGGTTGACTATGGCAGAGATCACGGCGGCGCTGGTCAAGGAGCTTCGCGAGAAGACCGGCACTGGCATGATGGATTGCAAGAAGGCTCTGAGCGAGACCGGTGGCGATCTCGAGGCCGCTGTCGATTGGTTGCGCAAAAAGGGTCTGGCGGCTGCCGCAAAGAAGGCGGGTCGGGTTGCTGCTGAAGGCCTGGTGGCCGTTAAGGCGACTGGTACCCGCGGTTCCGTGGTGGAAGTAAACTCGGAGACCGATTTCGTTGCACGCAATCAGGATTTCCAGGCGTTTGCTTCTAAGGTTGCCGGGATCGCGGTGGAGACCGGTAGCGATTTGGCGAAGTTGAAGGCGGCACCGTATGGCGACGGCCGCACGGTGGAAGAACAGCTGACCCATATGATTGCTACCATCGGCGAAAATATGAATTTGCGCCGCGTGCATGTACTGAGCGTGAAGTCCGGGGTCGTCGCTTCCTATGTGCACAACGCTATTGTACCGGGTATGGGTAAGATCGGTGTTTTGGTCGCCCTGGAATCGACGGCGGATGCCGGAAAGTTGACCGAACTTGGCAAACAGATCGCCATGCATGTGGCGGCAACTTCGCCGGTTTCGGTGAGCCGGAACGAGGTGGATCCGTCTTTGCTTGATCGGGAACGCAATATTTTGGCCGATCAGGCACGGGCCTCGGGCAAAGCGGAAAACATCATCGAAAAGATGGTCGAAGGCCGACTTCGCAAATTTTACGAAGAATCCTGCCTGCTGGAACAAACCTTTGTCATCGATGGTGAAAACAGTGTCGGCAAGGTGCTGGAGGCGTTTGCTAAGTCGGCCGGTGCTCCTGTGACAATTGCGGGGTTTGTCCGCCTTGCTTTGGGCGAGGGCATAGAACGCGAGGAGCAGGACTTCGCAGCAGAGGTCGCTGCAGTCGCCGGCCGCTAAGGGAGGTCTCTCCTCTCAAGAGGAAAGCATTTCGCTGGCCATTCCCGGTAATTTTGCTCTGAGAATCGCCCCGCCGGTTCCTGTATGCTGACCCGCCGGTAATCATGTTGTTGTCCCGCGAATCAGCTCGACAACACGCATAGGTTTAGGCTCTGTCGACCGCATAGAATAGGTAGCGATCAAATGCCAGCAGTCCCCAAGTACCGACGCGTGCTGCTTAAGCTGTCGGGGGAGGGCCTGATGGGCAATCAGGCCTACGGGCTGGACGCGGCAACCGTCGAGAGGGTCGCCGAAGAAGTCCGCGATGTCAGCCGCATGGGCGTTCAAGTCTGCCTGGTTATCGGTGGGGGAAACATATTTCGCGGGGTTTCCGCCGCTGCGGCCAGTGTTGAACGGGCCAGCGCCGACTATATGGGCATGCTGGCCACCGTGATGAACGCATTGGCCGTCCAAAGCGTTCTGGAGCGTCTTGGTGTGCAGACCCGCGTCCAATCGGCGATACCGATGGCGACGGTCTGCGAACCCTATATCCGCCGCAGGGCCATTCGACACATGGAAAAGGGGCGCATAGTCATCTTTGCTGCGGGAACGGGAAACCCCTTCTTCACAACCGATACGGCCGCGGCGTTACGCGCGTCCGAAATGGGCTGCGATGCGATTTTAAAGGCTACGCAGGTCGATGGAGTGTATTCGGCAGACCCCAAAAAAGATCCTTCGGCTGTGCGATACGATTCCTTGACATTTCAAGAGGTTCTAAGCCGGGATTTACGAGTCATGGACACGTCTGCCATCGCGTTGGCACGAGAAAACAAGGTTCCCATACTGGTGTTTTCCCTTCACAATCCCGGCGCGTTTGCCCAGGTCGTGACCGGTGGCGGGCGCTACACGATCATTTCTGATGGGGGTGAACGTGGCTGAAGCCGATATCGGTGGGATGAAGAAAGGCCTGCGCCGCCGAATGGACAGTGCGGTCGATGTGCTGCACAAGGAGCTATCCGGTCTGCGGACGGGCCGGGCGGCGACTAGCCTCCTTGAGCCTGTCACAGTCGAGGCTTACGGTTCGAAACTGCCGTTGAACCAGGTGGGCACGATTAGTGTGCCGGACCCGCGCATGCTGACGGTGCAGGTATGGGACCGGAGCATGGTCAAGGCCGTCGATAAGGCCATACGGGATGCCGGACTTGGCTTGAACCCGGCCACGGAAGGTCAGGTGGTTCGTGTTCCGATTCCAGCCCTCAATGAAGAGCGGCGGCTCGAACTCAGTCGGGTTGCCGGCAAGTATGCCGAAGAGGCGCGGATCGCCGTGCGCAATGTTCGTCGGCACGGCATGGACGAAATGAAAAAGCTGGAAAAAGACGGTGTCATCTCTCAGGACGAGCATCACAAACACACGCACGACATCCAAGAGATGACAGACGCCAGCATTAAGGCGATCGACGATGCCTTGGCTCACAAAGAACATGATATTATGCAGGTCTGACGGCTGATGACGATGGCCACGCCGCTTGCCGACAACACCGCTGCGACGCCGTTGCACGTTGCCATCATTATGGATGGTAACGGACGATGGGCGCATCGGCGCGGACTGCCGCGCACGGCCGGTCATCGGCGTGGTGCCGAAGCCGTAAAGACGGTCGTTAAGGCGGCGACCGAATCCGGTGTTTCCCATCTCACCCTGTTTGGGTTTTCTTCGGAGAATTGGAAGCGTCCGACCACGGAAATCAATGACTTGATGGGCCTGCTTCGGGTCTATTTGCGTGGCGAACTCGCCTCCATGATCGAGAAGCGTATTCGCTTGCGCGTGATCGGCGATCGAACCCGCCTGGCACCCGATATCGTGCGTTTGATCGATGAAGCTGAAGATCGAAGCCGCGACAATGAACGCCTTACGCTTGTTATAGCTCTGAGCTATGGGGGGCGGGATGAGATACTTGCTGCGGCCCGCTCCCTTGCGGAAGCTGTGCGCGACGGACGCATGGCCGTATCCGACATCGACGAATCGACCTTTGCCGCCCATCTGTTCACCGATGGGATCCCGGACCCCGATTTGCTCATTCGGACGAGCGGCGAACAACGGATCAGCAACTTTCTGCTATGGCAGATGGCTTACACCGAGTTCCTGTTCGTCGATACGCTTTGGCCCGATTTCTCTCGTGAGGATTTCTTGGGCGCCATCAAGGAGTTTCATGGCCGTGAACGGCGTTATGGTGCTGCCGTTGGCTGATTCCGCCGGTGGAAGTTTGCTGAAGCGAATCGGCTCCGCGCTGATCCTGGCCCCGACGGTTCTGTTTCTCGTTTATGCCGGCCCGCCCTACTTTTCGGTTCTTGTGCTGCTTGCCGCTTTGACGATGACGATGGAGTGGGTACGTCTTTGTGCGGCCAAAATGGCTCTGATCCCGATGCTGGGCGTGGGATTTTCCGTGATTGCGGCTGTGGGGCTCGCTGGCTTGGGACAATTCGGATGGGCGGTTGCCGCTACGTTTGCCGGTGCCGTGGCCGTGTGGGTATTGGTGGCGGTCCTGGACAGCAAGCGCCTGGCCCCATGGATGGCTGGCGGTGTCGTTTATATCGCGTTGCCGTGTGTTGCCATGATCTGGCTGCGCGGTGAGGCGGAGACGGGTCGAGACGTGGTTTTCTGGTTATTGGCGGTGGTCTGGGGCATGGACATTGGTGCCTTTGCCGTGGGTAAGACGGTCGGTGGACCGAAGCTGGCGCCTGCTATCAGCCCCAAAAAAACGTGGTCCGGGCTTTTGGGCGGAGCCGTTTGTTCGGCGTTGGCCGCAGCCACCGTGCTGGCGTTGCTGAACGGTGGCTCACGTTCTTCGGTCGCCATGGCTGTTGGGGCTGCGGGACTGGGTATTCTTTCTCAGTGTGGCGATCTGTTCGAGTCGGCGGTCAAGCGGCATTTCAACGCCAAGGACTCCGGTTCCCTAATCCCCGGTCATGGCGGGTTGCTCGATCGGGTGGACGGCCTCCTCGCCGCCGCGGTGATTTTGGCTGCGTACAATTTAGCAAGCGGGGAGGGTATCGCATTGTGACGATAGCCAATGTTCTGCCATCCCCCGCGCCGCGTCGGTTAAGCATCTTCGGTTCTACGGGATCGATTGGGTGCAATACCGTCGACTTGATCGAGCGTAATCCCGGGGCGTTCGATGTCGAGGCTCTGACGGCCAATGGCAACGTCGCCCTGCTCGCGGAACAGGCGAAGCGGCTGCGAGCGCGAATTGCCGTTGTTGCCGATAACAGCCGCTATGACGAATTGAAAGAGGCGCTTCGCGGTACGGGGATCGAGGCCGCTGGTGGTGAAAATGCCGTGGTCGAGGCTGCCGAACGCCCGGTGGATTGGGTCATGGCGGCTATCGTAGGCGCGGCTGGCTTGCGCCCCACCTTGGCAGCAGCCCGTCAGGGCGCGATCGTTGCATTGGCGAATAAGGAATGCCTGATTTGCGCCGGTGAATTGATGATCGATGAAATTCGCCGTCATGGGGCGACGCTGCTACCGGTCGATTCGGAGCATAGTGCCATCTTTCAGGTGTTCGATTTCGATCAGCCGGACAAGGTGGCTCGTATCATATTGACGGCGTCTGGCGGCCCTTTTCGATCGCTTTCACGTGGGCAAATGTCGAGCGTGACGCCGGCCCAGGCTGTGGCCCATCCGAATTGGAGCATGGGTGCGAAAATTTCGGTCGATTCTGCGACCATGATGAACAAGGGTTTGGAAACTATTGAGGCCTATCATTTGTTCCCCGTGGCCAAGGAATCCATCGATATCCTGGTTCATCCGCAATCCGTGGTGCACAGCTTGGTGGAATACGTAGACGGTTCGGTACTTGCGCAATTGGGAGCGCCTGACATGCGGACACCGATCGCATATGCCCTGGGTTGGCCGGCCCGCATGGCTGCCCCGACGCCGCGGCTCCGGCTGGAAGAAATCGGTACGCTGACGTTCGAAGCACCGGACGCGGAGCGGTTTCCGGCGTTATTGCTGGCCAAACAGGCGCTGCAGATGGGCGGTGCCGCCCCGACCGTTTTGAATGCTGCGAATGAAGTTGCTGTCGAGGTATTCCTTCAAGGTCGCATAGGTTTCCTGCACATTGCACAGATCGTGGAAGAGACCTTGAATCGGACACCCTCAAATCGCCTCAATACATTGGAAGATGTGGGCGAAGCCGACTTATGGGCTCGTCGCTACGCTCAGGAGCAGGCAACCCGCTTTCATGCCCTCCACAACTAGCCTATCTGAAGAAAAATGGCCCTCCTTTCAACC
The DNA here is from genome assembly GCA_947470575.1 of Rhodospirillales bacterium. Classification (GTDB taxonomy): domain Bacteria; phylum Pseudomonadota; class Alphaproteobacteria; order Rhodospirillales; family CAMCUA01; genus CAMCUA01. The sequence goes on from CANITX010000176.1 coordinate 6,275, forward strand.
CTGGGTGCCCGGTATTTTGTCGGTCACCGCTCATAAAATTCAGCCGACTGGTATCTGCACATGGAACTCCTGAACTGGCTTTGGAGCTACGTGGTCGTTCCGCTGGTCGTGCTGACGATTCTGGTTTTCGTCCACGAAATGGGCCACTACTTGGTCGCGCGCTTCAATCGGGTGAAGGTCGAAGTCTTCTCTATCGGTTTCGGTTCTGAAATCTTCGGTTGGACGGATCGGGTTGGTACACGTTGGAAGATCAGCGCGGTTCCGCTGGGTGGCTATGTCAAGATGTTTGGAGAAAAGGACGCCGTGGGGTGGGGCGAAGACGAGCGTGCCATGACCCCAGAAGAACAGGCTGTTTCGTTTCACCACAAACGCCTGGGGCAGCGTGCGGCCATCGTGGCGGCCGGCCCCCTCGCGAATCTTCTCTTTGCTATTGTCGTTTTGGCCGGGTTGTTCGCTACGGTCGGTTCGCCGGCGCCGCTGGCGGGCATCGGTTCCGTTCAAGAAGGCAGCGCGGCGGCGCTGGCAGGATTACGCCATGGAGACAGGATCGTATCCATTGACGGTCGCCCTGTTCGGTGGTTTGAGGAATTACGTGACATTGTTGGCGCCGCTCCGGATACCCCGCTCGTTCTTGAGGTACAAAGAATCGACGAGCATGTATTTGTGACGGTTTCGCCTCAGCGTGTTGAGA
>CANITX010000177.1 GCA_947470575.1 Rhodospirillales bacterium
GAACCGGCCGATGACGCCGGCTCCCATCGTCAAGGTGTGAAATCGCGCCCAACAATGACCCCGCCCCTGAAGTCTCTCAGCGCGTTGATCTGGTTGGCAAACATGCGAATTAGAGGGGGTCATCTGTCGCGCGAAACTTGACCCCACCCAGTTGGCGTATCCTCGGCGTGATCAATGCGTTGCTTGGATTTTGAGTGGGGTCACACTTGGAAGCGATTTCACAATCCAGAGCCTCCGGTAATGTCCTTAGACCGAGCTGGCGTCGTCAGGACCTGGACGAGCTGGCAATGGAGTGGGAAGTTGAAGCCGCACTATGCACGACTCATCGGATAAGGATGTTGGTTGCGCCTCCACCATCGCCGAGAGATTATCATGGTAGGAATGGAAGGCGCTAGAGCGCCCATTAAGAGCCTCCCGGCAAAGCTCAACTGCAATTTCCTGTCCGAATTTGCCACGCTCGCCCCGGCTAAGATTTTGCAAGATAGTAGGATATCTAAAAGGCGGAACGGCAACGAATGCCTGAACCGCATGTGGTTCAGAAGCATTTTCGCGACCTGCCATCATTCGAAGGAAGCTCACAGCAGACTTAATGGTTAGTGTGTCATCGTTTTGAAATTCGAATGCAGACGCTGGTAGGGTTGGAACAGTTTCTATTCCCGCTGCGCGATATCCAGACGCTATGACGCGAAGAAGTGATCTGACCCAATTCGCCGGCTTGCTTGATCTGGCGCAACACATGCTCGAACAGATCGCCCTTGGAGTCGGGGTCGGCCTGCTCAAGCCGCAGTTCGTTCACCAGGGTCACGATCTGGGTCAGGACGGTCGGTTCGTCGATGGCGAGCCGGGCTTGCGCCATGAAGCTCATGCCATAGGCGTCGCCGACGCCGGCAAAGAAGGGGAACACTTCGTCGCGGACCCAGGTGACGAGCTGTTCGCCGGCCATGGCGTTGGCCCAGGATGACCAGCGCATCCGGTCGCGCGGCACGGCCTCGACACCCCTGGATGGCGCGTTCAGCGGATTGCGCAGGGTCCAGTCGCCCGCGAAGAGGGAGGCATACTCCCGGCCGGTGGCCCTGGCCTGACGGAGGTTGGCGCCGTCGATGCCCTCGATCATGTAGAAGAAAAACAGGAAGCTGAGTTGTTCGGCATTGGACAGAGGGTCGGGATAGCCGCCGCCATAAAGGTAATCGCGGATTTGATCGACCTTGCGGCGCATGTCAGGCGTGAAGGGCATTGGTGGTGGCGGCCTTTAGTTCAGGGGTTCGCTGGGTTGGTCCGGTCTATCGGCCGAAGCCTCGGAAGACGAGACGCCGAACACGGCATTGTTCATGGCGCTCAGCACCCGTTCAAGCTCCGCCTCGCCACCGAAAACGGCGCGGGCGCGTTCGAACCCACCATTCATCGACAGCGGCGGGGTATCGAAGCGCCAGCTTTCGAAGACCGTCAGATCGGCGGCATTGGCCTTGATCTGCTCCTTGACGAGGTGCAGCAAGCGAAGCTGGTCGGAATTGAGGGTCTGGCCGTTCAACCACGTCTCGAAGGCCGCGCCAAGCGCTGCGGCGGTGGCTTCGTCGGCATCCATGAAGGCGGTGCCGGTTTCGTCGACCGTCACCCATTCGCGGGTCGCCGGGTCGATCTCGTCATGCACGTCGAGGGTCAGCATCCGGCGCGGTTCGCCCGGCGGCGTGCCCGGCGGACGAACGATGACGACGCCGCCTTCGCCGGCTGTCTCGTCATCCCCATGGAGCAGTGTGACGCCGGTGAAATCGAACATCGTGAAGCGGTCCTTGCCGGGCGACAGCCGGGTGCCGCGCCCGCGCATCTGGCGATAGAGGATCGAGCTGTGCGTGAAGCGCGCCAACACCAGGTTGCGGACTTCGGGGCAATCGAATCCGGTGTCCAGCATGTTCACGCTGACCAGGATTTGCGGGAATTCCTCGTTCTTGAAGCGCTTGATCTTGGCGGCACCGTCCACGCTGTCATCCGGCCCCATGCCGGAAACGACGAAGTCGGCATAGCGGGTAGTCGGGCTTGGCTTCTTGTCGGCGAATTCCTGATCGAACATGCGCGCCAGCGTTTCGGCGTGACGCTTGGTGACGGCGAAGACGATGGTCTTGCCCCAATCGGGGGCGCGGCGGATGCCGGTGGGGCCGGTGTATCCATTGGCAAGAACGTCGCGGAACTCCCGCACCATGGCGCGGTTGCGCTCCGGGATGGTGAACTTGCGTTCGAGCACGGTCGGATCGACGGTCAGGGGGTCGGATTCGGCGAAAAGGGCTTCCAGTTCGGCGCGGGTCGCTTCGTCGAGTGCTTGCCAGTCGATCTCGCTCCGCCCCACCGTGAAGCCTTCGGTGGCGGCGGTGCGCGCCGTCAAGGCGCGATAAATCTCATAGGGCACCAGATGGCCGTCGGCGATGGCCTCCGCCATCGTATAGCTGTAGGTCGCGCGCTGAAGCTCGAAGAAGCGCAGCGTGTCGCGGATGGCGGCGCGATCATCGTCTTCCACGCCCGGCGCATCGGCCATGGCGCACGGCGTCGCGGTCAGGCCGATCTTGATGCCGTCGAAATGGTCGAGTGCGCGCCGCCACTTGCCGTAGATGCTGCGGTGGCATTCATCGATGACGATCAGGTCGAAATAGCCGGCGGAGTATTTGTCATACTCGTTGACCAGCGTTTGCAGCGTGACGATGGTGACGCGCTTTTCGTCCTGGAAGCGCCGGCCGGTGCGCGGCACGCGATAGCAGGGGAGATGCGGCAGATGTTCGGCGAAGGCGTCTTCGGTCTGAATGGCGAGCGTGCTGCGGTCGACGACGAACAGGGCGCGGGTGGCCCAATTGGCTTCGAACAGCCGCTTGAGCAACGCCGCCGCCGTGCGGGTCTTGCCCGTGCCGGTCGCCATTTCCACCAGCATCTTGCGCCGGCCGCCGACGATCTCGCGGCACACCGCTTCGATGCAGGCGGTTTGAAAGAGGCGCCCGCCACCGCCGGCAATCCGGCCGTCAATCGGGATATCCAGAGGATTGCGGCGAATGTCACGCGCGGCCTTGCGGCGCACGAGATCATCCTGGCTGAAGACGGTTTCGACCCGGCGAAAATGGGCGTCCTGCTCCTTGTCGCAGAACCAGACTTCCTCGCCGTTCGAAAGAAAAATGAAGGGAATGCCGAGCTGATCGGCGTAACGCCGGCCTTGTGCTTCCCCGGCGCTCAGATTGACGCTGGTGCTCTTGGCTTCGAGCACGGCGAGGGCACGGCCTTGACGGTCAAAGAGGGCATAGTCGGCTTTCCCGCCGTCATCGAGCGGGTACTCGTATCGGACGCTGCGGCCGTCCGTCAGCTTCCAGTCAATATCGGCTAGAAGCCGGTCGATCTTGACCCGTGCGAAGGCTTCGTTTGGCACCGACGTTCGCCCCCCTGGTTTCCGTACCGATTCGTCCGCACGGTTGAACAGCCAGCCAGCAATTTGCCATTAAGGAGGAAATGGCTGTTCTTGCCAATGTTTGGCGTCGCCTGACGGATGGACGGGTCGGCGGCGCTGCGGCTGGTAGGGCAAAGACTATGACACTATGGCGCGGCTTCGGCCCGGTCTTCCAGGCAGGTATCATTTTAAAAATGTGGGGATAAATGTGGGGTTTATTTCTATTATTTATGTTAATATATTGATTATAATGTATTTTTTATTATGAAATGGCGGATGGGGTGGGATTCGAACCCACGAGACCCTTACGGGTCTGCCGGTTTTCAAGACCGGTGCCTTCAACCGCTCGGCCACCCATCCCGCATTGCGGTCAACCTGGCCGCTCGACCTTCTATGTGCCTTGCGCCGGCTGCGTCAATGAACTTGGCGGAAAGGCCGATCGTTAGAGTTGGGCCGATCGGGAAACTCTCGAAACAAATCGGCAAGATAGGTAGACCCGAGAACGTAAAGTGCGATGGCCGAGGTGCCGGCGAAACCGAGCCAATCGGCAACAGCGAACCCCGAAATGCCAACGGCCGGCCAGTGGCGCACGATCAGGCCGGCATAGGCCAAAATCGACAACAGCAGCAAAAGACGGCCGGCGCGCCAGATCGCGCGAGGCAGGACGCCCGCCGTCGGCAGACGGGCAGCCAGCGCCAACAGCAGCATCAACGCCGGAAGGTCGGACAACATAAAGATGGGCGTTACCAAGTGGCCGAAATCTGACATATCCATGGCATTGTTACCGCCCTGCATGCCGCGCCCAGCGGCCATCGCCACCAGCAGAATGGTGATGACGTGCCGGCACAGGAAGGTCAATGATAGCCATAGGCCGAGGCTCGGCCGCAACACGCCATAACGATTGTAGCGGATGAAGTCGTAACGCCGGAAATTGTTCAGCTCAGGCATCGGTCCCGTTCCCCAGATTGCACCATCTTGCCGAGACGGCCTTCGCCCGTCGAGCCGGGCTTACTCGGCACAAGCAAAGACCCCCGCCAATGGCGGGGGTCGATGCAGGCCGATCTGGAGGACCGGTAGCGGTTAGGAACTGTAATACATCTGGAATTCGATGGGATGCGGTGTGTGCTCGAAAGCATGCACTTCCTGCATTTTCAGCGCTATGTAGCCGTCGATCAGGTCGTCGGTGAACACATCGCCCTTCTTCAGGAAGGCACGATCGGCATCCAAGGCCTCCAGGGCTTGGCGCAACGAGCCGCAGACGGTCGGGATGTCCTTCAGTTCGGCGGGCGGCAGGTCGTAGAGGTTCTTATCCATCGGATCGCCCGGATGAATCTTGTTCTGGATGCCGTCGATACCGGCCATCAGCATGGCCGAGAAGGCCAAATAGGGGTTCGACAACGGATCGGGGAAGCGGATTTCAACGCGCTTGCCCTTCGGGCTCGTGGCAAAGGGAATACGGCAGGAAGCCGAACGGTTGCGTGCCGAATAGGCCAGCAATACCGGCGCTTCGAAACCCGGAATCAGCCGCTTGTAGCTGTTGGTCGTCGAGTTGGTGAAGGCGTTGATCGCCTTGGCATGCTTGATGATGCCGCCGATGTAATAGAGGCAGGTTTCCGACAAATCGGCATAACCCGAGCCGGCGAAGGTCGGCTTGCCACCTTTCCAGATCGACTGATGCACATGCATGCCGGAACCGTTGTCGCCCAGGATCGGCTTCGGCATGAAAGTCGCCGTCTTGCCGTAGGTGTGGGCCACCATCTGGGTCACATATTTGTAGATAAGGATGTTGTCGGCCGATTTGACCAGCGTGTCGAAGGTCAGGCCCAGTTCGTGCTGGCTCGGCGCCACCTCGTGATGGTGCTTGTCCATGACCAGACCCATTTCGCCCATCGTCGAGACCATCTCGGCACGCAGATCTTGGGCGGAATCGACCGGGGGAACCGGGAAGTAGCCGCCCTTGACCGGTGGACGATGACCGGAATTTCCCTCGGGGAAGGACTTGTTTGTAACGTACGGACCCTCTTCCGAATCAATGGTATATTGCATGTTATTCATGGAGACTTGGAAGCGAACGTCGTCGAAGACGAAAAATTCGGCTTCGGGCCCGAAGTAGGCCGTATCGCCGATGCCGGTGGTTGCCAAATAGGCTTCGGCACGTTTGGCCAACGAGCGCGGATCGCGCGAATAGGGCTGGCCGGTGGATGGTTCCACGACATCGCAGAACAGGATCATCGTGCTCTGTGCGGTGAAAGGATCCATCACGGCGGTCTTGGCATCGGGAATCAACGTCATGTCGGATTCGTTGATTTCCTTCCAGCCGGCTATCGACGAACCGTCGAACATGATGCCGTCGGTGAAGGAGCCGTCCTCGATGAACGGCGAGCACATCGTTAAGTGCTGCCACTTGCCGCGCGGATCGGCAAAGCGCAGATCGACATACTTAATATCCTGGTCCTTGATGACCTTTAGAACGTCACCGGGGTTCTTGCACTTAAGCGACATATTGCAATCCTCTCCTTTTGCTCGCCTCGTCGAGGCCGGTTAGCCTCGTGTCACATAAACCGGCGCGCCGGGCAAGCCGTGCGCGCCGTATTGCAGCCTCTGAACAAGCAACGGCACTTCAATATTCGTTAGATGGCGTCCCGCCCACGCTCGCCGGTGCGAATGCGGATGGCCTCTTCAACCGTCGAGACGAATATCTTGCCATCGCCGATGCGGCCGGTATGCGCGGCACGCTGAATGGCTTCGATGGCCCGATCGACCAATTCATCGTCGAGCACGACCTCGATCTTCACCTTGGGCAAGAAATCGACGACGTATTCGGCTCCACGATAAAGCTCTGTATGTCCTTTCTGCCGGCCGAAACCTTTGGCTTCAACCACGGTGATGCCCTGCAGGCCCACTTCGCTCAGCGCGTCCTTCACCTCGTCGAGCTTGAACGGCTTTATGATGGCTTCGATCTTTTTCATGGCGAGTCGATTTCAATCCTCTAAGCGGTCCGGTTTTAGACAGGGCGACGCACACATTCACGCCTCGCCCTTTCGGCATTACTCTAAGCATGCGCCGTGCCAAATGACGGCGGAAGGATTGTCGGTGCCCAAGCCATGTAATCTGCCGCTGACAGATGCCATATGCTCGATGCGGCAGCAATGCGGGTGGTTAATATATAACCAAACGCCTATTTTTTGGACAAAAGACTGTTCACAAGAGCGGTCGGATACGCTTCATCGCTTCACGGATATTCTCTACCGAGTTGGCATAGGAAAAGCGGATATACCCTTCGCCAAATTTACCGAAACTGGTACCGGCGACGGTGGCAACTCCCGCCTTCTCCAAAAACAGGTCTTGTAGTTCACGCGCGGTTTTACCGGTGCCTTCGATATTCGGAAAGGCATAAAAGGCGCCGCCTGGCTCGATACAACGGACCCCCGGCAGGTCGTTCAATTCCTTGACGATGACCTTACGGCGTTCGGCAAAGGCAGCCATCATGGAGTCAACCGCATCTTGCGGTCCGGTC
>CANITX010000178.1 GCA_947470575.1 Rhodospirillales bacterium
ACGCCTGTTGCCGCCATCGAACAATCCCCGGCGAAGCCGGGAGCGGCGGCGGCAACACGCGTCGCGTGCCGGCCCGCCGGACAGCCGCGCCGGACAGCCGCGGAAAATATGGGTTTTCACGTATAGCGTGTCGGTTGCCCCCACATTGACGCCTGGAGCATCCTTCGCCAACATTGCAGGATATCCTGACTCCAGGTGGTTAGAATTCCACATGGTCAGACCTGTCCGTCGGCTTCTAGGAACCCCGCCCATGTCCGCAGTGAACCATGGCCCTGCAACGATCCAACCCGCCGATACGACGGCCGAGGTTAGGACCGTCGACAGCATGCGGACGGCGAACGAGGCCATTCTCATTTGCTACAGCAACGCCGGGCGCCGCTTCGAGCCGCACGAGATCGACAAGGTGTTGGTGGCCCTGGGGAAAATCCCCGCGCAGCACTAGCCCGTTGCCGCCTTTGGTCGCATAAGGCGTTCCGGGCGCTGACCATGGAAGATGTTGCCAGCGCCGCATCGGTCGCGAGGCGGCGGAGCGGTTAGCGCCGTTCTGCCGGCAGCCGACGCAGGAAGCGCATCATGTTGTGGAACACCGGCGTGCTCCACGAACCCGGCTCGAAGGATTCCAGGCCGATCAGCAGATAGCTGAGCGCCGCGCGCGCTCCCCGGGCCGAAGCGATGGGCGCATCGCGCATGGCCGCATCGGCCCGGTCGTAGGCGCCCCAGGCGGCCGCGACGCCGGCCGGATCGGCCTGGCCCGCTTCCGCCGGCAGGCGGTTGTAGCGCCGCCGGGCGGCAAGGAAGTCGTGGAAGGCGGCAATAGCGGCATCGGGCGAGGCGGCATCGGGCGAGGCGGCATCGTAGGGCGTCGCCTCCGCCTCCGGAACGGTGCCGGAGCGGATCGGGTTTTCCGCTGGCCGATTGCCGGCGGTCTTCCGGAACGCAGAGTCATTCACCGCCGTTCCTCCCTGTTCACGGCAACGCTGTCCCGCGCGGCGATTTAGCTTAGGATTGGGGCGCGGTGATGGCAGCCGACGCTCGTTATCCTTGTATTCTAACCTGAATCGCCTTCCAACAATACTGGTTGAAAACCCTATGCCGCTGCCGATGGTGGCGGAGTTCGGCCAAAAGCTCGCCGACCTCGTCCCGCCCGCCCAACCCGGCATCGCCCAACGCGCGGACGCGGCGGACGGCGCGGGCGTAGTGGACGACCATGCCGGCATGATGGCTGCGGGCCAGCCGGGCATCGGCCAGGTAAGCCGTTCCGGCTAGGTTTCCCAAGGGATTCAAAGGGCTGCTCATGCCGCCCGCCGTGCCGCCGGCGACCGGCCGGCCGCCGCCGTGCGCCGTGCCCGCCACAGGGCGATTTCGCCCATCAGCGCCGCCTCGATGCGCCCGTCGCGGGCCAGGCAGCCCAGATTGTAATGCGCCGCGACGCTGGCCCGGAGATAACGGCGCGCCCGGCAAAGCTCGCGGATCAGCCGCCAGGCGACACCGGCATCGTCCGGCCGGGCGAGCAGGTCGCGGCGCAGGTCCGGCGGACAGGAAGCGCCTATCGCGTAGCCCTCCAACCGGTCGAGATCGCGCGCATAGCCCACCGCCGCCATCCGCCGCCGGCGCACGATCCAGGCCTGGGCACGCCGGAAGTCAGCTTCTTGGTCCGGCCCCAAGCCCCGCGGAAAACGGGCACGATAGCGGGCGGCGGCCAGCGCTTCGGGGCTGGAAGCCTCCGCTGCCCGGCCCTCATGTCCATCGCGGGGACGGGGCGTAACGGGACGGGAAAGGACGGTTTTGGCGCTGGCAGGACTGGCAGGCACGCGAGACCTCCGTCGGAACCGCGCCTATCCTGCATATTTGCAGAGAACATCTCAACCGCAATCGCCGGCACGTCCCGCCCTTGCCCGCGCCGGGACTTATGTCAGGCATGGGTTGAATATCCTGAATAAAATCATTGAGAAAGCGACTCATCGTCAAGCCGCAAAGGCGACCGACAATGACCATATTTCTGGCAGGCATAGAGTCAATCGTAGCCCAGTAATCACCATAGCGGACAGTGTATTTCCTACGCCCGTCGCCTTAACAGTACCCGCCCACCGACAGCAGAAAGTTACGGATTTCGCGTGCGCCGTATCGGTTTCCCCTCTGTTGACCCTGGCAGGCGCCTCCGTCAGCATCCTGGCAACCGCTTGAATTATGCATTGGGCTCACTTTTTTTGATGTCGGGGATACACACTCATGCTCGCACCGAATGTCGCCAACATGGCTTCCGAAATGCCGGCCAACCTGGCCGCCCTGGAAGACAAGGCCAAGCTCGAGGCCATCGATAAGACCCAGGCATCCATCGAGTTCCAGCTCGACGGCACGATCATCACCGCCAACCAGAACTTCCTCAACGCCATGGGCTATACGCTGGCCGAAGTCCAGGGCAAGCATCATTCGATGTTCGCCGAGCCGGCCTTCGCCGCCAGTCCCGAATACCGCGACTTCTGGGCCAAGCTGAACCGCGGCGAATACCAGGCCGCCCAGTACAAGCGCATCGGCAGGGGCGGCAAGGAAGTCTGGATCGAAGCCTCCTACAACCCGATCCTCGACCTCAACGGCAAACCCTTCAAGGTCGTCAAGTACGCCACCGACCTGAGCCCGCGCAAGGCCGAGAACGCCCGGATGGCCGACGATTTCGAAAACGGCGTCAAGGCGCTGGTCGATTCGGTTTCGACATCCTCGCTGGGGCTGCAGGAAAGCGCGCAGACCCTGGTCGCCGCGGCCGAGCAGACCAACCAACAGTCCACCGCCGTTGCCGGGGCAACCGAAGAGCTGACCACATCGGTCGTCGAAATCTCGCGCCAGGTGGCCGAATCGAACCGCGTCGTCAGCCTGGCCGTAGCCGAAGCCAACAAGTCCGAAAAGCTGGTCGGATCGTTGGTCGAAGCGGCGGCCCGCATCGGCAACGTCACCAAGATCATCAGCACCATCGCGGGCCAGACCAACCTGCTGGCGCTGAATGCCACCATCGAGGCGGCGCGCGCCGGCGAGGCGGGCAAGGGCTTCGCCGTGGTGGCGGCCGAAGTCAAGACGCTGGCCAACCAGACCGCCAAGGCGACCGAAGAAATCGAAACCCAGATCAAGGGCATTCAGGCGTCGAGCGAAACCACGGCCGGCGCCATCCGCGAGATCACCAAGGTCATCTCCACCGTACAGGAAATCAGCACCTCGATTTCCGGCGCGGTCGAGGAACAGTCGGCGGCGACCCGCGAAGTTTCCGACAACATCAACGGCGTGCAGCAGGCCGCCCAGGAAAACGGCCAGTCGTCCTCCCTGGTCCTCAGCGTCGCCCAGCAGCAGTCTGAACTGGCCGCACAGTTGCAGGAGCGGGTCGGCGCCTTCCTGCAAACCGTCCGCTCCATGTAACATCGGCGTCAACCGACCTCGGTATCCTGCATCGCCGCCGCCCGAGCCCGCAACCGGGCTCGGGCGGTTCGTTTTTCGGCCGCAACTCTATCGCTTATCGTTCGAAGACCGCCCGGCCGCCGACCACCGTCGTCTCGGCGACAATGTCCTTGAGGGCGTCGGCCTCGCAACGCAGCGGATCGGCCGACAGCACGGCGAAGTCGGCGAGCTTGCCGGGCTCCAGCGAGCCCTTGACGCCCTCCTCGAAGGTCAGCTTGGCGCCGTTGACGGTCGCCATGCGCAGCGCGTCCTCGCGGGTCACGCATTCCTCCGGCGCCGCCACCGGGGCGCCGTCGCGGTTATGGCGCGTCACCGCCTGATGGATCGACGGCCACAGGGTCACCGGCACGTTGTCGGTCCCCGTGTTCACCGGAATTCCCCGGTCGCGCAGCGTGCGCAGCGGCACGATGTGGCGCGCCCGATGCGGCCCCAACCGCTTCGCCGCCGCCGCGCTTTCGCGCAGAATGTAGCGATTGGTGTGGCTGGTCAGCACCAGGCCGAGACGTTCGCAGGTATCGACCTCGTCGTCGTCGAGCAGGTTGATGTGGCTGAGCACCCAGCGCTTGCCCTTCAGCGGCGATACCATGTCGGCCTCGGCGAACAGCGGCAGCATGTCAGAGCGGATGCACACCGCCCGGATGTTCTGCCGCGCCGCCTGGTTCAACACCTGCTGGATGACCGCCTTCGGCGCCGCCGAGTCGTAATAGAACCCCGACCAGCCGGTATAGGGCAGCAGCTCGGCGCGCGGGTCGTTCGCACCGTCCTTTTCCAGGTCCCCCTCTTTGGCTAAATCAACGAAGATGCCGCCGACCCTGAGCATGTCGTCGCCCAATCCCCGGCCGCCCAGCCAGGCCCCCCAGGTCTGCATCAGTTCCGCCGGATCGCCGCCCCCCAGCATCTTCCACGACGGGCTGTAGACCAGATGGGCTCGCACCGTCGCCGCGTCGTCGGCGCGCAAGCCTTGATAAGCGGCGATCACTTCGCCGGCGACGCCATGGCCTTCGAAGACCCCGGTGGTGCCGAACGAATTGTAGATGCGCATGCTGCGCTTCAACCCGGCCATGCGCTGCGCAATCGTGAAGCGCGGCGCCGCCGCCATCAGCGTGAACTCGACCAGGGGATAAAGGTTCTTGTCGCGGAAGATGCCGGTCGGCTCGCCGGCCCTATCCTTGTCGATCTCCACTGTGTCGTCGGGCACCGGCGTGTCGCGTGTCACGTTGGCCATGCGCAGGGCGCGCGTGTTGGCGATCGAGACCAGCGGAAAGGTATGCCGCCACGGCCCCCAGATCGAACGGATGTAGACCGGATTGTCCGGCGCCACCCGGTCCAGGTCGTGACGGTCGGGATAGCGCCGCTCGGCCAGGTCGCCGGCTTCACAGCGGTAATGCGGCGGATCGCCCAAGGGCATGGTGACGATCCATTCGCCGGGCTGCGCCGCCTGGGCCAGCTTGGCGATGCGCGCTTGGATGTCGGCGATGCTTTTGACGCCGGCCATCGACGGCAACAGCGTCTTCAGTCCCTCGCGGTCGAGATGCGCATGGCCGTCGATCAGCCCCGGCACCACCGCCCGCCCGGCGGCGTCGATGACCTTGGTTTGCGGCCCCTTGAGGTCGGCAATCTGGGCGTTGTCGCCGACGGCGACGATGCGCCCACCGGCGACGGCCAGCGCTTGGGCGATGCGGAAATCGCCGTCGACCGTGATGACCTTGCCGTTCAGCAGCACCAACTCCGCCGCCATGCCCCGCCTCCCGTTGTTGCACGGGAAACGTAACGGCTTTCAACGGCGAAGGGAAAGGGTAGCTGGCACCGCGGCGCGTGCCCACTCTTCGAGACGGCGCTTTGGGGCTCCTCAGGGTGAGGTGATATTTTTAACTACCACCTCATCCTGAGGAGCCCCAAAGCGGCGTCTCGAAGGATGGGCAACCGTCGCGGTATCGGAAGTGCGTCAACCCCGCCCGATATAGGGCATCTTCGAAGCCATCACCGTCATGAACTGGACGTTGGTGTCGAGCGGCAGGCTGGCCATGTAGACGATGGCGCGCCCGACGTGCTCCACATCCATGCGCGGCTCGACCATCATCGTGCCGTTGGCCTGCGGCACGCCCTTGGTCATGCGTTCGGTGAGCGGCGTCACCGCGTTGCCGATGTCGAGCTGACCGACCGCGATGTCGCTCTTGCGCCCGTCGAGGGACGCCGTCTTGGTCAGCCCCGTCACCCCGTGCTTGCTCGCCGTATAGGGCGAGGAGCCGGCGCGCGGCGCATAGGCCGAGATCGAACCGTTGTTGACGATGCGCCCGCCCTTCGGCGTGTTCTGCTTCATCAGCCGGAAGGCGTGATGGATGCCGAGGAAGGTGCCGTGCAGGTTGGAATCGATGACCTTCTTCCAGTTCTCATAGGTCAGCTCGTCCGGGTCGCCCGGCGGCGTGCCGCCGCCGGCGTTGTTGAACAGGAAATCGAGCCGGCCGTATTTGGCCTTGGTCGTGTCGAACAGGTTGCGCATGCTCTCCGGATCGGTGACGTCGGTCGGCAGGCACAAGGTGCGCGATTGTCCCGCGCCGGCCAGCTTCGCCGTCTCTTCCAGTGCGTCCTTACGCCGCCCGGCCAGCACCACCGTCCAACCGTCCGCCACCAGGGCCAGCGCCGAAGCCCGGCCGATGCCGCTGCCCGCACCCGTCACGATGGCGATCTTTCCCGTTCCAAACATGCTTGTTCGCTCCTTCCCAGGGCCCTTGGGGTCGTTGCCCGGCCGGGCCGATGAATCCGGGGGCCGCGAAGGGCCCGCACAGCCCAGAACCTGACGCCAAATCGGCCGTCAGGCAAGGCGTTGCTGCCGGCGCTGATCGCCGGCCCATCCTTCGAGACGGGCCTTCAGCCCTCCTCAGGATGAGGCGGATATTTTTTTGAACCTCATCCTGAGGAGGCGCGAAGCGCCGTCTCGAAGGATGGGCAGCCATCTGAGCGCTGCCGGCGCCCGTCTAACCCGTCCGGCCCTTCTTCACCCGGCGCTCCGCCACCTGCACCTCTTTCAGCAGCCGCTGGTCGAGCGGCGGCGGACTCATGTCGACGCCGGCCTCCAACCGCTCGCAGACGGCGGCAATGGCGGCGATGCGGGCGAATTTCTTGTCCTCGGCCGGAATGACCAGCCACGGCGCCGTCGCCGTCGAGGTCCGTTCCAGCATGTCTTCGATGGCCACCACGTAATCGTCCCAGCGCTTGTGGTTGCGGATGTCTTCCAGGGTCAGCTTCCAGCGCTTGGCCGGATCGCGCAGCCGCTTCTCCAGCCGGCTCAACTGTTCCTTGGGGCTGACGTGCAGGAACAGCTTGATGACCCGCACGCCCGCGTCGCACTGGATGCGCTCGAAATCGTTGAGCTCGCGGTAGGCCCGGCTCCAGTCGGCGACCGGAGTCAGGCCCTCGACCCGCTCGACCAGCACCCGGCCGTACCAGGAGCGGTCGAAAATGGCCAATGTGCCCTTGCCCGGCAACCG
>CANITX010000179.1 GCA_947470575.1 Rhodospirillales bacterium
CGATAACCCGCAGGATGAAATCCGTCGAGCCCTTGAGCAGCCAGACGACCGGTGCGGCGACGCGCGCCACCAGCTGCATGGGCCGCGACACCACGACCGCGATCCGCTCGGCGTTGGCCATGGCGATGCGCTTGGGCACCAACTCGCCAAGCACCAGGGTGACGTAGGTGATGCACGACACGACGATGATCATGGCGATGGTCTCGCCATGCTCGTCGATGATGGTGTACTCGTTCAACCAGACGCCGAGGCGTCCCGCGAGTGTCGCGCCCGACACCGTACCGGCCAGGATGCCGACCAGCGTGATGCCGATCTGCACGCTGGACAGAAACCGGCTCGGCTCCTCGATCAGCTTGAGCGCGGCACGTGCGCCCCTGCTACCCCGGTTCGACAGATCCTTCAATCGGGCGCTGCGCGAGGATACGACAGCCAGCTCCGACATGGACAACACGCCATTGATCAGCGTGAGCAGAAGCACGAAGAGAAGTTCGAAATACAGCATTGGCTCGCAATGACCCCAATCCGGACGGCCCGTCGTCGCGGACCCTGTCGATGATGTACCGGATAGACGCAGGAAAAGCGAGAATCGCGCGGCAGGGATCGTCGAAACATGCCGTCCTGGAGAGGCGTTGCTGTGACAATGCGACCGGTTCGATTGGACGATGCGGTCCGCTATCCTAACTGTTATCAGTACTCACAAGACGCCAACTTTGCGGAGAAACGACGAGATGAAGATGCTCAGAGGCCTGATCCTCGTGTTCGTGGCGGCGTTCGCGCTGCCGGCTGTGCCCGCCGCCGCCCAGACGACGGATCCGGCAGGCGTCTTCGTGCAGAAGCTCGCCGACGACACGATCAACCTGCTGAAATCGCAGACGAAGGGCGCGGCGCGCGACAAGGCCTTCCGCGACCTCATGGCCGAAGGCATCGACGTGGAGTTCCTGGGCAAGCAGGCGCTCGCCCGCTATTGGCGCACCGCGACCGAGGCCGAGCGGCAGCAGTACCTGACGATCTTCCAGGACTACATGCTGCGCACGATCACCTCCCGCCTCGCCCGCTTCGAGCAGGAGACGGTGAAAGTCACCGGCGCCACCAAGGGGCCCAAGGACGACACCATCGTCGCCAGCCAGGTGATCGGCAAGGGCGAGCCGATCCAGATGGACTGGCAGGTGCGCCGGATGGATGGCGGCCTGAAGATCATCGATGTGAAGATCGAGGGCATCAGCATGCTGATCACCACCCGCGAGGAATTCGGCGGGATCGTCTCCCAGAAGGGCATGAGCGGCCTGCTCGACGCCATGAAGGGCAAGATCGAGGTCATGAAGGCGCAGTCGGCCGCAGCGTACAAGTGACGGGCGCTGTCGCAGCGTCTGGGTTGCTGTGGGCTCGTCGCTCGCAAAGCCGTGCGCCGGCGCACTGGACCGTCCCTCCAGGCAATGCCTGAAGGGACGGCGTCGCAACCCGCTACCGCAGGAGCCTGGCGCTAGAAGCTTGCACCGACAGAAACCGTGACGCCGAACGGGGCGCCGGGGCTGATATTGTTGTTGTTGTGCGCGTTCACGTAGTAGCGCTCGCCCATCAGGTTCTCAATATTCACCTGGGCCGTGACACTGTCGGTTATGTCGAAGAACAGCGCCGCGTCAACGCGGGTGAAACCCGGTAACGTGACAAGATTGTCCGTGGCCGCGAACCGCTTGGTCTGGTGGATGATGCCAACGCCGACGCCGAGCCAATCCAGGATATCGTACCGGTTCCAGACCGAAAGGCTGTGCTTGGGCAGGTTGGCGAGCCAGGCGCCGGCCGGCACGGTCGCCGAGATCGGCTTGGTGAACTTGCCGTCGGTGTAGGCATACGCAATCACCATACTCCAGTCCGGCGTGATATTGCCGGACGCGCCAAGCTCGAAGCCCTTGCTGCGCTGGGCGCCGGCCAGGATCGACCGCGTGGGATCGGCGGGATCGGGGATCACGACGTTGGTGCGGTCGAGTTGATAGATTGCAGCGGTGACCTGCAGGTCGGGCACCACATCCCACTTCACGCCGATCTCGTAGTTGTCGAACTTCTCCGGCGCCAGCGTAGCGTTGGTGGCCGTCAGCGACGCCAGTTGCTCGCCGGAGCGCGGCAGGTAGGTTCGGCTGTAGCTGGCATAGAGCGACATGCGGTCGATCGGCTTGAATATCAGGCTGGCCCTCGGTGACCAGAGGCTGTCGGTGGTGTCCAGTTCCTGGCCGTTGCGATTGTCGAGGAGGAAAGAATCGAAGTTGTCGTAGCGGATGCCGACGACCGCCTCGAACATGGAAGAGAACTCGATTTGATCCTGCAGGTAGACGCCGACGAACCTGGCGACGCTGTGATTATCGGCGTCGGTGGCGTTGGGGCGGAAGAAGACCTGGGCATCAACGTTGGGATCGGCGGCCGGGACCGAAATCGCCGCTGTCGTCGAAGCAGGCGAGCCGAAGAAGCCGGTAAGCCGCAGATTGTCGGTCTCCTGGCGGCCCAGTTCGACGCCCGCCAGCACGGTGTGCGCGATGGCGCCGGTGTCGAACTTCCAGATCAGGTCGGTCTGGTTGATCACGCTTTCTCGTTCGGTCCCCTGGTTGTAGGCCGAGATCGAGACCGACGTGCCTGCCCCGTTGACCGCGCCCGGGAACACGTTCTGGTAGAACTTGGCCACGCTCGAATAGCGGAACCGGTTGCGCACCGTGACCGCATCGCTGAACTGGTGTTCGATGGCAAGGTTCACCGCGTCGACGTCGGCGGTGGATATGCTGTCCCCGGGATCACCGAAGAAGGTGGAGCGCTTCGTCTCGTACGGCAGCCCCTGATAGGACGGGATGCCACGGTCGGCGGTCCTCTCGTCGTCGAAGTGTTCGTAACCGATCTGTACGAGCGTGTGATCGCCCAGCTTGAACGACACGGTAGGATTGAGGCCCCAACGCTCATACTGAACGTCATCCCGGAAGCTCTCGGCGTTGTGATACAGGCCGGTCAGGCGCAGCGACACCGCATCGTTCACCGGCTGATTCAGGTCGAGGGCGCCGCGCCACAGCTCGTGGCTGCCGGCCTGGACGCGCAATTCGCGGCCGGAATCCCAATTGGCCTGCTTGGTCACCCGATTGATCACGCCGCCGACGCCGCCGCGTCCGAAGATCATGGCGTTGGGGCCGCGGAATATCTCCACCCGCTCGATGTTGTACAGGTCGCGGAAATACTGGACGTCGTCGCGGATGCCGTCGACGAAGAAGTCCGCCGTGGAGCTGTTGCCGCGGAACACCGGCGTATCGCGGTTGCCCTCGCCCTGGGCGAAACCCAGGCCGGGCGTGTAGCGGACCGCATCGGCCATGCTTGTCATGGCCTGATCCTTGATCTGATCCTGATTGACCACCGACACGGATTGCGGGACGTCGAGCAACGGCGTGTCGGTCTTGGTGGCCGTGGTGGTCCGCTCGGCCTTGTAGCCACTATCGGCCGGCGGCTGAATGCCGAACGGGATACCCTCGACACGGACCGGCCCGAGCACCTGCGGCCCGGCGGCCGGCTGGGTCTCCTGCGCCTGCGCCGGCACGGCGGCGACCGTCAGGACGAAGGCCGTGGCGGTAATCGCATGGCGAGAGATGAGCCCGATCCCTTCAGGTTCGAAACGCTTCCTCATTCCTGTGCCTTTCTTGGCTTGCGTGGTGGTCGTTACCATCCGGCCGGGAAGCCGCCCGCGGCTGCAGATGCAACTGCGAATGAGTCGAATGGCGTCGGGCACCATGCACAGCACCCGGATTTCCTGTCAAGAAAATTGCGAACGATTTGCAGTCGCGGCTATAACCGCCGCAAATCAGCGGCGATGAGAACGAAGCGCAAGCGGTGGAAAGAGGCTCAGACGACCTGCCAGCGGCAGGTGCAGAAGAGCTGCTGGGCGGTATTGTCGATGGCCGCCAGGCAGGAATCGGCCCGCTCCGGGATGTAGACCTCGAACCGGGTGACATAATCCGCATCGTCGCCGCTGCCGGGCAACCGCGTGGAGTTCATGCGGACGATGTTGGCATCGTAGTCCTGGAACGCCTCGGCCAGACGGGCGACCAGCCCGGGGCGGTCGCCGCCGACCACGTCGATGATGTGGGTAATGCGCGCATTCTCGGCCTGGGCGGCCGCGTGGGTGAACGGCGTTACCGAGACCTCGGCGCCCACAAGCTGCGGCAACGCCCGGAGTTCCCCGGCGACGTCGTCGAGACGCAGGTCGGCCGGCAGGTCGCAAACCGCGTTGAACTCAAAGCCGGTGCCGAGAACCGCGAAGTTGGTATCGGCCAGGTTGGCGCCCAGATCGAACAGCCGGGCGGTGACCGCCGAGATCAGCCCGACCCGGTCCGGGCCGGTCATGGAGACATAGGCAAGCTGGCTCTCGGGCATCGCTCTCCCCTGCGATCATGGCGACCCCGGCGTGACTCGAACACGCAACATCCTGCTTAGAAGGCAGGTGCTCTATCCTGTTGAGCTACGGGGCCCGTGATGTACTCAGGCAGACCGGGTCTGCCGGGTGTACTTGAAGTTGTCGGCGTAGGCCTTGATTCTCAGCTGCCGCGCATGCGGCTCATGCACCTGATACGACAGGCCGTGCTTCTCGGCGTAGGCCACTGCCTCCTCCTGGGTATCGAAGGCGAGGCGAACCTGGCGCGACGTATCGTCCGAGCTGGTATAGCCCATCAGGTCGTCGATGCGCTTGGCGCGCTGCGCATCGTAGACCAGCAGCCATTTGCGGGTGTTCGCCCATCCCGACTGCATGGCGTTCTTGGCCGGCTTGAAGATCGTTGCCTGCATGTTGGTCGTCCTGCGTTTGTCTGGTCGGGGCGAGAGGATTCGAACCTCCGACATCCTGCTCCCAAAGCAGGCACTCTACCAGGCTGAGCTACACCCCGAGAAACTCAGGCGAGGAGATACACGAAGTACCGTGCGGTCTCAAGGCCGGGTCGTTCGGCCCGTCGTCTTACCAGGTCTCCGGGTCCGGATCGTATCCCAGCCGCACCATGAGGTCACCGTTGCGCGGATCCTTCAGGATGTGGGCCAGCTCGTCATAGCGCTTGCGCCAGCGCTGCGGCGCCGGCTTGACGGTGGCGAGCTGCAGCGGCAGGTCGTTCTCGGCGGCGTAGGACAGGCCTTCGTCCATGCCGACGCCCAGCCAGTCGGCGATCCGTGCGAGCGTCCCGGCCTTCTTGTGCGGGTTGTCGAGGAAATCCTCGCCATGCACCCGGATCGAGTCCGCCGCCTGCCCGGGATGGGCGGCGAGCCATTCCAGGATGGTTTCGTGGCAGGTGCGCCAGTGCGCCGCGGCGATGTCCACGGGACTGCTGGCGCGGTGGGCCTGCCAGCCGGGAAACAGGCCGAACTTCCACCAGTGCCTGCCCCAATCGGGAAATCTGTCCGAATAGCCGGGAATGGCAAGGTCGCCGTCAACGATGTGCGCGGCCCAGAAGCCCGCATGCATCCAGCCGTCATACATGCCGTTGGCGCTGCCGGCGACGCTTCGGGTCAGGTGCATCACCCGCATCCGCGCCGATGGAAACAGCGCCGACAGGAACGGCATGCGGAAGGTGTTGGCGACGGTCTTCATCACCAGCGGCTTGCTCCGCAGGTCGGCGGTGGTTGCCCGGCGCCACGGCCGGATGGTGATCAGCGGCGGCATCTCGACGAACCGGCCCGACGGCAGGGTGACGACCACCGGGGCATCGGGCATCAGGTCGCGAATCATCGCGGCGTCGATATCGTAGAGATACGGGTTCAGTTCCGGATAGATGGGGCGCAGACGCCGGATCAGCAGCGCATGGAACAGCTTGGGATCGCGGAATTCCCCGTCGCTCCAGCCGAAGTCCCGCACGGTCTCGTCGAGCGCATGGTTGGTGGCGGAGCGCACCTCCTCGATCCCGAAAGCGATGTCGGGCCATTGCATGCACAGCCGGATCGCCAGGTCGATGGCGAACTGATCGCGGTCCGCCTGGCTCTCCAGCCGGTCGAGCGGATAGCCGCACTCCTGCGCCAGGTAGGGCTCGAGCCAGGGAGCGAGCGACGCGTGCCGGGCCTCGAGCGCATCGGTGTCACCGCTGACCGGATAGCGCAGGTCGGCCATGCCGAGGAACGGTGTGATCGCCCCCTGGAAGTTCATCACCTGGTCGGTGCGCCGCAGCACCGACGCCACCAGGCTCGACCCAGAGCGTGGACTGCTCAGCACCATGACGATTTCGCCGACCGCGCCGAGAAACCCCGCTTCCACCGGCCAATTGTACACCGACTCGCGCAGCGCCGCGATGCGCGCCGCCGCTGCGGAAAACTCAAAGCCCTGTCCGACCGCCTGCATCTCCAGCGTCATTTGCTCATGCTTCCTTGCTGAAGATCGGCGGGCTTACCGGGGGCCGGGAAATGGACCTGGATAACGCGGGCGACCAGGGCATCCCAGACGATCCGAGGATCAGCTCCAGCGCCGCCGACCGAGCCGAGCGAAACCCGCGTGTCGCCCGCGCCCATGACGATTCGGTAGTCGGCTGATCCGTCCTTGCTCTCGAGCCACACCGCACGACCACCTTCGGACAGGTGCGCGATAATGGACTGATCCGCTGGTCCCGGACAGACCAGGAACAATTTCTGCGCCGGCAGCTCCGCCCTGAGCACAGGGAGCGCCGGATCCCGAGGCTCCAGCAGCAGCCCCTTGCGGATATGCGGCCCGACGAGCTTCCGGCAGAGCTCGAAATCGCTCGCAGACGCCCGAGGCTCGTTGGTCAGCACGACGAATTCCAGGTCTTCCGTTGGCAGCCCGCAACCGACGACCATCGCCGGGTCGGCGACCACGACCGCGGCGGCGGCAAAGCGGCCCAGCACGACGCTCTCGCAAGCAGCCGCCAGCGTCCCTTGCACCCCGGAGATGCGGGACG
>CANITX010000180.1 GCA_947470575.1 Rhodospirillales bacterium
GATTGCAGCCATGGCGTTGTTCTGTCGGGTGATGCTGGGGCCATTTGGCGATCTGCTTGCCCAGTGGCAGCAGATCATGGTTTTCGTTTCCATCGCTTCAATGGTGCTTGGCGCCTTCGCTGCGATCAACCAGCGCAACATCAAACGCCTGATGGCCTACAGCTCGATCGGCCATGTGGGATATGCGCTGATTGGCCTTGCCGTCGGCAATGAGGCCGGGTTGCGCGGCATCATGATTTATCTGGCCATTTACTTGGTCATGAACCTGGGCGCCTTTGCCTGTATCCTCTGCATGCGGCGCAACGACCGTATGGTCGAGCAAATTTCCGATCTCGCTGGACTATCGAAAAGCCATCCAATGGTGGCGTTGGCATTGACCATTTTCATGTTCTCGATGGCGGGCATTCCGCCGCTCGCCGGATTTTTCGGTAAGCTTTACATCTTCATGGCGGCCGTCGATGCCAATTTAATCGCGTTGGCCGTTATTGGTGTGCTGACCAGTGTCGTTTCCGCCTTTTATTACCTCCGCATCATTAAAGTGATGTACTTCGATGAGTTGGGAGAGGTTCTGGACCGACCGCTCCCCCGCGACATCGGGGCGGTGTTGGCGGTGACCAGCTTGTTGGTATTGCTGTTTTTCGCTTATCCGGTCCCCCTGATCGGTGCGGCGGAGACGGCAGCCGCCGCTTTGTTTGGCGGATGATCGCATTCCCCCCGGGTTATGTTCTGATCAAGCTCGATAGCGTCGACAGCACCAATGACGAAGCCAAACGGCGGGCTGAGGGTGGGGCGCCGGACAACACGGTCATCTGGGCCCGGCAGCAAACGGTTGGACGGGGACGGCGCGGCCGGTCTTGGGAATCGCCTCTTGGCAATCTGTACTGTTCCTTGCTGTTGCGGCCTAAGCACTCGTATGACGTGGTGATGCAGTTGGGTTTCGTGGCTGCGTTGGCTTTGCAAGAATGCTTGGCGGCGCGCGCGCCTGCCGGTGTTCCCGTTGCATGCAAGTGGCCGAACGACCTTCTTATCGGAGGGCAGAAATGTGCGGGCATACTGATGGAGACAGCAGGCGCGGGTGGTAAGCTCGGGCCCGATTGGACGGTGTTGGGTTTTGGCCTCAATGTGATGCGTCACCCCGCTCGGAGCGAATTTCCAGCGACATCTCTACACAAATCGGGTTTTGCGGCGGTTCAACTCGACGAACTTCTCGTGGAAATCCTGAGCCGCTTCGATGTTTGGCGGGGGCGTTGGCAGGGGCTCGGATTTTCTGCCGTGCGGGATGCCTGGATGGCGGTAGCCTTCGGCCGGGGCGAGGCTGTTACAGTGCGCTTGCATGATGAAACCCTGCACGGCACTTTCGCGGATATGGATCGGGATGGCGCACTTCTGGTCGATGTAGCCGCTGGGCAGCGGCGGATAACGGCGGGCGACGTCTTCTATTCCTTACCATGATCGCCGAGTGACAACATGTTGTTGGCCATCGATTCCGGAAATACGAACATCGTCTTTGCCGTCTTTGCCGAAGACGGCACAGTCAAAGGCGAATGGCGAAGTGCGACCAATGCGGAACGGACTGCCGATGAATATGGCGTCTGGTTGGGCGAACTCCTGCGCATGGAAGGAATTGATCGCGCGGGGGTCAATGAAGCCATTATTGCGTCGGTGGTGCCGGCTACGGTTTTTAATTTGAAGACGCTTTGCCGTAAGTACTTCGGGTGCGATCCGTTGATCGTTGGTGCTCCCGGTGTCGATCTGGGCATTAAAGTCCTGGCAGAGCAAGTCGGCGCTGATCGTCTGGTTAATACGGTGGCCGCTGGCGAGCGCTATGGTGGGCCGCTGATCGTGGTGGATTTCGGCACGGCGACGACGTTCGATATTGTGGATGGCGACGGAAATTACCTGGGTGGCGTCATCGCGCCCGGGATCAACCTGTCGCTGGAAGCCCTGCATATGGCTGCGGCACAGTTGCCGCGTGTGGCTATTGGTCGTCCGGAACAGGTCATCGGTCGCGATACGGTTTCGGCCATGCAATCCGGCACTTTCTGGGGTTATGTCGCCATGATCGACGGTTTGGTGGCGCGGATCACAGCGGAGTTCGGTGGCAAGATGGCTGTTATTGCTACCGGAGGACTCGCACCGCTCTTTGTCGGTGTCACCGATAGCATCGGCGTGGTCGATCGAGATCTGACCCTACGCGGCCTGCTGTCCATACATCGCCGGAACAGGAAGCGCTGAGCATGCACGATGGCCGCGACGCGCTCTTGTTCCTGCCCCTCGGCGGGGCAGGTGAGATTGGCATGAACTTGAATCTCTATGGCTATGGTCCGCCCGGCAAGGAGCGATGGATCATCGTCGATCTCGGCGTGACCTTTGGCGATGGTTATCCGCCGGGGGTCGATGTCATCATGCCGGACCCGACATGGATTGCCGAACGCAGAGACCAATTGGATGGCATTGTTTTAACACATGCCCACGAAGATCATCTCGGCGCGGTTCACCACCTTTGGGATCGGCTGCGTTGTCCGGTCTATGCGACACCCTTTACCGCAACCCTACTGCGCGACAAGTTGAAGGAAGCGGGTCTTCTGACGGCCGTTCCCCTCACCGAAGTGCCGCTTGGCGGCCGCTTTTCGGTCGGTCCGTTCGATCTCGAACTGATTACGTTGACCCACTCCATACCGGAACCGAATGCCATCGCCATCCGCACGCCTTTGGGTACGATTCTGCATACCGGCGATTGGAAATTCGATCCGGATCCTGTTGTCGGGCCGGTATCGGATGAGCAGGCACTTCGCCAACTTGGTGCTGAAGGCGTGCTGGCGATGGTCTGCGACTCGACCAATGTCTTCGAGGAAGGCACGTCGGGTTCCGAAGCCGAATTGCTGGATAGCTTGGCGAAACTCATCGGCGAACGCACAGGGCGCATTGCCGTTACCTGTTTTGCTTCCAACGTGGCGCGTTTGGAAACGATTGCCGCTGCGGCTCGCGCCAATGGGCGCGATGTGGTCATTGCCGGACGTTCGCTGCGGCGTATCGAAATGGCTGCGCGTGCTTGTGGCTATCTGGCCGGTACCCCGCCGTTCATAGACGAGTCCGATGCCGGTTTTCTTCCGGGCGACAGAATGCTGATCATCTGTACCGGCAGTCAGGGAGAACCACGTGCGGCCTTGGCGCGTATCGCGGCCGGGACCCACCCGAACATCGATCTGGGATCGGGCGACACCGTTATTTTTTCCTCGCGCATCATACCGGGTAACGAAGTTCCCATTGGTTATCTGCATAACCAATTGGTGAGGCGTGGCATCAATGTCATCACGCAGCGAGAGGCGATGGTTCACGTTTCCGGCCATCCAGCCCGCGACGAGCTAAGCCGGATGTATGCGATGATCCGCCCCCGTATAGCTGTGCCTGTTCACGGCGAGTTGCGCCACCTGACAGAGCACGCGCATTTGGCGCGTTCATGCCAGGTGCCGCGTGCGGTGGTGAATGAGAATGGCG
Organism: Rhodospirillales bacterium; assembly: GCA_947470575.1. GTDB lineage: Bacteria > Pseudomonadota > Alphaproteobacteria > Rhodospirillales > CAMCUA01 > CAMCUA01. The sequence goes on from CANITX010000180.1 coordinate 3,499, forward strand.
GCCTGATGCGGTTAGCTCCCGGAAATGCGGAGATCATAGAAAAGGTTGGATCCGGGCGTTTGTACCTGGAAGGTAATCGCATTGTCGGGCAGAACAGCGAACTGGTACGTGAGCGTATCCAGACGCTCTACAATGGTGCGATGGTTGTTACGGTAGCGCTCGACGATCAAGGCCTGACCGAAGAGCCACAAATCACATCCTTCGGTCTTTTCGATGGCGATGGCGACGATGCCGAGGAAGTCGTTCGCCAGGCGGTCATCGACGCCGTAACCGGCATGCGCACGTCTGTACGTACGGATGACGATGCGGCGCGCGAAGCAGTCCGAATTGCCGCGCGTCGAGCCGTACGGCAACGTTTGGATAAGCGTCCTGCGACTCGGGTACATTTGGTCAGGATATGATTGGCCGTCTCAATCATGTGGCGATTGTTGTGCCCGATCTTTTGGCGGCGAGCGCCGTATATCGAGATACCTTAGGTGCCGTCGTCTCTCGACCTGAAGATTTGCCTGAACATGGGGTGACGGTTGTCTTCATCGACCTGCCTAATGCGCGTATCGAACTGCTGCATCCACTCGGTCTGAACTCGCCCGTTGCCAAGTTCCTGGCTCTACATGCTTCAGGGGGCATTCACCATTTATGCTATGAAGTCGAAGACATCATAGCAGCGCGCGACACGTTGGTGCGCCAAGGTGCTCGTACCGTCGGTGGGCGCGAGCCATATACGGGCGCGCACGGTAAGCCGGTTCTCTTCCTTCATCCGAAGGATTTCTGCGGCACGCTGATCGAACTCGAACAGGTCTGAAAGATCATGAACTGGCTGAGTCAACTTGCCATCTACTTCGTTATTTGGTGGCTCACGCTATTCATGGTTTTGCCCTGGGGCAATCGGGCAATCGATGTCGCAGATGTGGTCAAGGGGCAAGACGCGGGGTCCCCACACCGACCCCGTCTTTGGCAAAAAATGGCGCTTAACACGGTTCTTGCCGCCATCGTTTGGGCGATTTTTTATCTCGGGGTTAGCAGCGGCTATATTTCGCTTCACCCTTCGTAAAGGCGTTGGCGACGTGAGTGGCTATTGCGGTTCGGCGCCTGGTCATCCTGTGCCTGAATCTTATCATGGTACCAAGTATGGCCATTCGGTGCGTGACGACGCCGTTCCCTTTGAACGGTAGCGCCCGGAATTCTTTCAAGCCGGACTGTTGTGGGAAAGGGTTGATGCTTTTTCCCACGCTAACCATATAAGGCAGGTTCGGCCAATCGGGGGACCCTGACATGGCGTGGCGATATGCATGTCTTTTGCCAGTGTTACTGTTGGTGACTTTGGCCTCCGACGTATGGGCCCAACGGGTGGAGCGCAGGCCCTTAGATCCCGTTCATGTGCGCATCGCGGATGAGGACTGCCGGCGGCTTCCTCGCCACCAGCCAGCACCCGATGTCGAATACAGGGCGGGAGTGAGCACGACCGGCCAAGCGGTCGCGCCCGCGGATCTGGGCGGTCGGCCCCCAATGGCATTGCCAGAGGTCTATACATTTTCCATTGGCCGAGAAATCGTCGGACTGCCGGGGAATACCAAGGCGGATCTGGCGGTGGGCACCGTGTTGTACGATACGATCACACAGCGCCTGACCTTTAACGGGCAACCGCTTTCGGCGCCGTTAGAGGACGAGTTGGCGGTGCTATGCCGCGAAAGAAGGAAGTAGGTTGGTCGGTTCACCGCTGGGCGTGGACATCTTCAGCCTCATTCCCTAGAGTCCGCCGCACTTTCCGCCTTCGCAACAGGATCGCTTATGCCATGCGCCGCTCCCGCGTATTCATGCCCACCCTCAAGGAAAACCCGGCCGAGGCGCAGATCGTCTCGCATCGGTTGATGCTGCGTGCCGGTATGATTCGCCAGGCAAGCGCCGGCATCTATTCGTGGCTTCCCCTGGGTTTTCGTGTGCTCCAAAAGATTGAACAGGTCGTACGCGAAGAGCAGGACAAGGCGGGTTGTCAGGAATTATTGATGCCGACCATGCAGCCCGCCGAACTATGGCGGGAAAGCGGTCGATATGACGATTACGGCAAGGAAATGCTGCGCATTCGTGACCGGCATGAACGCGATATGTTGTTCGGCCCGACGAACGAGGAATTGATTACCGACATCTTCCGTAACTCGGTACGCAGCTATCGCGAATTGCCCAAATTGCTCTATCACGTCCAATGGAAGTTTCGCGACGAAGTACGTCCTCGATTCGGTGTCATGCGCGGCCGAGAATTCCTGATGAAGGATAGTTATTCCTTCGATATCGACTTCGCCGGGGCTGTGCGTTCCTACAATAAAATGTTCGTCGCCTACTTGCGCACATTCCGCCGATTGGGATTGAAGGCCATCCCCATGAAGGCGGAAAGTGGCCCGATCGGCGGCGATATGAGTCACGAGTTCATCATTCTGGCCGACACCGGCGAGACGGGCGTCTTCTGCCATCGCGACGTGCTCGAATTCCCTGTACCTGAGAACGTCGACTACGAAGGCGATTTGCAGCCCATCGTCGACAAATGGACGTCGCTGTATGCTGCGACGGACGACATGCACGACAAATCCAAGGAAGTGGAACTCGGAGACCAGCTCGTTACGGCGCGGGGCATCGAGGTCGGCCACATTTTCTATTTCGGTACGAAGTATTCGAAGCCGCTAGGGGCCATGGTAACCTCGGCTGAAGATGGCGAGGTTCCCGTTGAGATGGGTTCTTATGGTATCGGCGTTTCCCGTCTGGTGGGCGGTATCATCGAAGCATCCCATGACGATGCCGGAATTATCTGGCCCGAATCGGTGGCGCCCTACAAGGTTGGCTTGATTAACCTTAAGACCGACGATGCTGCTTGCAGGCAGGCGTGCGACGAACTTTATGCCAAACTTCAAACGGCAGGCGTCGAAGTTCTCTACGACGACACCGATGAACGTGCAGGGGTAAAGTTCGCTGAAATGGATCTCATCGGGCTGCCTTGGCAACTGGTGGTCGGCCCCCGTGGGCTCAAGTCGGGTGTCGTTGAGTTGAAACGTCGGGCAGGGGGCGAGCGCCAGGAAATATCGCCCGAGTCGGTACTGGCTCGGCTAATCGGCTGATCCCAGTGCCTGCTCTGAATCAAGGAGCCGGCTGAAACGTGTTTTCCGCATTTGAGTGGATGATAGCCTTGCGCTATCTGCGGGCCCGCCGGCGGGAAGGTTTCATTTCCGTTATTGCGTGGTTCTCGTTGCTGGGTATTGCGTTGGGTGTGGCGACGCTGATCATCGTGATGTCGGTGATGAACGGCTTTCGTCAAGAGCTGCTCAGCCGCATTCTCGGTCTCAATGGTCATTTAAGCGTTTACGGGGTTTCAGCCTCGATGACCGGTTTCGACGCGTTGGCC
>CANITX010000181.1 GCA_947470575.1 Rhodospirillales bacterium
GCGGCGGTGGGCGAGCAGCTGGCAGTCTGATCTCAACGGAATACTGTCCACCGAAAAACCGCCTCAAATCTTTGGTTCAACCGCATCTGGCCATCAAGGCGTGGATTGAGCCTCTGCTGCCGACGCGGCATTACCTCCAGAGTTACGCTTTAAGATGTCGCCCCATTCCTCGACCAACTGGGCCTGCACGGTACGTAACTGTTGTGCCCGACGTCTTGCCATCATGATCAAGAAGGCTGCAATGATCGGTGGAACAAGAGTGTAAATCATCCAACCGAATGCGGCGGCGCCATATATGACGGCCAAGGAAAAAACATTGCCGAGAATGCCCAGTGCTTGATCGATTGTGTGCTCGCCAAACCATAAATCGATGAGAAATGGAACGGTCCCCGATAAATTCATGCTCCCAACACAGAAGGCAGCGTACTTCTGCGGTGTCCTATCAACGATGGTGGCGACAAGCGTTGGTAGCATGGCGAGGCATAAAAGTATCACCGACGACATCGAAAGCAGCATCACGGTGACGGCGGTGACGGCCACGGCCACTGGCGCCCATGATTCCGTCTGTTTGGAAATGTTTTGCGCCATGCGTAGGTTACCTTAAAGCGACTGCCGAACTCACCAAGTCTTCACTATGAAGATGAGGGAAATGATAGCCATCGCCAGCATCACGGATGCCATGGCTGCTGCATGTCGTCCGGACTCTTCCGCTTCTTTTGTACGCGCCGCATCGTCCGTCTCGATACGGTCGATTTCGGTTTGGGCGGCGAGGTGCTGGACCTCGGCTTAAGAGAAATAGTCCTCGTCACGTTGCAATTTGGCTGGATTATCAACCAAATCGAGTAACTGAGGCAGGCTTCCCAAACGGACAACTCGCGGCATCTCACGTTCAATCTCGCGTCGTGTTGTTTGGCTCCGATAGTGCGCAATAGCTGGCCCAAGATGACCGCCAACCCAATTCGCCAACCCAAATAGGTCGGCGATACCTTGCTTAGATTGCAGTGTCGATAGCAGACTAAGCATGGCCACTATCGTCGAGTGCTCGTTAGCACTGGTCAGCGCGCGAAATTGGGTTGATAGGTCCTGCTCAGTGCGGGCCGCGATGAAGGCCGCGATATGACGGTCTATTGGCCGAGTGGTGGTATCGATGTTCTTGGATGCTTGATCGAGGGCGTGAAGTAGATGCGCCACATCGATAACATAGTCCTTGATAACCAGAGGGCTTTGACATGGGAGCCCAGGGTTCGCGTGGTAGAGACAACGCTCAATACCTTGTCCCATATCCATGCTTTGCATGTACATGCGCAGCAAGGCAAAGACTTTCTCAATCGTGGAGGTCCATTGCCGATTGTTCTCCTGCGCACTCAACCAGATGGATGGAATATCGCGGGCCAGCATCTCAGCGGGAATCTGTGCTTCGCCACGATGAAGTACCTCCAGTGCCAACGCCGGGCCAAAACTTTCAGGCATGAAGGAAAAGCCCTTATAGCGAATGGGGCCTGCAGGATCGAGGAGGATGCAGACCTTTGTCACCAGATAGTCGTTACTCCCCAAAGCATCCTGTTGATGTGCCCGCGCAATTTCCACCGCTGCTTGAACTTTATCAGCTAGATCTGAATTCATCAGTTGTCGGCGCAGCCAGGTTTCTAGCCGACCGTCGCGAATTACTGGCGCGGCATCAGTCGTATTTTGACTAAAGACGTGGGCTAGCATTCGCGGTGAAAAATAGTCGCGCCCGCCAAACAGCAGGCCATTGTCCGCTTTTGGCGAGGCCTTGCGCTGGGCTGGCGAACGCCGGGCTCCTGCTAACCACATTTGGGTATCTTCGAAAGTCCACCGGGTCTCGGCATTGTCGGCGAGTAGGCCACGCAGCGGTTCGATGAGTAACAATGGCAAGCGTTCGTTGCCACATACAGCATTGTAGGTGCCGCGTTCAATTTTGGCCTGGATTAGCTGATCCGGTCCATGGTTATGAGTAGGGTTCCTGCCGAGTAGAAGAAATACGAGAGAGATGCCGAGTGCATAAAGGTCGAGCGAAGCGGTTCCCTCGCCACGCCCTCCGGGAGATGCCATTGCCCGCTCAATCGTTTCGAAGACGACTGGCTGGTCGAAGGCGGACGGGCTGGTAACGCAGTCGCCCAATACGACTTCGTGCATCTCGACATCCATGAAATACATATTGTCGGGCCGGATGGCACGATGGGAGAAGCCTCGGGACGACAAACGCGATAGGGCCTGTATCGCCGGTTCTATCACCTGGCGGACGACATCGTGCTCGTTGATCCGAGGGGAGCCGCCGAAGGCATCCGCCGCCAGCCTTCCGCCGAGCGGGCGTTCATAGATGATGGCCATACAACGTTGGCTAAGGGGCGCCCAGTCGACGACCCCCCATTCGACGAGCGGTAGCAAACCCGGAAGTTCGTTGCCCCGCAGGAAAGTCATCATTTCGAGACGTGGCGGCAGGCCGGGTGTGCATATCAGGGCGAATAACTGCCGGTTCGCTTCGCTTTGATCGCGGACCGCATAGGCCTTGGCCGAAGGTGTGTCCAGTTCGCCGAGCGGCGCATTTGGGTTGATCTGATATCGACCCAACAGCAAGGAATGGCCGTACACCGGAGAGGGCGGTGCGGCCTCGGCTGTCGTTTCGTCCCGTAACTGCTCGGCAGCTTCGGCCATGCTGCCGATCCCCTTGCCATGCCCCCGCGCCTGTGAAGATTAGGTCATCAAGACTTGCAATACAATTAATCCGAAACCGGGACAGGGGACATTGCGGGTCAGTCGGCAAAGGGGTCGTGGACCAAGATGGTGTCATCCCGCTCCGGGCTGGTCGACAGCAATGCGACTGGGGCATCGATCAATTCCTCGATCCGCCGAATGTACTTAATGGCGGTTGCCGGCAGATCGGCCCAGGAACGTGCGCCCCGCGTACTGTCCTGCCAGCCTTGCATGGTTTCATAAACCGGTTCGGCGCGTGCTTGGCGGGCGGCTGAAGCGGGAAGATGGTCGACGGTCTGACCATCGATCAGATACCCCACGCAGACCTTCAACTCGTCCATACCGTCCAATACGTCAAGTTTGGTCAAGGCGATGCCGTGGATGCCGTTGACTTTGACCGATTGGCGGACCAGGACCGCATCAAACCAGCCGCAACGCCGCCGGCGGCCGGTGACGGTCCCGAACTCGCGGCCGCGTTCGCCCAGTCCCATGCCGATCGCATCGGTCAATTCGGTCGGGAACGGTCCGCTGCCAACGCGCGTCGTATAAGCTTTGACGATGCCCAGCACGTAGTCGATGGCACCGGGCCCTTGCCCGGATCCGGCCGCCGCCTGCCCGGCGACGGTGTTCGAGGAGGTGACAAAAGGATAGGTACCGTGATCGACATCGAGCATGGTTCCTTGCGCACCTTCCCACAAGATGCGCTTCCCGGCGCGTCGTTGGGCATCCAGTTCACGCCAGACCGGGGCGGAAAAGGGCAAGACGCGCGGTGCCACTTCGGCCAGCGCAGCGATAAGGGTGTCGCCATCGACCTCCGGCTGGCCCATGCCACGCAATAGGGCGTTGTGATGCTGCAACAACCGCTCGACCTTGGCGGGCAGCAGGCCTAATTCCGCGAGGTCGCCGACCCGGATGGCACGCCGTGCGACCTTGTCTTCATAGGCCGGCCCGATACCGCGTCCTGTGGTGCCGATCCGAGCACTGCCCAGTGCTTCTTCGCGGACCCGATCCAGGTTGCCGTGTAGGGGCAGGATCAGAGCTGCATTTTCAGCCAGCCTGAGATTGGCCGGGGTAACGGTAACGCCCTGGTCTGTGACGACCTTGATCTCGTTGAGCAGGGCCCAAGGATCCACAACGACGCCGCTGCCAATGAACGATAGCTTGCCGGGGCGTACGATTCCGGATGGCAACAAGCTTAGTTTGTAGGTCACGTTGCCGATGACCAACGTATGTCCGGCATTGTGCCCGCCCTGAAAGCGGACAACGACATCGGCCCGGTGGGACAACCAGTCGACCAACTTGCCCTTGCCCTCGTCGCCCCACTGGGCGCCAACCACGACCACGTTTGCCATCGTCCCTTATTCTCCGTCGGCAGGGTGAACCGGCATTGCCTTGCCGTTCACCAGCGCATGGCTGCATTCCAATCGTTGAGCTTCGGCAATGGCGTCCACCGCTTCCAGACCGGCTACAGTAGTCCAGCCTAATTCACGCAAGTGTCGCCCATCCTCCCGACTGGTACCCAAGGGTAAATAGAGGCGGTTGGGAAGATTTGCCGGCGGCCTGGCGCGCATCACGGTATCCATGAACAAGGTCAGGCCGGTGGCATCCTCGCCACCGCTGCTGGCATACGCGCGATACCGGCCCCCGCTTCCCAGTTCGCCGCGAACGCCAGGCGCAAAAAGAGTGAAGGTGACGCCCGTGTGGTATTCCCAACCTCGACGTTCTACCGGATCGATGGTCAGCGGTACGTCCGGCATACCTTCACGAATGCTATTGGCAATACGTGTCAAGGCCTCGCGTTCTGTGGCGGCGGCCGGCGGCAGGTCGAGTTCGGCGAGTGCCTGCAGCGCCCTGGTCGCCGGACCGGAAGCAGCCAGTAGACGGGGGAAAAGGGCAGTGGCGGCGGATCCCAATCGCCGCGACTGTTCGGCAACGGCTGCCGCATCCTTGCGGTCAAGCGCGGCTAGTAACCGGGATCGTGCTTGTTCATCGACAGACAAAGCGTTGCATACGGTCGGCACCAAGGTAGGCATTGCCAAATCGACCGTCAGTCGGGTGACGCCAGCGGCCTGGAGGGCCTCGACCGCCATCAAAATAACCTCAACGTCGGCACGATGGGATGACGAACCGATCAACTCGGCGCCGACTTGGCCGAACTGGCGTTCCGGACGTAGCTGCGATCCCGATACGCGCAGGACCTGACCAGCGTAACTTAGGCGCAGCGGACGCGGTGCCTTGACAAGGCGCGTGGCCGCGATGCGGGCCACCTGCATGGTCATATCAGGACGGACGCCCATCATCCGTTGCGATATGGGGTCCATCATGCGGAACGTCTGGCGGGCTAAGGCTGCCCCACTACCCGACAGCAAGCTGTCTTCGAATTCGATAAGCGGCGGTTTGACCCGTTCATAACCATGGGCGGACAACACCATCATCAGGCTGCGCACGGCGGCTTCCTCTTGTTCTGCCTCGGGCGGCAGCACATCGGATAACCCGGCCGGCAACAGGGCTTTGGCGGAAGGTTCGGTCATGCCGTTCGGATGCGGTTATGCCAGCGTGTGGTCAATGGTCAGGCAGGTTAAAGGTTGCTGGCGACAGAGCCCAGCATTGCCGTCGATTTCTATTTCGCAGCAGTCCCGTACTACCGGGATTCTCATGATGCGGCAATAATATTGCGGTGCGCCGGCATTTGCGTTCAGTCAAGCCCGATGGCAAGATTCTTCACTGTCCTACCCAGGCTCTGAAGCGTTCCCGGCACCATAGCCCTGGTCAGAGCTGCGCCGCTGGATTGCTGTAACTCGGCGGTTGCCCATGCTTGCCACAGCCGTTCACCGCTCTGCCTGTCGTCGATGGAGACGTCGAGCCGATATCGGCTCGGTGTTACGATGTTGGTACCGCTGCCGCGTCCTTCATTCATGATACCGCCGTGATCGCTGTCAAAAAGATTGAAGCGGGCGCGTGCCGAATCGCCGCCAATGAGACCACCCCGCCCTTCCAGTTCGAGGACTGTCCGGCGGCCTTCGTCCGACCAAGCGCCGATCTCATCGCGTGTATCGAAACTGAGAATCAATGGCGCGTCCGGGCGTACTGTGTAACCGAGCGCCCTGAGCTGCTGTTCGAATTCCTTCTGGATGGCGAGATTGGCATCTGAATTGTCGAGCGGGCGTACCATGATCGGCCAGTCCCGTGGCAACGCCTTGTAGGCAACGGCGTTGAGAACTCCGTCCCCCCCAAATTGGGCATCACCCTTCCTCACAGAAGCAATGAAGACAAGTGCCATGGCAGCGAACGCAACCAAGATGCGTGCGTGCGGTGATGTCCATAGGATCATGGCCGTACCTGCTGAGGCCTGTGCGCGGGATTGGGTGGCCGCGCAGGTGAGAAGGATCACGACGTGAAGATGGAACCTGCAGCGAGCCAAGTCAACGCTGGCCCACTGCGCTCACAAGCGGTTTTGCAAGGGTTCGCGTGGCAAACTGCGGCTGTCGAAGTCAAGAAACGACAGTAATAACTGCACACCGACAATGATTGGCAGGGCCGCCAGGAAAACGGTGCCGGTGGTCGCCGGTCTGCCAGATGCAACGCTTTCGTGCCAGGCCCAGATACCGAATACCCCACCGAATCCGGTCATCAGGAAGCCAAGCACGAGTTGCAATGACGCCACGCTGAAGTCCCTTAGAAAATATGCATAGAAAATGCGCTTGGTCAGATTGACGAGATGGCGATATGGAAATTCGATCGCCACCTTGCCCAGCCGGATGCTGCTGATTTCGCCACCGTAATGGGCCGCCATGGGGACGTCTATGACCACGGCACGGATGGTGTTCAGCCGGAACAACATGTCGGACTCGAAAAAAAAGCCGCGCGCTATCTTGCCGAGCGGCAGGCGGCGCAAAACCTCGGCGTGGATGGCCGTGAAGCCGTTGGTTGGATCGAATACGTCCCAATAGCCGGACGACAGCTTATTCATGAAGGACAGCAGAAGATTGCCCAAAATGCGGTGCCACGGCATCTGCGCCAAGCCGTCAAGATCCCAAAACCGGTTTCCTTTGGCGTAGTCGGCCCGTCCCCGTTGGATGGGACGGATCAGCTTTGGA
>CANITX010000182.1 GCA_947470575.1 Rhodospirillales bacterium
CCGACGTTGGTATTGTGCCCGGCTTCCGACAATTGCTTGCGCAGCGCGTGGAAGACCTCCGAGCCCATGCGCACCGCGTCCGCCATGGTCGACGCACCGACCGGCATGATCATGAATTCCTGAATGTCGATGGCGTTGTCGGCATGCGCGCCGCCGTTGATGATGTTCATCATCGGCACCGGCAGCACTCGCGCGTTGACCCCGCCCAGGTAGCGATAGAGCGGCAGCCCGCAATCCTCTGCCGCTGCCTTGGCGATCGCCAGGCTGACGCCCAGGATGGCATTGGCGCCCAGCCGCGATTTGTTGGCGGTACCGTCCAATTCGATCATCAGCCGGTCGAGGCGGGCTTGGTCGTAGGCGTCCATCCCGGAAACGGCGTCGAAGATTTCGCCTTCCACCCACTGGCAGGCTTTCAGCACGCCCTTGCCGCCATAGCGCTTCGCATCGCCGTCGCGTAACTCGACAGCCTCGTGCGCGCCGGTCGACGCGCCCGACGGCACGGCAGCTCGTCCGAAGGCTCCCGACTCGAGCAACACATCCACCTCGACCGTTGGGTTACCGCGGGAATCCAGAATCTCACGGGCGGCGATCTCGATGATGTCGGTCATGGGCTTGCATATCCCTGATGGTGAATGTCGTCCGTCCGCTTCGGGCGGCGGCTGGCGATCCCGGTTTAGTCCCTGGCACCGGACCGTGCAAGTTACACGGCTGTTGCATCGTTTCCAGCCGGCGGCGTTCGTTGGCGCGATTCCTGGCGCAGGATATAGAGGCCGCAAAGCACGATGATCGCCGCGCCGCCGAGAACGGCGGCGTCGGGAACGTCGCCCCACACCAGATAGCCGAGCGCCGTCGCCCAGGCCAAAGCGGTATATTCAAGCGGCGCCACCACCCCGACTGGCGCCTGTACGAAGGCTGCCGTCAGACAAAAGTGTCCGGCAAAGGCCAGCGCGGACATGCTGCCGAGCAGCACCATGTCCATCGACGTCATCGGGACCCAAATCGTCAGCGCCATTGGCAGCGTCATCAGGCCCAATGCGATATTGAAATAGAACACCTGCCGGTACGAAGGCTCGCTTGTACCCAGCCAGCGGCCAAGCACCATCATCAGCGCATAGCAAAAGCTGCCACCGACGGCCAAAAGAGCCGCCGGATGAAACGTGCCGCCCGGCCGAACCGCGATCAGCACGCCGATGAAGCCGACGATTGTCGCCAGCCATCGTTGCCGCCCCACTGTCTCTTTGAGCAGCGGCACCGACAACGCCGTCATCATGAAGGTTGCGCCGAAGGCCACGACGATGGCGTCGGCCAGGGGCAGATAGCGAAGAGAGGCGAAGAACAGCAAAGCCCCGCCGGCGCCGGCAAGGCTACGCAGCAACAGCAGCGCCGGCCTGGTGGTACGCAGCGCGGCGATGCCTCCCCATCGCGGCAGCACCGCCGCGAATAGAATCGCGATGATCGCGCTGCGCAGGAACAGGAGTTGGAAAACCGAATGGCCGGCGGTCATCATGATCTTGAGGATCATGTCCATGATCGACAACAGGCCGACCGCGGCCATCATCAGACCGATACCCGGCAAAGGCCTGTTCTGACGTCCGGCCATTACCCATCGGCCTTCACGATCGGTCCACGCTCGGGCTGGGTGGACATCTTGGAAAATAGGGTCGCTTAGATCGCGACCGGCCGGGCTTTGGCGATCCGGTCGAAAGCGACCAAGGTTTCCAACACGCCGGCCATGTCTTGCAGCTTGATCATTACCGGGCCGTCGCTCGGTGCGCTATCCGGGTCCTGATGGGTCTCCATGAAGACAGCAGCGACACCGACCGCCACGGCGCCGCGCGCCAGCACGGGACCGAACTCCCGCTGCCCGCCAGAGGCCGCCCCCAAGCCACCCGGTTGCTGCGTCGAATGGGTCGCGTCGAACACCACCGGGCAGCCGGTCTTCGCCATGATCGGCAGCGACCGCAGGTCGGTAACCAACATGTTGTAGCCAAAACTGGCGCCCCTCTCGCAGACCAGCACGTCCCGATTGCCGGTCGTCTCGATCTTGGCCACCACATTGGCCATATCCCAAGGGGCAAGGAACTGCCCCTTCTTGACGTTGATCGGCTTGCCCGTGCGCCCGGCGGCCAACAGCAAATCCGTCTGCCGGCACAGGAACGCCGGTATTTGCAGCACGTCGACGACCTCGGCGACGGGGCCGCACTGATCCGCCTCATGCACGTCGGTCAGCACCGGCACGCCCAGCGTCTCGCGGATTTCGGCGAAGACTTGCATGGCCCGGTCGAGTCCTAAGCCGCGCGCGCTGTTAACGCTGGTCCGGTTCGCCTTGTCGTAAGAGGTCTTATAGATCAGGCCGACGCCGTAGCGCGCCGCGATCTCCTTCAGCGCGCCCGCCATGTCCATGGCGTGGTCGCGGCTTTCCATCTGGCACGGCCCGGAAATCAGCGCCAACGGCAGATCGTTGCCGATGGTGACCCCACCGACCTTGACGCGACGTATCTCGGCCATGGGGATTCCGCCTAAACCAGCCGCGCCTGATCGACGGCGGCGCCGATGAACGATGTAAACAACGGGTGCGGATCGAACGGCTTGGATTTCAATTCCGGGTGATATTGCACACCGATGAACCAAGGGTGCCCGTTGATTTCCAGTGTCTCGGGCAACCGGCCGTCGGGCGATTTTCCGGCAAAGACCATGCCGTGCTGGGCCAGCACCTGCTCGTAGGCCATGTTGACCTCGTAGCGATGGCGGTGGCGCTCGCTGATTTTTGTCGTGCCGTATACCTTGGCGATGCGCGAGCCTGCGGCCAGAACGGCATCGTAGGCGCCAAGCCGCATGGTGCCGCCCATATCGCCGCCGGCATTGCGCACCTCGCGCTGGTTGCCGCGCATCCATTCGGTCATCAGGCCGACCACCTGTTCCTGGCACGGCCCGAACTCCGTCGAACCGGCGCCTTCGATACCCGCTAGGTTGCGCGCCGCCTCGACCACCGCCATCTGCATGCCGAAACAGATGCCGAAATAAGGAACTTGACGCTCGCGTGCAAACTTGGCGGCAGCGATCTTGCCGGCCGCGCCACGCTCGCCGAAGCCGCCCGGCACCAGGATGCCATGCACCGATTCCAGGTAGTGGACCGCGTCCTCGCGCTCGAAGATTTCCGAATCGATCCAGTTCATCTCGACACGGACATTGTTGGCGATGCCGCCGTGCGTCAGCGCTTCGGCCAACGACTTGTAGGCGTCGAGCAGACCGGTGTACTTGCCGACCACGGCGATGGTGACCTCGCCCTCTGGCTTGGTCGCCCGTTCGACGATGTCTTCCCAACGGCTCAGATCGGGCGGCGGCGGCGACAGTCGGAAATAGCGGCAGACCTGATCGTCCAGCCCTTCCCGGTGATAGCTGATCGGCACCCGATAGATGGTATCGACGTCGAGCGCCGGAATCACCGCCTCCTCGCGCACGTTGCAGAACAGCGCGATCTTGCGCCGCTCCGCCGCCGGGATCGGCCGGTCCGACCGGCACAATAAGATATCCGGCTGAATACCGACGCTCAGCAGTTCCTTCACCGAATGCTGCGTCGGTTTGGTCTTCACCTCGCCCGCGGTCGGAATGTAAGGCAGCAGCGTCAGATGCATATACATCGTCCGTTCGCGGCCCAATTCGTTGCCAAGCTGGCGGATGGCTTCCAGGAACGGCAACCCCTCGATGTCGCCGACCGTGCCGCCGATCTCGATGAGGATAAAATCCTCGTCGGTAACGCTGCCGGTGATGAAGGACTTGATGGCATCGGTGATATGCGGAATGACCTGAATGGTGGCGCCCAGATACTCCCCGCGGCGTTCCTTCGCGATCACGTCGGAATAGATGCGCCCTGTGGTCACGTTATCGCTCTGCCGGCCCGCGACGCCCGTGAAGCGCTCGTAATGTCCGAGGTCGAGGTCGGTCTCCGCGCCATCGTCGGTGACGAAGACCTCGCCGTGCTGATAGGGGCTCATCGTTCCGGGATCGACATTGATATAGGGATCGAGCTTGCGCAGCCGCACCTTGAAGCCGCGCGCCTGCAATAGCGCGCCGAGCGCTGCCGACGCCAATCCCTTGCCGAGTGAGGAGACCACGCCGCCGGTGATGAAGATGAACCGCGTCATGGAAGGTGACAGTACAGCAGTTGCCAATCGATTCGATAGCCGTCAAAGAGGCCGGCGAAGATTCGGGACACGATCCATGCCAGCGACCCTGCGGGAACCGAAGGTTCGGCGCCCGTTTTGTCGTCGCGGCCCATGCATTGCGCTTTCGTTACTGGGACAGGGGAACGCTGGGTGCGGCCGGGATCAGGGGCGCGCTTTCGCTGCTTCCCGGCACCGTTTGGTCCAGGATCGAACCGCGAGGCTGGGAATGTTTGGCAGCGATGGCCAGCGACATGCTGGTCACGAAGAACAGCGTGGCCAGGATTCCGGTCGCCCGGGTCAACGTATTGGCGGCCGACCGTCCGGACATGAATCCGCCGCCGATGCCGCCGCCACCGCCGCCGATCCCAAGCGCTCCGCCCTCGCTGCGCTGCAGCAAGATGGCGCCAACCATGGCGATGGCGAACAACAGGTGGATGACAAGGATAAATTGGATCATTCGCTGTCCCTGGCGGACGGTGCCGCTTCGGTGCTGTTCAATCGGGCAGTCGGAAACCGCTGAGCGACGGCACGTATTTAGTCATCGCCGGGGCCTTTGGCTAGGGGAAAGTCTCCCAGCTGTTCACCGGCAACATTCGCCAATGGCCAGGAAGTCGGCCGCTTTCAGGCTGGCCCCGCCGATCAGGCCGCCGTCGACATCGGGCAAGGCCAGCAGGACCGCGGCGTTTTTGGGGTTCATCGAACCGCCATACAGAATACGTGTCGCCGCCGACCCGGCCGCCCCCAGCGGCTTGCTCAGTTCGGCCCGGATCAGCGCATGGATGGCCTGCGCCTCCTCGGGGGTAGGCGTCCGTCCGGTGCCGATGGCCCAGACCGGTTCATAGGCGATCACCGTATTGGTCGCGCTCGACCCCGCCGGCAACGACCCCGCCAGTTGTCGGCGGACCACCGCAGCCGTCTCGCCGGCATCCCGCTGGCCTTCTGTCTCGCCGATGCAGATCACTGCCGTCATGCCGGCGCCTTGCGCGGCTGCCGCTTTGGCCCGCACCGTCGCATCGCTTTCGCCGTGATTGGTGCGCCGTTCGGAATGGCCGACGATGACATGGCTGCACCCCAATTCGGCTAGCATTGGCGCTGCGACGTCACCCGTGTGGGCGCCCTTGGCGTCCGCGTGGCAATCCTGGGCACCCAGTAACAGCGGCGCGCCGTCGACGGCGGCGCACACTGCATCGAGCAGGGTAAACGGCGGGCAAACCAGCATATCGAACCGGCGTGACGCCATTCCCTCCAACCGGGTCGCGATGTCGCGGGCGAGCGCCAACCCATCGGCTTTCAAGCCGTTCATTTTCCAGTTTCCGGCAATCAGCGGCCGGCGCAGGGTGGCGGGGGCGGCGGTCATGGTCGTTTTCCTTTCCAATTCGGCGATCGCGGGCAGGCGGCCGCGTCTCCTTAGCACGGCAGAAAAAGTCCGGCCACGTAACGGCACGACCGATCCGGAATCGGTGTTGCCGGGCGGCGGGCCTCTCCCTATCATGCCGCGCCCCGTCATAAAGACAGAAAAACTGCGGCTTATCATCATGCTCGACGCCATTCGCCAACGTTCCGGCTCCCTCGTCGTCAAAATCCTGCTTGGCCTGCTGATTCTCAGCTTCGGCGTGTGGGGCGTGAATGACGTGTTTTTTCCGGGCCCCGGACGCACCGTCGTTGCCAGCATCGGCAAAACCAACATTGTCGGCATCGAGCTGCAGCAGGAGATCAATCGCGAGATGTCGAACCTGCAACAGCGGTTCGGCAACGTCACCCGCGAACAAGCCCGCGCCATGGGCCTCGGCACGCAGGTCGTCGAACGCATGGTGTCGCAGGCTCTCTACGATCAGGCGACGCAGGATCTAAGGCTAATTGTCAGCGACCTCATGTTGCCCGATGCCATCCGCGAAAATCCGATGTTTTTCGGTAGCCAAGGTCGCTTCGACCGGCTGGTTTACGCTCAGGTATTGCGAAACGCCGGATACGGGGAAGATGCCTTCCTCAAATTGATGCGCCGCGATCTCCTTCGCAGCCAGTTGCTGTCCGCCGTTGTCGGCGGCATGACGCCGCCGAAGACGATGCTCGATGCCCTCTATCGCCATCGCAATGAAAAGCGCATCGCCGAGGCCGTTCTGGTCCGCGACGCCGACGTACCGACGCCCGAGGATCCGGGCGACGAGACGCTGCGCACCTATTATCAATCCAATACCGAACAGTTCACCGCGCCCGAATACCGCAAGCTGACCGCCGTCGTGATCGCGGTCGAGGACCTGGCCAAGGAAATCGCCCTTTCGGACGAAGATCTGCGCGCCGCCTATGCCCGCGAACGGCATCGGTTCACCGTCCCCGAACGGCGCACGTTGCGCCAGATGGCCTTCGCCGACCGGACACTGGCCGATGCGGCGCATGCCAAGCTCGCCGCCGGTGCGGACTTCGCCGCCGTAGCCAAGGACGTGCTGGGCGCCGATCCCGCCACCCTTGAACTCGGTTCCTTGACCCGCGATCAGGCCTTGCCGGAATTGGCCGACGCCATCTTCACCCTGCCTCTGAACGGCTACAGTACGCCGGTGGAAAGCCCCCTCGGTTGGCACATTCTGCAAGTCACCGCCATCGAAGCCGGCTCCGAAGAA
>CANITX010000183.1 GCA_947470575.1 Rhodospirillales bacterium
CGGCTCGCTCGAAGTTTTCGCGCGGGACGACAGGGGGGCGTTCGTTCAAGGTCTGCTGAATTCGTTTCCCCCACATGCGCGGCGGTGAATCGCAGCCAGTCAGTATCATGGCCGTCAGCGTTGCGAGAATGAGAGCCAGTCGGGAAATGGGCGATGTTCCTGAAAGCCGGGTCGTCAGAAGTCTTCCGTCCCGATGCCGCCCTGACCGCGGAGAAGGTCGTCGAGCACGGAATCGTCGTCGTCGTCCAATTCGAATGCGAGCGCGAAGCCGTCATCGAGCGGCCGGGCGAGCTGTCCGGAAATCATCGCCATGTTTTCGAAATGCAATTCGACCAGGCTTTCGTCATCTAAGGCGCCGTCCATTTGAACGGCGGCGCCACCGCGCGAGATATCCTTCAGCCGACCGTTATAGGAGGTGTCTCGTTGTACCGCGCGCACGGCCTTGTCGATCGGGACGCGCTTGTGTTTCCGATTCTCGATGCCACCCTTGGTCTTTTCCGATTCCGGCATCGCTCTTGCCCCTGTCCAAGCATGCAATGACAACATGATTCCATACTCCCAGGGGGCGGAGTAGCGAAAACTGGCGCCTGAAGGGGGGCGGTCGTGATACTACAATTGACCTGAGGGGATAGCGTATCGGCAGGGGAGGCATCGCATGATCGGCAACACGGTCAACATCGCAACCCGCGATGGAAGTATGGAAGCCTATTATTCCCATCCGGAAGAGACCGGGGACTTCCCCGCTATCGTCCTCTATATGGACGCCCCCGGCATCCGGGAAGAGCTGAGGGGATTCGCCCGCCGGATCGCGGCCAACGGCTATTTCTGTCTGTTGCCCGATCTCTACTATCGCTTGGGCAGGCTGCGATTCCGGCTGTCCCACCGCGACGGGCCGATGGGGCATGTCATTCATGCGGCCAAGCATTCCCTTTCCAATGAATCCGTGATGTCGGATACGGCTGCCATGCTGTCGTGGTTGGCGGGGCACTCACGGGCCAGGGCTGGCAAGTGGGGGTGTATCGGTTACTGCATGGCGGGTGCCTATGTGATGACGGCGGCAGGCACATTTCCCGACAGCATGGGGGCAGGGGCTTCTCTCTACGGCGTCGATCTGGTCACCACCGCCAAGGACTCGCCGCATCTGCTCGCCCGTAAGGTCCGGGGCGAGCTTTACTTCGGATTCGCCCAGCACGATCACGACGTTCCCGATCACGTCATCCCCGCCCTGTCCAAGGCGTTGGTCAGGAGCAAGGTTCGCCATTCGGTCGAGGTCTTTCCCGATACCCAACACGGCTTCTGCTTTCCGGAGCGCGCCACTTTCAGCGAGACGGCCGCCGAACGGGTCTGGGGGCGTGCCTTCGGGCTGTTCCAGAGACGCCTTCAAGGGTAGCGCCCATGGCTAAGGCAAGCGGTCGGGCCATTGTCGAAAGCGTCGCCAACATCCCGACGTCGGATGGGGTCATGTGGGCCTTTCATGCCTATCCGGATAAACGCGGCCCGTACCCGGCAATCATCCTCTATCAGGATGCCCCCGGCATTCGCGACGAACTGAAAGGCTTCGCCCGCCGCTTGGCCAACGACGGGTACTTTTGCCTGCTGCCCGATATGTATTATCGAGTCGGCAACCTTCGCTTCCGATTAAGCCGTCGCGATGCGGCGATGAGCGCCGTCATCAAGGCGGCGCGCAATACGTTGACCCATCCGATGGTCAAAGCGGATACCGCCGCCATGCTCGATTGGCTGGGGCAGCAGGCACAGGCCAAGTCCAAGGCTGTCGGTACGGTCGGCTATTGCCAGGGGGGGCGGTTCTCGTTGGCCGCTGCCGGCAACTTCCCCGGCAGCGTCCGCGCCGCCGCAACGTTTTACGGTACGGAAATGGTGTCGAAGGGGGCCGATTCGCCGCATCTGTTGGCGGGTCGCATCCGTGGCGGGCTTTACCTCGGCTTCGCCGAACATGATCCGTCGGTGCCGGCCAGCGTCATCCCGATTCTGCGCAAGGCGCTGAATGCCAACCGGCAGGCCACCTTCAGCATGGAAACCTACCCCGCCACCCGCCATGGGTTCTGCTTTCCCGAACGCGAGGTCTATCACGAACACTCGGCGGAAATCGGTTGGCGCCGCATGACCGATCTGTTCGGGCGCTGCCTGAAGGGGTAGGCGCAATACTTAGTGTTGACGGGCGCTGACGAAGATGGCGGCGATGGTCGTCTCGCCCAAGGTTCGGCAGGCTTCCAGCCGGTGCAATCCGGTGACCAGCACGACCCGTTCGCCATCCTGACGGACGCCGATCGGTGCCTTCAGGCCTTCCTCCAGGATGCTTTCCGCCAAGGCCGTCACTTTATCGGGGTCCAGTTCCCGGCGGCGCTTGACCGGTACATAGATGTCGTCGATCGGTATCGTCGTGGTTTCAAGGAACATGCTTGGTTCTCCCGTAAGTTCAGCCGCCGGATCGCGAAAGCATGGCATCGGCTTCCTTGTTCGGGCGGCGCACGATGCCTTCAACGGTCTCCCGAATTCGAGATTCCGTGTAAACTTCCCCGCCGCTGTCGGGGCTGCAAAGGAAGCCGTGCAGGCCGGCGCGGTCGTCGAAGGATTGTCCAATGGCAGCGCAGGTGTAACCGGACATGCGGAACGATATCCAATGCGCGGTACCGTAAACGTTTGCAGCCTTGCCTTTGGATTCGATAGATAGCGCACGCCCTTTCAACAGCGAGTCGGAGCGGATGGCGGCTTCCAAGGCCGCCGGCGCTTGGTTTTCGTCGAACGGGCTGGGGGCGAAAGTGCCGGGCGGGCCCATCACGTAGGTGAACAGGGCAAAGCCCTGTCCAGGGTGGGGGCGATAGCCCATGCGCTCGGTGACGACGTTGTCGGATACCTGTCGCCGATAATCGGGCTGAATCGATGCAAACTCCGGAAGCGCCACGGAAAACAGAGTATCTTCCGGAAGGGCTTTCAACCGGTCGGGGTCGACTCCGGCACAGCCGGCGACCGTCAGCAGCAGGGCGATCAGGATGGATAGACGCATGTCACCATGCTTTCCCCCTCTGCCGCCGCGGTCAAGGTTGTTGCTGGGATAGGCCGATGCGGTCTTGCGCAACGGTGTCCAACGTCACATATCTGCCCCGCCGCAAGGCTAAACAGCATGTCGAGGAAGGAAGAGGGATCATCCATGACCGCTGAATCGCGCGCCTTTCAGGCGGAGGTAGGCAAGCTCTTGCATATCGTTGCCAACTCCCTGTACAGCCACAAAGAAATCTTCCTACGCGAACTGATCTCCAATGCCGCGGATGCTTGCGACAAGCTGCGCCATGCGGCGTTGCAGCACCCTGAACTGATCAAGGACGATCCCAACTTTCAGATTCGGGTCGAGTTCGATGCCAAGGCGCAGACCCTGACGCTGTCCGACAATGGCATCGGCCTTAACCGCGAAGACATGATTCGCGATTTGGGAACCATTGCCCGATCGGGAACCCAGGCCTTCGTCGAACAGTTGACCCGCGAGGCCGAGGCGGCCCAGGGCGATGGCAAAGGCAAGAAGGCGCGCCCCGATGTTTCCCTCATCGGCAAATTCGGTGTCGGCTTCTATTCCGCCTTCATGGTCGCCGACCGGGTCGAGGTGACCAGCCGTAAGGCCGGTGAAGCGCAGGCTTGGCGGTGGGAGTCCGACGGCCAGGGCGAATTCACGACGTCGGAGGCCGACGGCCTGCTTTCCGGCCGCGCCGGTCGGGGTACCGACATCCGCCTACACCTGCGCAAGGATCAAAAGGAGTTTCTCGAGGAACTCCGCTTGCGCCACATCATCAAGACCTATTCCGATCACATCGCTCAACCGATCTACCTATCCGAGGCCGGCAAGCGTCCTGTAGATGAAAAGTCGGTCAACGCGGCGACGGCACTATGGACCCGGCCGCGCAAGGACGTCACCGAAGCGCAATACAAGGAGTTCTTCCACGACGTCGGCCATAGTTTCGGCGACCCGTGGTTGACCCTGCACTTCAAGGCGGAAGGCCGTATCGAATACAGCGCCTTGCTGTTCGTCCCGGCGTCCCGGCCGTTCGATCTGTTCAATGCCGAACGCAAGTCCCATTTGAAACTCTATGCCCGGCGCGTCTTCATCACCGAGGATTGCAAGGAGCTGCTGCCGCCCTATCTGCGCTTCGTGCAGGGTGTCGTCGATTCGGAAGATGTCTCGCTCAACGTCAGCCGCGAGATGCTGCAGCACGACCCGGTTATCGCCCGTATCAAAGCGGCCCTGGTCAAGCGCATCTTCTCCGAACTTTCGTCGAAGGCCGAAAAGGAGCCGGAGGCCTATGCGACCTTCTGGGAGAATTTCGGCTCGGTGTTCAAGGAAGGCTTGTATGAGGACGTTGCCCAGCGCGATGCCATCCTGGCGCTTGCCCGGTTCCGCAGCACGACGTCGCCGGGGCTCGTCTCGCTCGAGGAATACCTCGGGCGGATGAAGGAAGGTCAGGACGCCATTTACTACGTTCCTGGCGAAAGCGTGGAACAAGCCGGTTCTTCGCCACAGCTGGAAGGCTTCCGCGCGCGCGGCATCGAAGTCTTGCTGATGACCGATCCCGTCGATGAATTCTGGACATCCTCGGTCGGCGCCTACAAGGAGAAGCCCTTCCTGTCGATTACCCGCGGCGAGGCCGATCTCTCCAAAATTCCGATGGTCGAGGATTCGCCTGCGACCAAGGCGGAAGCGGCCAGCGGCTCGGAAGTGGACGCTCTGATCGCGCGTTTCAAGACTGCCCTGGAAGGCAAGGTCAAGGATGTCCGGGTATCGCAGCGCCTGACCGACAGCCCGGTATGCCTGGTGGCCGATTCCGCCGCTCTCGACATGCATCTCGAGCGCTTGCTCAAGCAACATCAGCGGTTGGACGCGGTCTCGACGAAGGTTTTGGAAATCAACGACCGCCATCCGCTGGTGAAGCGACTGGCATCGCTTGCCGGCAGCGACGGCGATGGCGCGTTGGCGGTTACCGAGGCCGCTCAGTTGTTGCTCGATCAGGCCTGCGTGCTGGAAGGCGAGACTTTGGCCGATCCGGTTGGCTTTGCCCGTCGCCTGACGGCGGCGATGGAGCGTAGTTTGAATGCGACAATCTGACCGTTTGGTGTGACGTGCATCACCATGTGACTGGTGTCACTGAGAATCGTCCCGAATCTCATCAATGTTGGATCCATCGTCGGATGGCCGGCACCAACCGCATCATGGGATGCGGACGCCCGGCAGGAGACTTCGAGATGGCACCCGATTCGGAACTCTATCGTGCAGCGAATCTGTTGATGGATGAGTTCGGACATATGGCCCCCGAATACGCTGCCATGTGTGCCGAGGGCAGCCTGGAATCCGGGGACGTCGATGGCCGGGAAGTCTGGCTGCAGATTCTCGAAGTCGTTGAAGACTTCATGTCGGGTTCCGTGCCGGAAGGTATCACCATTCACTGAGGAAGTTTCGGCGATGTCGCGAACATCGCCGCGTTTTTCGCCACGTCCGGACTTCCCGGGTCTGGCAGGCTTGCAACTCCCGTCCGGGCGGCTATAGTCCCGACCGACGTTGGCGGACCCGCCTGATGGGGAGTTTGGCATGTTTATTTCACCGGCCTACGCACAAGGCATTGGCGGCGCGGGCGCGGGGTTGGAATCGTTTCTTCCAATCGTCTTGATCTTCGTCGTTTTCTATTTCCTGCTGATCCGCCCGCAGCAGAAAAAGCAGAAACAGCACCGCGAAATGCTGGCGGCCGTTCGCCGCGGCGATCGCATCATCACCGGCGGCGGTATCAGCGGCGTGGTGACCAAGGTCGCCGACGACAATGAAGTGCAGGTCGAAATCGCCAAGGGCGTGCGGGTCATGGTCCAGCGCGCCCTGATCGCCAGCGTGGTGGCCAAGCCCCAACCCGGCGATGCCGTTCCCGTGGCGCAACCGGCGTCGGAGGAAGGCCTGGGCGGCTTTCTTAAGGGCCTGCTCGGCGGCAAGAAGTAGGCCGCGCCTGCCGACCGCGGCGCCATTGTAAAATGGAGGCGGCGTCCCCGCGGATGCCGTAGCCCAGCATCACTGGCCTCGACATAACGCCCCAGGTGCCACGCGACCGTCAGCTCATTCAGAGCTATGGCAGCGGTCGGTTTCGTATTGCCGGTCAAATCCACGTCGGCTCTGTCATGGTGTGGCCCGATCGGTGCATCGGCTGGCCGGTGACGGTTGCCGATGACATATCGTTTCATTCCCTAGACCTTGTCGCGTCTGCAGCGGTCGACCTCGGCATTCTGATTGTCGGCTGCGGACCGCGTTTCGTGCCGGTGCCCGTCGCATTGCGCCGTGCCTTGAGCGAGGTCGGCATCGTCTTGGAATGGATGGACACCGGAGCGGCGTGCCGGACGTTCAACGTCTTGTTGGGCGAAGACCGGCAGGTGGCGGCGGCGCTCGTCGCCGTGGACTGAAGGTGAGGCCGCCGATGGTTGCCGAAACCGTGGATGCGAATGCCTATTGCGCCGAACTGGTGCGCCGCGAAGATCGCGATCGCTTTCTTTGCGCCCTGTTCGCCGCGCCCCAGGCGCGCGGCGATCTGCTGGCGCTCTACGCTTTCTATCGCGAGGTGGCCCGCGTTCCCGCCATCGTCAGCGAAGCGCTAATCGGCCACATGCGCCTGCAATGGTGGCGCGACCGCCTGGATGGGATCTATCGCGGCGAGGGCGCGCCGGCCGGCTATCCCGTCGGCCAGGCCCTGGCCGAGGCCATCGTC
>CANITX010000184.1 GCA_947470575.1 Rhodospirillales bacterium
GCAAGACGATGGGCTTGCCCTTGGCCGCCGCCAGTTTGGCCACCTCGAGCACTTTATTGGCGTTCTTGAAGCCTTCGATGAAACCGGCAATGACCTTGGTATCGGGATCGTCGATCAGGTAGCGGGCGAAATCGGCGAAATCGAGATCGGCCTCGTTGCCGGTCGAGATGACGTAACTGAAGCCGATGCCGCTATCCTCGGCACGGCACAGCAACGGTCCATAGAGCGTGGCGCCGCTCTGGCAGATCAGGCCGATGGAGCCCTTCATGGTCTTCATCTGGCGCATGGTGGCGGTCAGCCAGATGTCGTCCTTGATGTTGGTCAGGCCTAGGCAATTGGGGCCGCTGATGCGTACGCCCGATTGGCGGGCGAAGGCGCCAAGTTCGCCTTGCAAGTCGCGCCGGTCGTCGCTGTCGCGTTCGGCGAAGCCGGCCGAGATGACGATGGCCGCACCGACTCCCTTTTTCTGGCATTCCTGCAGGGTCGGCAGCACCTGATGCCAGGGTACGACCACAGCGGCGAGATCCGGGACCTCGGGCAGGTCGGCGATGCTGTGATAAGCCCGCACCCCCATGATTTCTTCATACTTGGGGTTGACCGGATAAATCTTGATACGGTCCTGGGCCTTGAGCACGCGGGTCAGGAAGCGGCCGCCGTAATTCATGCGCGGCGTCGCGCCGACAACGCAAAGGGAGCGCGGGTTGAGCATCTTGTGAATCGAGGCCATTTGGTCGGTGGTCCAGATCCCGGTGGCGTCGGTCGGCTTCCCTGATGGCGGCATGCGGTCCTCTTCAGACGTAGTTCCCTGTTGCGATTGGCCGGGGTCCGTTATGTCCGGACCGTCGGGCCGCGAAGTTCCAGCGTGGGCGATAACAACCGGCGGTCCAAGCCGCTCGCTTGCCGGAAATCGAAATCTCCCTCGGAAGACAAAGAATGACAAGAATAGAAAGCTGTTCTATCCCATGATCAGATTGGGAATCTTGCCGCCAGGATCGGATCGATGGCTGCGCCCCTTACGCCAAACCCGGCCGTTCGGCGTCGACGGCTTGCGCGCTGGCCCGGCGGCCGAGCACGAACGGCGCGGCAAGAACGCCTGTTGCCAACCCTGCCAGCGCCTCGCGCCGGCCAGGTGGCGTATGATAATTTGCGGGCCTCCGATCGCGGGGCGGGACATGGCTCATCGTTCGGTCTCATTGTATCGACGCATGACACTGGAGACCGCCCCTCTCGGTGCCGTTAGAAGGTCGGCATCTTGATGTAGATGAGCTCGCACGGCTCGACGGCACGCAGCGTCACCGGCTTTTCTTCCGGCTCGGTACCGAACGCCGTCAGGTTCTCATAGCGCGTGTTGTCGTGGGTCATGGCGCCTTCCTTGAGGAACATGACTTCGTTCGACTTTTCGACACCGAAGTCCATGCTCGCGCCTTTCTCCAGGCGGATGAAGGCGACGCGGATATCGCGTTCGGTGAAGGAGCCGAGATGCTTGCGCGCCACCCCGGGATGATCTTTGTCGTTGACCCAGGAATAGGCCGCCGGGTTCATCAGGATGATGTCCTTGTAACGCGGCTCGGGGTAGTCGACCGCATGCCCACGGGCTTCCTGTTCGACCGCTTCGGCGGCGTCCTGATTGTGCCGCTTGCCGTTGGCATCGACCCAGGTGTAAACGCCGTTCTCGAATTTTCCGCCCTTGACCAACAGCGATTGCAATGCCTTCTTGCGCTGTGCCGTACTCCAATAGCCCAGACCGCTGGGGCCGCCGAACTGCAAGGTCAGCATGTCGCAATCGGCACGCTTGACCTGCGGGCCGTAGTAACAGGACTCCGGGAAGTAGGCGACCCAGCCGGTCGGCATCACCTCGTCCTTGCGGACGACGTATTCGCCGGATGCGACGTAGCGGATCTGTTCGAAGGTGTGGCGGTGGCGGGGGGTCGTCCAGTCTTCCGTACTGCCGGCGCCGCCGTAACCGAACTTGTAGTTATCCGGCCGGCCCTCGCGGCCATACAGCAACGGCTTGGTATTGCGATTGCCGGTACGCACATCGCCGACCTGCTGATGGTAGGGGACGATCTCTTCCCTATGACATTTGACCTGCATGCTCGACTCTCCATGCGTCTACAGAGGAATACGACACTGGCTGCGAATCCCAGGAGTCAGAGGGCGCTTCCTGGAATTATACTTTGGCACCGAAGCGGCGCTCTCAACACCGTAAAGAAGTCATCGTCTACATGACCTCGCGCTATGGCAGAGGCTGCCTCAGACATCGTTGAACCGGCCGACTTCAGCACCCTTTTCCGGGGCTGGAATGCGAAACAGGCTGCCTAGGGTCGGATACTTTCGCACGATGTCATCGCTACGGCCCCGGCGTAGGGTGGTGATGTAGACGTGCTGTCCGGCAAAGCACGGCATGGTGGGAAACGGAACCTCGGGCAACAGGATCCGCGTCAACAGTTCACCTGCCGGCGAAATCTGCTTGAGGCATCCCGTCCGCGGACAGGCCGACCAGTAATTTCCCTTGGCATCGCAGGCCGCGCCATCGGGGTGGCCTTCGGCTTCGGTCTGTTCGACGATGCGCCGCCGGTTGGCGATGGTGCCGTTCTTTGCATCGAAGTCCCAGGCGTCGACGATGCGCTGGCTGCTGTCGGAATGGAACATCGTCCGCCCATCGGGGGACCAGGCGAGGCCGTTGCAGGTCAGGTAGCCATCGGCCTTGATCGTGAAGCGACCATCCGGCGTCAGCCGATACAAGGTGCCGGTGTGCTGACGCGGGTTGGTGCCATTGCGGCTGCCCACCCAGAAGCAGCCATCGGGACCGACCTTGCCGTCGTTGAGCTTGTTTAACTCCGGTTCGTCGAGAACCTCGCTGAAGCTTTCGATTTTCCCCGTCTCGGGGTCGAGGAACACGGCATATTTATCGAGGGCGACCAGCAAACGACCGGACGCGCAAAGGCCGAGACTCGCCACATTCGCCGGCATCGGCCAGACCCGGTGCGAGCCGTCTTTGGTGCCATAGGCCAGGACCTTACGGCCGTATATGTCGATGAAGTAAAGGCGTCCGGTGCGCTCGTCGATGACAGGGCTTTCACCCAACTCGCAACGCGAGTCCCAGACGAGTTCCGCCCGGCACGAGAATTCCTTCATTGGCAGCACCTGTTATTGCGGACAGGCCGCGACGCGGCCAGACATGGAACCGGACGGTTACTCTTCGATCAGGGCGATGGTGCGATCCGGTGGGAAATGCACCATGACCTTGTCATTGACGCCGATGGGCTTGCCCGGCGAGGTGCGCACGGTGACGCGGACATCCTTACCGACAACGACCGTGTATTCCTCAATCTCGCCCAGATAGACCTCGCGTTCCACCACGCCTTCGAAGCGGTTTTCCGCCGCCATACCCGCCGGAGGCGCGGCATGGGCCGCCTGGATATCGATGTTTTCCGGACGGATGACGACGCCGATGCGCGCTCCGGCCGGTATCGCCGCGGTGAAATAAGCCAACAGGTCGCCGATCGGTGTCGATACCTTGGCGCTGGCATTGACGCCGACGTTGGCATGCACGTTGCCGTGAATCAAATTGGTCTTGCCGATAAAGTTGGCGACGAATTCCGACGTCGGGCGCTGATAGATTTCTTTTGGCGTACCGAGCTGGACGATCTTGCCCAAGTTCATGACGGCGATGCGATCCGACAGCGCCAAGGCTTCCGACTGATCGTGGGTGACGTAGATCGAGGTCACCCCCGTTTCCCGTTGCAGACGCAACAGTTCGGCACGCATCTGTTCGCGCAACTGGGCGTCCAGGTTCGACAGCGGCTCGTCGAGCAGCAGCAGCTTCGGTTCGCGGGTCAAGGCGCGGGCCAGCGCCAGACGCTGCTGCTGGCCGCCGGAAAGCTGAGTCGCGGGGCGGTCGATATAGTCTTCCATGCCGACCGTCTTCAGCACTGCCTGGACCTTCGCCCGGATCTCGCCTGCCGACATGCGCTTGTTGCGCGAGACCTTGAGCGGATAAGCGGCATTCTCGAACACCGTCATGTGCGGCCAGATGGCATAGGATTGGAACACCATGCCGATGTCGCGATCGTAGGACGGCACAGCGACGCGTTTATCGGAGTTGAAGATGTCCACTCGGTTGAGGGCCAGCCGGCCCCTGTCCGGCTCTTCCAACCCGGCGATGGAGCGGAGCGTCGTCGTCTTGCCGCATCCCGACGGGCCGAGCAGCGTGAACAGTTCG
The DNA here is from genome assembly GCA_947470575.1 of Rhodospirillales bacterium. GTDB lineage: Bacteria > Pseudomonadota > Alphaproteobacteria > Rhodospirillales > CAMCUA01 > CAMCUA01. Next base: position 4,226 of record CANITX010000184.1, read on the forward strand.
CCTTCCGCCACTTCGAAATTGGCGCCGAACACGCCGCCGCCCGGCGTTCCATCCTCGGTGACATACTGCTTCCAGAGGTTCTCGACTTTCAGCACCGCGCTTCTCCCCCAGACACTTAACGGACCGACATGCCGGTACGCCGGCCGACGATGTAGAAAATGGTACTGACGATCATCATGAAGGCCGTCCAACTCACCCCGATCGCCGCGGTAACCGGCAGCCGCCCGTCCAGCCAATAGAAGTACAACGTCACCGACAGCACCTGCGTATTGGGACCGGCCAACATGATCGGCAGCGACAGCGAACGCACGGCGATCAGAAAAATGAACAGGGCGCAGGTGACCAGCGCCGGCGTGATCAGCGGCATAACGACACGAAAGAACGTGGTCATCTGGCGCGCGCCAGAAATGGACGACGCCTCTTCAAGCTCGGTATGCACCTGCATGATCCCGGCATAGGCGTAACGCATGCCGTAAGGGATATAGCGAATGACAGAGCCGAGAATGATGGAGAGCACCGTGCCGTAGAGTGCGATGGGAATGTTGAGATAAACCCTGAGCAACGCCACACCGAGCACGATGGAAGGAAAAATGATCGGGAGGGTCGCCAGTTGGTCGAGCAGCCAACCGCCACGATAGCGCCGCACGCTGAAATAGGCGCAGATCATAGAGAATGCGACGGTGAGCAGCGATGCCCCCACGCCGAGATAAAGGGTATTGAAGATTGATTCCTTGACCTCGCGGGAATTGAACGCCGCGATGTAATGCTTGACCGTCAAGGTATCGAGAGCCGCCACGCTGAACGATCGATAGAACGGCTGAAACGACGTCCAGACGATCATGCTCAGCGGTACGACGATGATGAAAAAGAAAAAAAGCACGAGGATCGCCGCAGTCGCATAGCGCAGCTTTCCCAACATGAGCGGCCGCGGCCGGTACCCCTTGCCGGTGATGGTCTGGAACTGCTCCGCCCGACGGGTAGCCCGGCCGTAGAAATAGAGCATGCCGATGACGATCAACATGAGGCCAAGGGCAAAGGCCGAAGCCACACCATAGTTGGGCGGCATGGTGCGGTTGACTTCCGTGAAGATGTCCGCCGTCAGCACGTAGAATTTTCCGGGCACGCCGACCAGGGCGGGAACCTCGAAGGACTCGAAGGTGCGAATGAAAATAAGAATGGCGACCGCCAATACAGCCGGCTTGGCCAGCGGCAGCGTGATACGGCGAAACGTATTGCGGACCGTCGCGCCACTCATCGTCGAGGCTTCCTCGAAGGATGCATCCGTCGAGGTGAAGACCGACGAGATGAGCAGAAAGGCCAAGGGCGTCCAGCCGACGCCTTCGATGACGATCATTCCCCAAACGCTGTAGACGTCGAAGAAGGCCGGATCGCCCGGATTTGCCCCTGTGATCGAGGCCATGACGGCGTTGAAGGGTCCCGAGCGGCCGAAAAACAGAATCCACGACACCGTGTATAGAACGTCGGGAATACCGAGCGAGATAACGGAGAACAGGAACACATACTGGCGCAGCGGCGTGTTCGTCCGTTCGACGATCCACGCCTGTATGACGCCCAAGACGATGGCGAACAGAGCCGAGCCCGCAGAATACCAAGCCGAGTTCAGCGCGTGTTCGAAGAAGCGCGGATTGGTGAACAGGCCGATGTAGTGATCGAGTGTGTAGGTAAGCGTGGTACCATCAAGACTGCGATTGTAAAAGCTGGTCTGCAGCAAATAGAGGAACGGCGGAACCACCATTGCGAGCAGAATGGCCGCCAGGACCCACACGAGCCACGAACTGCGCTGCCGCCGCGCACCTGCGGAACGCCACCACTTGGCGCCGCCGCCGCTGACGGTGGTTGCCGATTCCATAACCTGCCCCCCAAGCCTTCTCAGCGGCGGCGCGATCGGCCATTAGGCCATCGACCACACCCCAACGCCGTCTTTCTCTATGAGCGGCGACCGGCGAGTTCAAGCCCCGCCAGTCACCCTGCCGTCATTGCCGTCTAGCGGAACATGCTGGTGTAGAGTTCGGTCGATTTCTTGTTCATCTCGTTTTCGACTTTGGTGTCCAGGAGCAATGGCTTGATGCCCAGCGTGTTGGGATCGATGAAAGCCAGGTCCTTGGTTGTTTTCACAGCTGGGTGCATCGGGAAGTAGCCGACTTCGCCGAGAATCTTCTGCCCGCCATCCTTGTCGAGCAAGAAGTCGATCAGCAGCATCGCCGCGTGCGGATGGGGCGCGTTCTTCATCAGCGCAATGGCACTGGCCCGCGACAGGCTGGGCTCCGGATTGACGCCGTCGACGGGAGCGCCATCCTTCTTGGCATCGGCGACCACGGTGCCGGAAAAGCCGATGATGATGGGAAATTCGCCGGCCTGGAGCTGGGCCATCACGGCGCCGGCGTTACCCGGGACCGTCCGGATATCCTGCTTTTGTAACTTTTTCAGGAACTCCAGGGCCTTTTCC
>CANITX010000185.1 GCA_947470575.1 Rhodospirillales bacterium
ACCACGCGCTCCACCTTCAGTGCTTTGAGCACCCGGTCGAGAACCAGGGCGGCCGCCGGCAGGGTGGCGGCGCGGCGCATCGGCACGCCCGGCATATTGGCCAGTTGATCGGGTGTCGCATACAGAATGGTCTTGGCGAAGGACCGCGCTTCCCGCACGTCGATGCCATAGCCGTGGACGATGCCGATGGGCGGCGCCTTCTGGGCGATGTGAACGCGGGCCAAGGCCCGCCAGCCGCCGCCGATGGCGTAAAACGCCGGTGCGGCGGCGAAAGACGGCAGCCGTTGACGCAGGATGTCGTCGATCCGCTGCTTGGCTCCGGCCGGGCCGTTCGCCAGCATCGCCGCCACCGGCAGGGCGCCGAGCGGCAGGCTGACGGTGCGCTTGCCGACCGCGCCGTCGCGCAGTTCGGCGATCTCCAGGCTGCCGCCGCCCATATCGCTGGCCAATCCGCGCGGCCGATGGAAGCCGGCGATCACGCCGAGCGCGCTGTAGGTGGCTTCCTCGGCGCCGCTCAGGATGCGAACGTGCAGGCCGCTTTGCCGGAAGATGCCTTCGACAAGGTCGGCGCTGTTCGTGGCGCGCCGGGTCGCCTCGGTGGCGAAGACGTCGATGCGGTCCACGTTCATGGCGCGCGCGATGGCGCGAAACCGGCTGACCGCACGTACCGTGCGCTCGATGGAGGGGCGCGACAGCATGCCCTGGGCGTCGATCCCGGCGCCAAGGCCGCACAGGGACTTTTCGTTGAAGCGCGGAAACGGCGCCCGCGACAGATCGTCGTAGACCACCAGGCGCACGGAATTCGATCCGATGTCGATGACGGCGAAATGATAGGGACCGACCGTCGTCGGCTCCGGGGGAAGCAGCATGTCGTGATTGATGGTCAGCCGCTGCAGGGTCGCCGCCGATCCGACGCGGGAGCTGTCAGCCATCGTTGTCCACCATCGCTGCCCCCGGGGAATCGCTGTCCATCGAGTCGTCAGTCTAGAGTAATTCGGGCGGAGAAGGTGCGAAGGATGCGAGATCGGTGAACCGTCAATTTGTAATGTTATATTGTATCTATTTTCAGGTGGAAAATCATATCTTTATGGTATTCGAAGCCCGCTTGCCCGCACCATGTGGGCTACGAAAGGCATCGGTGAAGATTGGGCCGAAACGCTTAAATCGCGCCTTCCTGACGGGCCGCGGCGATGCGCTCGTCGTCGTAGCCGAGCACCCCCTTCAGTACCTCCTCGGTATGCTCGCCCAACCGCGGCGACGTCGTCACCTCGACTTGCGATGCCGACAGCTTGATCGGGCAACCCACGGTCAGGAACGCGCCGCGCTCCGGATGCGCCACCTCGACCACCGTCTCGCGCTCGCGCAACGACGGGTCCGCCGCCAGCTCCTTCATGTCGAGGATCGGCCCGCACGGCACGTTGATCTTGTTGAACGCCTCCATGCATTCGAATTTGCTGTGCTTCGATGTCCAGGCCTCGACGATGCCGAAGCATTCTTCCAGATGGGACAGTCGCGCGTCCGGCGTCGCGAAGGCGGGGTTCTCGATCAGGTCGTCGCGTCCGATCAGCCGCATCAGCGGCGCCCAGCCCTGCGGCTGGATGATCGTATAAATATAGTCGTTGGGGCCGCCGGGGGCGCAGCGCAGCGCCTCGCCCGGCTGGCCGCCCCCCGAGGAATTGCCCGCGCGGGGTACGACATTGCCGAATTCCCCGTTCGGATATTCCTTGAGCGGCCCGTGTGCCAGCCGCTGCTGGTCGCGCAGCTTGACCCGGCAGAGATTGAGCACTGCGTCCTGCATGGCCACCTCGACCCGTTGCCCGAGCCCGGTCTTCTCTCGCTGCAGCAGCGCCGCCAGGATGCCGGCCACCGCATGGACGCCGGTGCCGGAATCGCCGATCTGGGCGCCGGTACTGGCCGGCGGGCCGTCGGCCCAGCCGGTGGTGCTCATCGATCCGCCCATCGCCTGGGCTACCGTTTCGTAGGCCTTGCAGTCGGCGAAGGGACCGGGGCCGAAGCCCTTGATCGAAGCATAGACGATGCGCGGGTTGATCTCGTGGATCTTCTCCCATGTGAAGCCCTGGCGGTCGAGCGCGCCGGGCGCGAAATTCTCGCACAGGACGTCGCAGGACTTGATCAGCCCGATGAAGATATCTTTGCCCGTCTCAAGCTTGATGTTGATGGTGATGCTGCGCTTGTTGCAGTTCAGCATCGTGAAATACAGGCTGTCGACGTTCGGCACATCGCGTAGTTGCTGGCGAGTGATGTCGCCGCGCCCGGGCAGCTCGACCTTGATCACGTCGGCACCGAACCAGCCCAGGATCTGGGTGCAGGACGGTCCCGACTGTACGTGCGTCATGTCGAGGACGCGGATGCCATCCAGTGCCTTCGCCATGGCCGTCCTCTTACTCGTACATGGTCTGGTGGCCGGTGCCCGGCGTCGTCCTCAATCGAGCCAATGGACGTTTTCCTCGATATGGCGGCCGAGGTTCAAGGTGTGGTCGCGCGCCAGACGTTCCGCCCCCTCGGTATCGCGGGCTTCCAGCGCCTCGATGATATGCATGTGGTCGATGATCGAGCGGCTGGCCCGATCCTTCTCGGCGATGGTCCGCTTGCGGATCGAACGCATGTGCAGAAACAGATTTTCGGTGATCTCACGCATCAGCGCGCAATGTCCCATGGCCAGCAACGCCTGATGAAAATCGATGTTGGTTTCGGCGTATTCGTCGATATTGGCCTGTACTTCTTCGCCGTTCATCGTCGCGAACAGGCGGCGCAGCGAGGCGATCTCCGTGTCGCTGGCATTCTGGGTGATCAGCCGCGCCGCCATGCCTTCCAAAGCCGCCCAGACGGTGATCATTTCCAGGATCTCGCGCTTGGTCTTGCGGGCGACGAACACGCCTTTACGCGGCACGATGCGTACCATGCCTTCCTGCTCCAGACGGGCGATGGCTTCGCGGATCGGCGTGCGGCTGACGCCCAACATGTCGGACAACTGGCGTTCTTCCAGGCGCAGTTCCTCATCGTCGGCATAGATATTCATTGCCGCGATGGACTCCTTTAGCGCCTCGTAGATCTTATTCTTGAGGCTGAAGTTGACCTCGATGGGAGGGACGACCAGACGCGTCACGCTCATCGCTGGTACTCCTGAAAGGGGCGGGCTTGCGTCCGTCGGTTGGACAGGACGTTTCCCTGAGTTTGTTGATCTACCGCATACCAACCCATGATTTTGACCACAAGCCAAAAGCCGTGGGCAGCCGAAAGATTGCTGCCGATGGGCCTTGCTGGAAGCGAATTGGCCGGGAACAATACCCGAGGAGCCGAGTCGCGCCTCGTGCGTAGGGAAGCTCCTGACGCCCGGTATTTCCCCAAGCATCCTTCTTCGGAGTCCGCATCCGATGTCCGCTCCGTCGCCCGCCGATCCGCATCGGGCTCCCGCCAAAGAGGCTTCGGGCATCCTCTGGGTGCTGACGCAGACGGCCATGTTTGCCTTCATTTTCACGGCGGGAAAGCTGCTCGACGGTTCGGTCCATGCCATCCAGATCATGTTCGTCCGTTACCTTTCGGGTTTCGTGACCATGGTGGTGGTGGCACAGGCCTATGGCGGCGTCTGGCGCTATCGCAGCCCACGGCCCTGGCGTCATGTTTTGCGTGCCGGGCTCGGCGCCTGCGGCGGGGTGAGCGCCTTCTATGCCGCTACCTACATGCCCATCGCCGATGCCGCCGCCATCGGCTTGCTCAAGGGCATGCTGGTTGTCATCCTGGCCGTGCTGCTGCTGCGCGAAGCCGTCACAGGGCAACACTGGCTGGCTGCCGCGCTCTGCGCTGCCGGAGGCTTCGTCGTTATCTGGGGCAAGGGAGCGGGGCTCGATTTTGGCGGCTATGGAACGGCGGCCGGCATTGCCGTTCTGGGTGCGGGAGCGATGGCGATGGAGACCATTTGCATCCGGGTGCTCGCCGCCTCCGAGCCGCCGATCACCTTGACCATGTATGTCAGCGGTCTCGGCAGTCTCATCCTGCTGACGCCGGCCGTGCTGGTGTGGGAAGCACTGTCTTGGCCGGCTCTGCTGTTTCTCGTTGGGCTTGGCCCCATCGCCGTGCTTGGCCAATATTTCAACGTGCGCGGCTATCAGATCGCTCCGGCCTCCCTGTTGGCGCCGGTCGGCTATGCCAACGTCATCTTTGCGGCGGCTTGGGGCTACCTGCTGTTTACCGAGGTTCCCGGACTGATGACCTGGATCGGTTCCGCCCTGATCGTTGCCGGTGGCGTTTGGCTGTCGCGGCTTCCCACCGCGAAGTCGCTTTCCTGAGCCTTCCATGTCCGGCGGGGGCGGGCAGCCATGAGCGATGATAACGACGCGGAATCGGAAGGTGCCGTCGCCAGATTCTGGGACTTCTCCATCGCCGTCTATGGCGCGCCGGACGTGGCGGCCGCCTGTCTCGCTTTGCAGGATAGCCTCGGCCTGAATATCAATCTGCTGCTGTTCTGCTGCTGGAGCGCCACCGAAGGCACGTCGGCGTTGGGGGGGGCCAAGATCGCCCAAGCAGTTGCCGCCATCCGGCCCTGGCAGAAGCGGTCCGTCGATCCTTTGCGCGCCATCCGCCGCGATCTGAAGAATCCCGTCGACGGCCTCGACGATCCCAGCCGCGAGAGTTTCCGCAAGCATGTTGCCACCATCGAGCTGGAAGCCGAGCGCATTGCCCAACGGTTGCTTGTTGCAGCGGTTCCGGTTGCCGCCGATGTCGGACCTGCGCTGTCGGAACGGCTGGCGGCCGGTGCCGCCAATGTCGTCGACTACGCCGCCTCGTTCGGAGCCGATCCGGCGGCGCAACGCACCGGCTTGACGGTCGTCCTGAGCACTGCATTGGGCGTTACTTCCGCCGCGGCCGACCTGGCGATCGAGACGGCAATTCGTTCTCGCGCCGCAGAGAGCGCCGCCCTATAGTGCGGGCTTAATAAGAAAGATTCGCAGTAAGGTTGGCATAGGCCCTCGTCGCTTAGGGCGCGTGCCTCCACGTCTGGCGGCGACGCTCTATTGATTGGCCGTCGCATGCGGAGAACGTCATGAACGATACCCACTCTCGCGCCATTCCTGCCGCCACCGGCAAGCCCACTGCCGATACCACTATCACCCACGTCGATGGGCGGTTGTGGTCATTGACCGAGGGCGTGCGCGGCCGCATGGCGTTCTCGGTCGGCATCGGCCTGGTTTCGGCATCGGTTGGTGTGGCGCGCCTCGTGCTGCTCGGCTGGCTGCTGGCGATGGTCTTCCAGGGTACCGCGGTGACCGATCTGATCCCCGCCTTCGTCGGCGTCGCCGTCATCATGGTGGCGCGCGGCGTTCTCGAATACGCGCGTCACATGGTGGCCCACGAGACGGCGGCCCGCGTGCAGTTGAAGTTGCGCCAAAAATTGTACGAAAAGCTGGCCGTCTTAGGTCCCGCCTGGTTCGGGCTCAGGCGTACCGGCGGCGTCATCACCACCATGGTCGAGGGCGTCGAACAACTGGAGACCTACTTCGGCCAATACCTGCCGCATCTGGCGGTCTCGCTGCTGACACCGGTCGGCATCTTCCTGTTCGTCGCCTACCTCGATGTTCAGATGGGTCTGGCGTTGCTGGTCTTCGCCTTGGTCACCCTGTTCGGCCCCCTAGTGCTCAAGCACGTGGACCGTCGCTCCAACGAACGGCGCAAGCGCGCCTATGCCGACTTCGCCGCCGAGTTCCTCGACGCCATCCAGGGCTTGGCGACGCTCAAAGCCTTTGGCCAGAGTGAGGCGCGCGGTCGCGTGCTGGCCGAAAAAGCACACGAGGTCTTTCGCTCCACCATGTGGGTGCTGTTCACCAGCGCCAGCCAGCGTGGCATCGTCGACACCGGCATCGCCGCCGGCGCCGCTACGGCCTTGGCCATCGGCGCCTATAAGGTGTCGGCGGGGACGCTGCCCATCCAATACCTGCTGATGGTGCTGATGATGGGCGTCGAGGTGTTCCGGCCGTTGCGCGAGTTACGCGAGCTGGCGCACAAAGGATTGGTTGGCCAGGCCGCAGCGCAAAGCCTGTTCGAATTGCTGGAGGCCGAGCCGTTCATCCACGACGCCAGGCCGGCGCCCGAGCCGTTGAAGCTGACGCCCTCGGTCACCTTCGAGGATGTGCGTTTCGCCTATCCCGGCGGCAGGCGCGGCGCCCATTACGGCATGACCTTTGCGGTGGCGGCCGGCGAGAAGGTGGCTTTCGTCGGGCCGTCCGGCGCCGGCAAATCGACCATATCGAAGCTGCTGCTGCGGTTCTTCGATCCGCAGTCGGGGCGCGTCCTCATCGGCGGGCGCGACCTGCGCGAGATGTCCTTTGCTCAGATTCGTTCGCGCATGGCGGTGCTCAGCCAGGACACATACCTGTTCCACGGCACCGTCGAGGACAACCTGCGCTTTGGTAAGACCGATGCGACCCAGAATGAATTGGAGGCTGCGGCGCGCGCGGCCAATGCCCACGATTTTATCCTGGCCCTGCCGAACGGTTATCGCACCGTCATCGGCGAGCGCGGCGTGCGCCTGTCGGGCGGCCAGCGTCAGCGCA
>CANITX010000186.1 GCA_947470575.1 Rhodospirillales bacterium
ATGGCGCTCGAGTTGTTCAAGCCCTTCATTTTCAACAAGCTGGAAGTCATGGGTCTCGCCACCACCATCAAGGCGGCCAAGCGCATGGTCGAAAAGGAGCGTCCCGAGGTGTGGGACATCCTTGAGGAAGTCATCCGCGAACATCCCGTGTTCCTGAACCGGGCGCCGACGTTGCATCGGTTGGGTATCCAGGCGTTCGAGCCGGTACTGATCGAAGGCAAGGCGATCCAGCTTCATCCTCTGGTCTGTACCGCTTTCAACGCCGATTTTGACGGTGACCAAATGGCGGTACATGTGCCGCTGTCGCTGGAGGCCCAGCTTGAGGCGCGGGTGCTGATGATGTCGACCAACAACATCCTCAGCCCGGCAAACGGCAAGCCGATCATCGTGCCGTCGCAGGATATCGTGCTTGGCCTTTATTACCTGAGCATGTTGATCGAGAACGAAAAGGGCGAGGGCATGGCCTTTGGCGATATCGGCGAAATCCAGCAAGCGCTGGAAGCCGGCGTCGTCACTCTGCACAGCAAGGTCAAGGCGCGGTTCCGTACCATCGACGAGAAGGGCAAGCCCATCGTTCGACGCGTCGAGACCACGCCAGGGCGCATGCTGATGTCGGAAATCCTGCCGCGGCATATCAATGTGCCCTTCGAATTGATCAACAGGTTGTTGACTAAGAAGGAAATCTCCGGAGTTATCGACATTGTTTACCGCCACTGCGGCCAGAAGGAGTCGGTGATATTCGCCGACCGCCTCATGGGGCTCGGCTTCAATTATGCCTGTCGCGCCGGCATTTCCTTCGGCAAGGACGATCTGGTCGTCCCGGAAACCAAGGAGACGTTGGTTAACGAGACCGAAGCGCGCGTCAAAGAGTACGAGCAGCAGTATCTCGATGGCCTGATTACCCAAGGCGAAAAATACAACAAGGTGGTCGATGCCTGGTCGCATTGCACCGACCGGGTTGCCGACGAGATGATGAAGCGCATCTCCACCCCGACACCGGGACAGCCGATCAACGCCGTCTATATGATGGCGCATTCCGGCGCTCGTGGTTCGGCGGCACAGATGAAGCAGCTTGCCGGTATGCGAGGCCTAATGGCCAAGCCGTCGGGTGAAATCATCGAGACGCCGATCATTTCGAACTTCAAGGAAGGCCTGTCGGTTCTGGAGTATTTCAACTCCACGCATGGTGCTCGTAAGGGCTTGGCCGATACGGCCTTGAAGACGGCCAACTCGGGGTATCTGACTCGTCGTCTGGTCGACGTCGCGCAAGATGCCATCATCACCGAAATCGATTGCGGTACCGAGCGCGGCTTGACCCAGCGCGGTTTGGTCGAAGGAGGTAACGTCATCGAGCCGCTGAGTGAGCTCGTTTTGGGGCGTAGCGCCGCCGTGGACATCATCCACCCGAGCACAGGCAAGGTCATTGTCGAGGCCGGCGAGCTGATCGACGAAGAACATGCCCTCATCATCAACGAAGCGGATATCGAAGAGATCAAAATCCGCTCAGTGTTGACCTGCGAGACGCGGGGAGGGGTCTGCGCGGCCTGTTACGGCCGTGATCTGGCCCGAGGTACCCGGGTGAACGTTGGCGAAGCTGTGGGCGTTATCGCCGCCCAGTCGATTGGCGAACCGGGCACCCAGCTGACCATGCGCACCTTCCACATCGGTGGCGCCGTGCAGCGCGGCACCGAGCAGTCGAAGGTCGAGGCAAGCCATGACGCAACGGTCGAGCTGCGCAACTGCTCCACGGTAAAGAACAGCGAGGGCCTGCAGGTGGTGATGAACCGCAATGCGGAACTTCTTCTGCTCGACGAGCAAAAGCGGGAGCGTGCGCGCCATCGTATTCCTTACGGTGCCCGCCTGGCGATAAAGGACAAGTCCAAGGTTAAGCGCGGTCAAATCCTGGCCGAATGGGATCCGTACACCTTGCCGATCATGACTGAGAAAGAGGGTACGGCAACCTATGTGGATTTGGTCGAAGGCATCTCCATGATGGAGAAGGTCGACGACGCCACCGGTATCGCCAGCAAGGTGGTCATCGACTGGAAGCAGCAGCCGAAGGGAGCCGAGTTGAAGCCTCGGGTTACGCTGCGCGATGACAACAATGAGGTCATCACCCTGGATAATGGACTTGAAGCCCGATATTTCCTGTCCGTGGATGCGATTTTGTCGGTCGAAAACGGTCAGCAGGTACATGCCGGCGACGTATTGGCCCGTATCCCCCGGGAATCGGCAAAGACCAGGGACATTACGGGCGGTCTGCCCCGCGTGGCGGAACTGTTCGAAGCCCGCAAGCCCAAGGACTATGCGATTATTAGCGAGATCGCCGGGCGGGTGGAGTTCGGTAAGGACTACAAGTCCAAGCGCCGTATCGTCGTGGTATCCGACGACGAGGGGCAGGAGCCCCGGGAATACTTCATTCCCAAGGGCAAGCACATCAGCGTACAGGAAGGGGACTATGTGCAGGTCGGCGACCCGTTGATGGATGGCAACCCGGTGCCGCACGACATTCTGCGCGTATTGGGTATCGAAGCCCTGGCCTCCTACCTGACCAAGGAGGTGCAGGACGTCTATCGCTTGCAGGGCGTTAAGATCAACGACAAGCATATCGAAGTCATTGTTCGCCAGATGCTGCAGAAGGTGGAAATCACCGCACCGGGAGATACGACATTCCTGGTCGGTGAATTGGTCGACAAGCTGGAATTCGAGGCGGTCAATGCCCGTGCGGTGGCCAACAAGGGCCGTCCGGCGGATTCCACGCCGGTGCTGCAGGGTATCACCAAGGCCAGTCTGCAGACCCAGTCGTTCATCTCCGCCGCATCCTTCCAGGAAACGACGCGTGTCCTCACCGAAGCGGCGGTTTCCGGGAAGGTCGATGGGCTGGTCGGCTTGAAGGAAAATGTCATCGTTGGCCATTTGATCCCGGCCGGTACAGGCAGCGTCATGAACCGGTTCCGGGCCGTCGCGGCCGACCGTGATAAGGAATTGGATAAGCTTTCGACCCGTCCTGGCGGAGAGGAGATGGAAAATCTTCTCGATTCAGCGAAAAGTGCCAGCCAGACTGTTGCCGCGAAGTAACAAAGGGGCTATATCGGCGCCTCACCCAAGGGGGCGCTGATTCGTCGGGCGCACTTCGGTTTAACCGAAGGCGTCGGCGGTGGTGTCTCGAAAGGTGCATAGAAGGGGAAAAAGGGCGGATTTCCCGCCCTTTCTTCCCTTGACTGGGTTGGGCCGCGAAACTAGTATGCGGCGCCCTTCACGGGGGGGATTCATGGCGGGCCTGAAGGTTTGCGCGCCCTCCTGACGAAGAACGATACCTTGGGTTGTGACGCCCTCCGGGCGGACGGATTGAGCCGCGGAGTGGGCGCGCTTGTCTTTCGGTTTAGAAAGGCTTGGCCAGTCCCGGCCTATCTCCGGGCTTGGCGGTAAAGATTTTGGCGTGGAGTGAGAGAACGCGATGCCGACGATTAACCAGTTGATTCGTAAGCCACGGCGAGCGACGGCCGAGCACAATAAGGTGCCGGCGCTGGAAGCCTGCCCGCAGAAGCGGGGCGTGTGCACGCGGGTCTATACGACCACGCCGAAGAAGCCGAACTCGGCATTGCGCAAGGTCGCGCGCGTCCGTCTGACCAATGCCTACGAGGTCACAAGCTATATCCCGGGCGAGGGCCACAACCTGCAGGAGCATTCGGTTGTGATGATCCGAGGCGGTCGCGTTAAGGATTTGCCCGGCGTTCGTTACCATATCATCCGCGGCACCTTGGATACGCAAGGCGTGTCCGATCGGCGTCAACGCCGGTCGAAATACGGCGCCAAGCGTCCCAAATAGGAGGGTTCAGGTATGTCCCGCCGTCACGCCGCAACGAAGCGCGAAGTTCTGCCGGATCCCCGTTTCGGGGATAAGCTGGTGACCAAGTTTACCAATGGCCTAATGTACGATGGCAAGCGCTCGGTCGCCGAACGTACGGTTTATGCCGCGCTCGACGTTATACAGAAGAAGACGGGTCAGGATCCGTTGAAGCTGTTCCACGACGCTCTGGAAAACGTAAAGCCGTCCGTTGAGGTGCGCTCGCGCCGTGTGGGCGGTGCCACGTACCAGGTGCCGGTCGAAGTCCGTTATGACCGCCAGCAAGCTCTGGCTATCCGTTGGATTGTCGAAATTGCCCGGAAGCGGTCGGAAAATACGATGACGGATCGGCTGTCGGCGGAATTGCTCGATGCGGCCAACAATCGGGGTGCGGCCGTGAAGAAGCGCGAAGATACGCACCGGATGGCGGACGCCAATAAAGCATTCTCGCACTATCGCTGGTGACGAGTTCAGGAATCATCCCATGGCCCGCACGACTCCCCTAGACCACTATCGCAACATCGGCATCATGGCGCACATCGATGCCGGTAAGACGACGACCACCGAGCGGATTCTGTATTACACCGGCCGGTCTTATAAGATCGGCGAAGTCCACGATGGCACGGCCACCATGGATTGGATGGAACAGGAGCAGGAACGCGGCATTACCATTACGTCCGCTGCAACGACCTGCTTCTGGCGGGATCACCGGATCAACATCATCGATACGCCGGGTCACGTCGACTTCACCATTGAGGTGGAGCGGTCCTTGCGGGTGCTGGACGGAGCCGTTGCCGTGTTCGATGCGGTTGCCGGCGTCGAGCCGCAGTCAGAGACGGTATGGCGCCAAGCCGACAAATACGATGTGCCGCGCATCTGTTTCGTCAATAAAATGGACCGCACCGGTTCGGATTTTCCTCGCTGTGTTGAGATGATCGTCAGCCGGCTTGGGGCCAACCCCTTGGTTCTACAGCTGCCGATCGGCGGTGAGTCCGACTTCGTCGGCGTTGTCGACCTGATCCGCATGAAGTCCGTCACATGGAAAGACGAGACTCTTGGTGCCGAATTCATCGTCGGCGATATTCCGGCCGAGATGGCCGCCCAGGCTGCCGAGTTTCACGAGAAGCTGGTAGAGGCGGCGGTCGAGCAAGACGATATCGCGATGGAAGCCTATCTGGATGGAAAGGCGCCGGACGAGGCAACTCTGCTGCGCTGTATCCGCAAGGGGACCGTGGGCGGTGCGTTCGTGCCTGTTCTTTGCGGATCGGCCTTTAAGAACAAGGGTGTGCAACTTCTGCTCGACGCGGTGGTTGACTTTCTGCCCGCCCCCACGGACGTGCCGGCGATCAAAGGCATCAAAGCCGGCACCGACGAGGTCATTGAGCGCAGCAATTCCGACAGTGAGCCGTTCTCCGCGTTGGCGTTTAAGATCATGAACGACCCGTTCGTCGGTTCATTGACTTTCATCCGTATCTATTCGGGTTCGCTGAACACCAGTTCAGCCGTTCAGAATACGGTTAAGGACAAGCGTGAGCGGGTTGGGCGCATGTTGTTGATGCACGCCAATTCACGTGAAGATATCAAGGAAGCCATGGCCGGCGATATTGTCGCCTTGGCTGGTCTCAAGGACACGACGACTGGCGATACGCTATGCGATCCGGCTCACCCGGTGATCCTGGAACGCATGGAGTTCCCAGAGCCGGTGATCGAGGTTGCCGTCGAGCCGAAGACCAAGGCAGATCAGGAGCGCATGGGCGTTGCCTTGCATCGCCTTGCCGCAGAGGACCCGTCGTTCCGGGTGTCCACGGATCCCGAAAGCGGCCAGACGGTCATCAAGGGCATGGGTGAACTTCATCTGGAAATCTTGGTCGACCGCATGCGGCGGGAATTCAAGGTCGAAGCCACGGTTGGTGCGCCGCAGGTGGCCTATCGCGAGACGATCTCGCGGGTGGCCGAAGTCGATTATACCCACAAGAAGCAGACCGGCGGGTCGGGCCAGTATGCGCGCATCAAGGTCCGCTTTGAGCCGCAGGAGACCGGTACCGGTATCGTTTTTGAGAACGAAGTGGTCGGTGGGTCGGTTCCGCGGGAGTTTATTCCCGGGGTGCAGAAAGGAATCATGAGTGCGTCTGAATCGGGCGTGCTGAGCGGGTTTCCTGTGATCGATCTCAAGGCGACCCTTTACGATGGTGCCAGCCACGACGTGGACTCGAGCGTGATGGCCTTCGAAATCGCCGCGCGGGCAGCTTTCCGCGAAGGCATGGCCAAGGCCGGGCCGAAGTTGCTGGAACCTGTCATGCGTGTCGAAGTCGTGACACCTGAAGACTATATGGGCGATATCATCGGCGATCTGAACAGCCGGCGTGGCCAAGTAACCAATATGGATCAGCGCGGCAACGCTCGGGTGATTTCAGCCTTCGTGCCGTTGGCCAATATGTTCGGCTATGTCAGCACGCTGCGCGGCATGAGCCAGGGCCGCGCGCAATTTACCATGCATTTCGATCGTTATGTCGAGGTCCCGCAGCAGGTCTCGCAGGAAGTTCAGCAAAGGCTTGCCGGTTGATCTGGGCCGCCCGAAGGGAGTGAGAAGCGATGGCTAAGGAAAAATTCGAGCGTAACAAGCCGCACTGCAACGTCGGCACGATCGGTCACGTTGACCATGGCAAGACGACGTTGACGGCGGCGATCACACGGGTTCTCTCGGAGACGGGCGGGG
>CANITX010000187.1 GCA_947470575.1 Rhodospirillales bacterium
CCGCCTTGCGCCAATACGATCTCCGCCTCGCGCAGCTTGCCGATAACTTCTTCAGGCCCGTGCTTCTTGCCCATGTTCCGTCTCCTTCAGGGTCCAGTCTAAGTTAACTTTTGGACCGCTCTAAAGGGGGCAGATCACTGATTGCCAATTTTCATAGCAATTTCCAACCGGTATGCACTCGACTTTGGGGGATGAATAAGATATTGTTTTATCGGCTGCGTGGTGAACTTCGCCGACAGTGAGCGAAAATTCAGGGGATTGATATGCTGGAAAACGCGATCCGTAGCATGTGGCTAGGTCTTGCCGCCGTTGCCGTAACTGTAACAATGGGATCGACAGCGTCCGCGGCCCCCTATGCCGTTGGCCCGGAAAAGTGCATGGAGTGCCACCGCTCCGAACATCAGGTTTGGGAAGGCACCAAGCATTCCACGTCCTTTCGCGACGTACACCGCGACCCCAAAGTGAAAGCCATCGCGGCGGCGGCCGGCGGCGACGAGAATATGCGCCGCAACGAGACCTGCGTGTCCTGCCATTATTCGGAAACCCAGAAGGACGCAAACGCCCGTCCGACCATTGCCGTCAGCGTCTCTTGCGAAAGCTGCCACGGCGCCGCGTCGGAATGGATCAATCTGCACAACGACTACGGCGGACCTACCGCCAAGCGCGAATCCGAAGCGGCCGAGCATAAAGCCGAGCGCCTGAAGAAGGCCGCCAGCGCCGGCATGGTGCATCCGTCGAATCTGTTCGATGTGGCCAGCAACTGCCTGACCTGCCATGGCGCTACCCGAGCCAGCGTAGCCCCCGACACCATGGCGAAAATGATCGATGCCGGCCATCCGGCCGGCAGCGAGTTCGAATTGGTCAAATATTCGCAAGGTACCGTGCGCCATCGGTTTTATCCGCCGAACGTCACGACGAACGCGGATATGACGCCACCCGAAATGGCCCGTATGTTCATCACCGGACATGCCGCCGCATTGGTCAAGGTGACGACCGCCGCTGCCGCGACCAGCCCCAAGCTGAAGGCAACCCGCGACACGTTGGCCGCCAACGCACGGGCCGCGCTGACGGCGATCCAGGGCCAAGTGCCGGAAGCCGGCGCGCTGTTGTCCGCGCCCAATGAGGCGAATGCCCGTAAACTGATCGACGCCATTGCCGGCAAAGACCTGTCGGCAGCGGTAGCCTCATTGTTGCCCGCAAAAACTACTTACAAGTGAGCCGGACAAGGTAATATGGATCGAGTAGCGAAGCCCCGAGATGACCGCGCCCGCAGCCACCGTTAACAGACCGCAACGTTGGGACGTTCCCTTCGGAACGGACATGACGGATGCCGATGTCGACGCCTTGATGGCGAATCCCGCGATCGCCGCGATCAAGGCCGATAATTTTCCGGCGCATATCGCGTTGCGGGCGATCCTGAGGAACGACGGGCGCATCGTATCGTTCGAGTCCGGCGATATCGTGGTCCGGGAAGGCGACTACGGCAATTCCGCATTCCTGGTGTTGTCCGGCACGCTTCGGGTTGTGATGCCGCCCGGGCTTTCGCGCGATCTTTTGGGACGCCAAGCACCGCATAAAAAGAGCCTGCTGCAATCCTTCGCTCAGCTATGGCGCAATCGCCGGGTGCCGGAGGTTCGGGATGCGGCGCGATATCGCGACATCGCTGCGCATGCGCGCCGTAGCAAATCGGACGTCAACACCCACGTCTTCATCCAAGATGTTCCCCGCGTCCTTGATGAGAATCGCACCGCGACACTTGTGGCCGGCGATATTTTCGGGGAACTCGCGGCCCTGGGTCGCGTGCCGCGCTCGGCCACCATTTTTGCCGAAGCGGATGCGAAACTCTTCGAAATCCGCTGGCAAGGATTGCGCGAGCTGCGGCGCTACGATCCAGGTTGGAAACGTCGCATCGACGAGAATTATCGACGCAATGCCTTGAAGTCCCATCTGGGGGCCCATCCGCTTTTCAAGAGCATGGAAGCCAGTGCTCTGGAAGCGGTCATGGACCGGGTCCGCTTCAAGACCTATGGCAGCTTCGATTGGCACGTCACCTACAAGCAGATGCGCGAGTCCGGCACCGAAGGCGAGAACGCCCAGGAAGAGCCCATCATCGCCGCCGAAGGAACCGTTCCCGACGGCGTTTACCTGGTGCGCGCCGGCTTTGCCCGGGTTTCCATGCGCCTTGGCAACGGCCAACGGACGGTGACCTATCTTGGCGCCGGCGATCATTTCGGCCTTAACGAAACCTATGGCGCCTGGAAATCGGGCGAACCCATCCGCTTGCAGCATTCCTTGACGGCGCTGGGCTACGTCGACGTGCTGCGCGTTCCGGTGAGCGTGTTGGCCAAGCATGTCTTTCCCAATCTCGCAGAATCGCAGATTCCCCAAGACGTGCGCATCGATCGGGCGATCAAAGACGACGCCTTTGTCGAATGGATGGTGGACGAACGGCTGATCAACGGCACCCAAGCAATGTTGATCGATCTGGAACGTTGCGTGCGCTGCGACGATTGCGTGAAGGCTTGCGGTTCGACCCATGGCGGCAACCCGCGTTTCATCCGCCACGGGTTCGTCTTCGACGGTTGGATGGTTGCCAATGCCTGCATGCATTGCCGCGACCCGGTCTGCATGATCGGCTGTCCGACCGGCGCCATTCATCGCCATGAAACGGCGGGCGTGGTGGTCATCAACGACGACACCTGCATCGGCTGCGGTACTTGCGCCCGATCCTGTCCCTACGACAACATCCGCTTGGTCGAGGTGGCGAGTCCGTCCGGCGATTTGATGGTCGACGAGCAGAACCGCCCGATCGCCAAGGCAACCAAATGCGATCTTTGCGTCGATCAGCCTGGCGGGCCTGCCTGCGTTCGCGCCTGTCCGCACGATGCGTTGCGCCGGGTCGATGCCAGCGCCCTGCTGGCGCACGACATCGTCACTTCAGGGTGAGGGAGTAAGTCGGAATGCGGGCGGTCAACCGCAACAGCCTACTCGTTTGGGGGCTCACTGCCGGCGCGGTGGGAGCGCTCTTATTCTGGCGCCACTCAGTCATTACGAAATTGGGTGCCACAGCCTTCGTCACCGGCTATATCCTGTTTGGATTGATGGTGTTCCTGGCGCTGTACAATACGCGCAAGAAGCTGTCGATGGTGCCACTGGGCCGGGCGTCGTCGTGGCTGACGCTGCATGTCATCGGCGGGCTGGCGGCCCTGTTCATTTTCGCCGCGCATATCGGCACCTTTTGGCCTTTGGGGCTGGCCGAACAGGTGCTGGCCACCCTTTTCCTACTGGTCAGCGCATCGGGAGCGCTGGGCTATTATCTGCAATTGTGGCTGCCCGGGCGGCTGGCACGGCGCGGGCCGGAGATGATTTACGACCGCATACCGGCCGAACTTGCCCGCATGCGCGCCGAAGCCGAAGCGGCCGCCATGGCCGCCGCGGACGTTTCGGGATACGACACGTTGGGACGCTATTATGTCGAGTCGCTGGCTTGGTATTTTGCCCGGCCGCGTTTCTCGCTCAATCACCTGTTGGGTGGTCGCCGACCCGAGGTGTGGCTGCGTCGGCGCCTGCAAACCATCGACCGGCTGCTGTCTGACGGCGAGCGGGTGCATCTCAAGCGGCTGGAGGAACTGGGCGCCGCCAAGACGGCGCTCGATGCCCAATATTCCCTGCAGACCCTGCTCAAGAGTTGGCCAATGGTTCATGTTCCCTTGGCCTCCGCGCTGCTGTTTTTCGCCGTGTGGCACCTAATTGTCGTCCACGTTTACGCCCGGTGACCGGAAGATGATGGAAAATCGGGACCGTATCCGCCATGACAGAAGCCGTTACGAGCGCCCGACGCTAGGCTGGCAGTGCGGCCGGGCTGCCGTTTGGGGGAAGCCCTGTTCGCGTGGGCCTTCGGCCACCGGGGTTTGCGGCGGAACGGCCGCTTGTCTGCCGGCAAAGAATGGCGACGTTTGGCAGTGCCGGCGTCCGCCCGCCGAAGGCGGTCCTTGTGCAAGCGGGCCGGACGCCGAGGGACATTGCGGATTGCAGCAGCTTCCATGCTCGCCGCGACCCTCGTTACGGGTCTGGCGCGGGCGGCTGGCATTTCTTGCGGCCGGATTGGCCATCGCGCTCATCGCCCTATTCGCCAGCACCCGCAGCATGCCGTCGTTGCCCGTGAGTTCGCTGGATCCGGGCGACCTGTCCGCGGCCCATGCCCATTTCGTCGGCGAAGCCGGATGCGGCGCCTGCCATCAGGCGCATGGACAAGGCATCTCGGCCTGGTGGCAGGCGGCGATGGGCAAAGGCACGCGCCCCTTATCCACGGCCTGCCAGGACTGCCATGAATTCGGCGGCAAGGGCCGCCTGGCTCATAATCGCACGTTCGAAGCCAGGGCCGACCTTGCGGCGACGGATTGTCTGATGTGCCATACCGAACACAAAGGCGGCAACGCGCCGCCGAGCGCCCTTTCCGATGCCCAGTGCCAAACCTGCCATACGCAACGGATCGACAGCTTCGCACTGGATCACCCGCCCTTCCCGCCCGGATTCCCGCATGACCATCCGAAGGGCGTCCGCTTCGATCACGCCAGCCATCTCGGCAAGCATTTTGCCGATCCGCGCCTCGCCGACCAATTGCCGCCTGGCGGCTGTACCGGCTGCCATCAGATCGCGACGGCGGCGCGGGCCATCCAGCCGGCGGGCTTCGATGCCACCTGCGCCGGCTGTCATGCCGATTCGATTACCCGCCGCGACTTCGTTCTGTTCCGTTGGCCCGAGTTGGCAAGCGCGGGCGTTTCCGCCGCTAACATCGCCAAGGCTTGCGGTTTCAGTAAAGAAAAGAAGGACAAGACAGAAGCCGCGTTAGCGAAGGCCAGTTTCTCGGCCATTTCCTTGGACACGCTGACACCGCTTCAGGCCTTCCTGCTCAATGCCCTTGCCGACGATCCGGCCGAGTATGGGCCGGCCGTACAGGATTTGGCAAAGCTGGCCATCTCCGACGGCGCCGATCCGCTGGTCGAATTGATCGAGGACCGCATGGGTAAATCGGCCAGCAGCAAGCTCTTGGCCGGGCTTAACAGCGAACAGGTACGGCAGGCTTTCTGTGCGTGGAGCGCGAATGAGGAGTATGCACCGGCCGGCACCAGCGGATTGTCAGGCTGGAAAGCGGATGCCCTCGACCTCCGCTATGCCCGCCCCAGCCACGCCGATCCCGTGCTGCGGGCTTGGTTCGATGCTGTGGCGGCGTTGCCGATGCCGGCAGACCCGGACGAGGCCGACCTGTTAAAGGAAGCGCGCGACGATCTGTTATCGCCAGCCAACAGCCCCGGCTTGTGCACAAAATGTCACACGACCACCGATACCAAAGAAGGTACAAAACAGGTATCATGGAGCCATACGTTGGGTCAGGCGCGGGCGTTGACACGCTTCGATCATCAGCCCCACATCAATCTTCTTGGCCCGGACAAGAGCTGCACCAATTGCCACAAACTGGCGACGACGGCAGCGGTAGCGGGGGGTTCATCGTTTACGCCTGTGGCCGTGTCAGGATGCGCCGATTGTCACGCTGCGGGCCGATTGCGCGACGATTGCCTGCTCTGCCATGCCTACCATCAAGATCACGCGTTGAAGAAGGGAATGATGGCCAATGGGAACTGACCTTTCCCCCGTCGGCCGGCTGGTTCGCCGTTATCGGATCGCCGTCGGCCTTGCATTGACGCTGTTGTGCCTGCCTGGAATCGCCCAGGCCCAGGGAGCAGTGGCAGATCCGCATGCCGATCTGCTGGCGGTCGCATCCTATCCAACAGCTTCGCAATGCGGCGCCTGCCATACCCAGATTTATCGCGAGTGGGCATCGTCCAACCACGCTTATGCGTCGATCTCGCCGATGTTCCACAAGTTCGAACAGGCCATCAACGACCTGTCGTCCGGCACGGTCCGCGGCTTCTGCGTGCGCTGTCACCAAACGGTGGGTACGCAGCGCGGCGAGGAGCGTTGGCAACCGTTGTGGGAACGCAGCCAGGTGGCGCGCGAGGGCGTTACCTGTATTACCTGCCACCGAGTGTCCGACCAGTTCGCCAAGACCAACGGCGAGCGCAACATAGTGCCGGGCAACATACATCAACCTGTATCGGGAACGGGCGAAGGCAGCGTGCTAGCCGACGTCGTCAATCAGAAGGATTTCTACCGGGTGGCGACGACAGCGGCCGAGCGGGGCAATGCCATCCACACCGGCGTGCTGCCCTTCGATCAATTGTCGAAGTCGCAGTTCTGTGTTTCCTGCCATCAGGTGGCGGTGCATCCGGGCATCAAGCTGGAAGTCGTCTGGGAACAGTACCGAGCCTCGCCTTCGGCCAGCGAAGGCGTCACTTGCCAGGACTGCCATATGGGCAAGGTTCCGGGCGTGGCCGCCGGCTATGCCACAGCACCGACGGCGGTGGTCAACGGCAAGCCGGTGAACCCAGGGCGCAAACACTCCAATCACGCGTTCTACGGGCCGGGCTATCC
>CANITX010000188.1 GCA_947470575.1 Rhodospirillales bacterium
ACGGCATGGCGCTGGCTGGTGCCCATGCCCAATGTTCGGGAAACGGACATTGTTGCCGCTTGCTCTCCGATGGGATGGGTGCATTTGGCATCTATCAGCGCACGCGTCAGGTAACCGTAGACGCCGGCAGGCAGCGAATCATCGCCTTCTATAGCGACATGCAGCAGGTGGGTAATCTTCTCGGCATGAAGTTGTTCGATGAAGCGTTTGGCGTCCCGGTTGCCGTAGGTCGTATCGACTAAGGCCTGCGTGACATCGTGAACGAAAAAAGCGGGGACGTCGATGTAATACAGCAGTTGCCGCTGACTGGTCGCAATCCGGTCGTTGCCGGTCAGTAGGCGATTGATGGGCTCCACGAAGGGATACAGGGCTACGGAACGTGCCAGAAATGTCGCGCGCCCTTCGCCGGAGGCAAGGTGTCGGACATAAGGTACAGTAAATAATACTTGAGTTGCCGCTTGTAACGTTAATGCCATTCCTGCGGCGATTACCACCGGCAAGCCCTGTCCCCTGTCCCGAATCCCGCGCTCGATGGCCACCGTGCCCATAATTAACAGCAGCGGATAAACCGGCAACAGGTGGCGCAGACGCTGCGGCGATCCGGCAAAGAACCAAAACAGGTATGTCATAGCCAGCAATGCGGCAACCGGCGCCAAAGGATGCCGACGCAGTGTCAGGCGATGCCGCCACACGCCTACTGCCGCGAACGGCAGCATCAACAATCCCCAAGGTCCGAATCCCGTGCGTCCGGCCTCCATTACGGGTGCCGGGTCCAGGCTGGCGATCAGCGGGTAAAGAAGGGCGTTCCACGGCGTGCGCGCCAGCGGCGTTTCGCCGGCGAAGAAAATGTCGTTCAGCGCCGCTTTGTGGGCTGCGTCCCACAAGGCCGGATCGCCGAGCAGAGGGAACAGCAAGGGGAAGATCGGATCGCCTGAATGCCAGAAGTTCCAAGCATACCATTGGAATCCGGTGAACAGGGCGGCCAGCGAGAAGACGGCACCGCGACGGAACCAACCCGGCCCACCCAGCAAGACGAGGCCCGTTGAAAAGGCGAACAACAGCCCGATGTACTTGCTGCCCATATAGAAGCCCGCGGCCAAGCCGGCCAGCACCGCCCAGCGCAGGTCGCCTTGCCGCAGCGCTGCTGCCGCCGCGAAGGCAGCCGGCAACACAAACAGGATCAGCCGGGTCTCCACCTGGCCCGATCCGGCGCTGTAAAGGAGCGCTGGCGTGCTGGCCAGCAACAGCGCCACGGTCAGCGACCATGGTGTCGACAGGTGGCGACGTGCCACGACGTAGGTCAGTGCAATGGCCCCCCATCCGGACAACCCCGTCCAGAGGGTCAGCGCTCGTTCGCCGCCGAGTGCCAGGACAGGCAGATAGGTCATCTGCACCAACAGCGGCACCGCGCCATCGACGGCACGCGGCACGAAAAACAGCCTTCCTGCTTCCAGGAACCGGCGCGGCAATTCGAAGTGGTAGGCGAGACTATCGGCTTCGACCGGGGGCGCCATGGCCTCGACGGCATCGAGGCCGCCAATCAACAACAGCCCACCGATCAGCAGCCAGACGATCCCGGTACGCGGCAATGTCAGGGCGCGGTCAGGTCGTCCAAGCACGGGTAAACCGGCCGCTCCGGCAAGCAACACCGCCTTCAATACCCAAGGCTGCAGAGCACCAAAGGCGCCGGCAAAAAATAACAGCCAGCCAAGGATGCCAAAGCCCAAGGCGAAGGCCCATGCAGCACGTTCCGCCCAGGGCAAGGTCCGGCTCAGACCCAGTGCGCCGAGCAGCAGGGCGCCGTAACCCACACAGGTCAGTACCTGAAAGAAAGCAACCGTCAGTGCCATCAGCCGCCGCGGATCAATTGAAGGATCGGACCCACCAGTTCCCGGAACTGAACGAGGTAGGCAGCAAATGCCAGCACCACCCATAACCACGACAGCAGCAACGCCATATGCCGGCTCATTGTACCATCGCCGTATAGGAAGGACGGTCGCGCCGATCTTTGCGCGACCATGTGCCGAACGTCGCACCGATTAAGCGGAGGGGCAGCATCAGTAGAGTACCGACGGCCTCGGCTATCTGCCTGGTGGCGCGGTGCGCTTGAATCGCCTCGTAATGGATGGCGGTAATCCGGTACCACAGCGAAGCCAGTACACCACCCGGCCGGCCTTTCAGGTAGGAGGCATAGCGCCGGGCAACGATGAGGCAGCAGTCGAGCCGTCGCCCGGTATGGCTCATGATGCTGCCCGCCTGGCGATGATAGCGGAGCAAGGGTTCGGCAAAGACCTCGAAGCGGGTGCCCGGTGCTTTCAGCATGGCCAGCCACAGTTCGAAGTCTTGGGCATTGGGCAACGTCTCGTCGAAACCGCCGGCGGCGATGGCTGCGTCGCGGCGGGCGACCACGCTGCAAGTGTCGATGAAACCCTTGCGATAGAGTCCGACGAAGGGGTCCGCTGATTCGGCAAAACGCCGCGCTGTCTCATTGAGCGTCGACGTACCGTCGGCGTCGACGATCCAGCCGTCATGGGCAACCAGCACGGCGCCGGTGGCGTTGAGTCGTTCGATACTGCGTTCGATTTTGGCGGGCAACCATTCGTCGTCGGCGTCGAGGAAGGCCAGCAAGGCGCCCTGTGCCGCTTCGATGCCCCGGTTTCGTGCCGCCCCAGCGCCTGCATTGGCTTGGCGCAACACGCGCAGCGGAATGCTTCCGAGCAGGCCGGCGGCTGCCTGTGCCACCGCTGCCGTACCATCGGTCGAGCCGTCGTCGACGACGATCACCTCGCCCGGCGTGGCGGTCTGCGCACCGACGCTGGCCAACGCCCGCCCAATGGTTGCCGCCGCCCGCCATGCCGGTATGACGACGCTGACGTCGGCACTTGAGAAGAGGGACGTTACGTCAGGCGGCATCGGCATAGGCCGCGATAGGCGCTTTGGGACCGAACGCACGGGCGCCGCCCTCGACATGGACACGTACGGCCAGTTCCAGCATCAGTAGCGTGTAGAGGCGAAAGCCGTGCCGGCCGGGTGCCGCGCACAATCGCTCAATACCCACGGCCGTCCACCAGCCCCGTTCGAGTGCCTGCGGCCGCGTCAGCACCCGGCGGGCTTGCGCACCAAGACCGGCTCTCATCCATGCGGGTACCGGCGAGGCAAAACCCTGCTTCGGGGCCGCCAGGACCTCGGCGGGTAGCAAATTCTCGGCCATGCGCCGTTCCAATCCCTTTTGCTGGCCGTCTGGGGTACGGATGTCGGGCGGCACCGCCAGGGCGGCTTCGACCAGCCGGTGATCGAGGAACGGCACGCGGCCTTCGACGCCGACCGCCATCGAGGTACGGTCGAGCAGCGTCAGCAGATCGTCGGGCAGGTAGGTCATCAGATCGGCGCGCAGCATGCCGCTCTGGTGTGGTTTCATCAATCCGGCGAAGGCTTGTCGCTGCGCTGCCTCGGGCAATGGCTGGCGGTTGCCGATCAAGCGGCGCAAGGGCGGTGGGAAGTGGCAGGCATGGTCGTGCAGGTACGCGCCGGGATCGGACTCGAACTTCGCCGCGCGCGACAGCTGCCAGGCCGTCATCGGGTCGATGGTATCGACCACCCGCCCGACCGCTCCGCGTAGCCAGTTCGGCAGTCTCAGGTAACGGGCTTCCACGGGCAGTTGGAAATAGCGGCCATAGCCGGCGAACAGCTCATCGCCGCCGGTGCCGTTTAAGGCGACCGTGACGTGCGTACCCAGCTCACGCTCGATCAGAAAATTGGGCAGCAAGGCGGCATCATTAAGCGGTTCTTCCGCATACCAGGCCAGCATCGGAAGGTAGTCGCCGATGTCTCCTGCTGGCAACGTCAGCTCGCTGTGTTCGGTGCCATAGCGTTCGGCAACTGCGCGCGCCAGCGGCGTTTCGTCGACGGCCGTACCTTGAAAGCGCACGGTAAAGGTACGCAGAGGCGAAGACATCTGCCGCGCGGCCAGCGCCACCATGAGTCCGGAATCGATGCCGCCGGACAGCAGCGCGCCGATCGGTACGTCGCTCTGCAACTGTAACCGCAGACTGTCGTTCAACAATGCGGTCAGGTGTTGCACAATTTCTTCGTTGCCGGCGGGCAGGTCTGTTGCCGGTTGCGGATTCCAATAGCATTTTTCTTCGACGCGACCTTCGGCGCTGACCCGCAGTAAATGGCCTGGCGGCAGTTTGCGCACGCCTTTGAAAAGGGTATTGGGGGCCGGCACGAAACCGTGTGCCAAGTAGGCGGATACTGCTGCCTCGTCGATGGCCGGTGCAATCAGGCCTGAAGCGAACAGCGCCTTAATTTCAGAGGCAAACAACACGCCGCCCGCCTCGGTCCGGCACCAGTAGAGCGGCTTTACTCCGAGCCGGTCGCGAACCAGCAGCAGCAAGTGCTCGTGCGAGTCGTAGAGCGCCAGGGCATACATGCCGTTAAGCTTGTGGACGAAGCCCTCGCCCAAGCCGCGAACCAACGGTAGCACCACTTCCATATCGCCCTGGCTGCGGAAGGGATAGCCGATGGCCTCGGGCGCCGCACGCAGTTCCCGATAGTTGTAGATCTCACCGTTGCCGACCAGCACCCATCGCTCGTCGGTGTCGTGTAACGGTTGATCGCCCGTTGCCAGGTCGATGATCGCCAGCCGGCGGAAGCCGGCGTGATAGCGCCGGTCGGGTGCGGACCAACGACCTTCGCCATCCGGGCCGCGATGTACCAGGGCGGCGAGCATGGCCTCCATGTCGGGTGCCTGTGGCGCTGTGTTGCGCGGCAGGAACAGGCCGGCGATGCCGCACATCTCAGCTAACGCCTCCGGCAATCTCGACCGCGATGGTTCCCGACCACGGCATCCGTACCACCTTGTCGGCAACGATTAATGTCGCGGGACCTCCCGTGCCATAGGCATGCCAGCGGGTGATAGGTTCGCTACGCAAGGGAACATCGGCCTTTAAGACCAGCTTCAACCCATCTCCGGTCAACTGCGCCGTCCCGCCGTCGATAACCACGTCGAGCGTCGTCGCCAACGCCCGGCTCAGATGGCAGAAGCCATCGCCATCCACCCGATCGGCAATGGCCAACGAATTCCCCTGGAAGCGCCAACGCCTGGTGACGATACCGACGCCGTTCAGCCGGGCGAATCCCTGGTGGTTGAGGAGTACTGCCGTGCCGTCGATTTCCAACGCCGGCGGCGGGCCTCCTGCGGCTCGGCGAAAATCGTCATCGTAGTAGGGTCGGTTGATCGGATAGGGGTCTTGGCCGTTGACGGTCAGCGTCGAATGGACGAGGGCTGAACGATAAAGCCCAGCCTCGCCGCTCTCGCCATAGGCGCCGCGACCTGGATCGATAAAGACGGGCTGGCCACCCACATGCAGTTCGGCCGCGCCGATATCCTGGTGTCCGTGGCCGGGCATGAATGACCAGCCTTTGGGCGATACGTGCCACAAACCGGCCCACGGTCCCGCATCGAAGCGCCGCCAGCCGTCGGCGGCTAGGGCATCGCACGCAACCGGTGTCGTGGAATCGAGAAGGGCCGCCAAGGCGGCCCGGTCGGAAGAAGATAGAAGCCCGCTCCAGCCTTGTTCCACCGCACCGCCTGGGGAAAGCCCGCTGAGGAATTCCGGCGGACAGTCGGGCGAAATATCGCCGACCAGGGGCATGCCGCCGGGCAGCATCAGGCGTGGAACGACGGCCAGAGCCCGGGCCGCCGTCCGTTGCAGTGCATCGGCTTCGGGCCGGCTATGGGCACGGGCGGCAAGCCACGCATCGGCAAAGTTGCGCGTCAGCAGCAGATGGTAATGGCTCGATCCCTCGCGCAGTACGCCGGACGGCGAAAAGATGCGCTTGGCCTCCTCGACCAGGATGCGCCCACCGATCTCGGTGGCCTTGGGCAGGCCGAGATCGAGCCCCAGGCGAAACAGCCCGCGCCCATTGTTGGCCAGATGATTGGAGGTGTGGTGATCGCCGAAGTATTCCAACCGTTCGGCGATGGCTGGGGCATGGGCGGCCAGCACCGCCGCCGTATCTTCGGCGGGTGCCGGCAGGCCATGCCGCCGCGCGAAGTCGAGCAAGTTGATCGCCCGTTCGGCAGCGGTATAGGGATGCCAGGCCCAGCCTGCCCCAGGCCTGCCATATTGCTGCCGCCAGGCCTGCCACAGTGCGGCGACCCACGCCGGATCGGCCTGCTCGCCAAGCAACGGTAGCCAAGCGAATCGGTGGACGGCGAGCAGCACCTCCGTGTCATCGAAGGTGCGTTCGAACAGTGCCCCGGCTTCGCCGGGGACGAGGGCGACGGTCAGGCCGGGCAGCGGCAGGGCGATGGGTGCCGTCGGCGGTGCTGCCGCAATTTCCGGAAAGGCATGGCGCGGCGTTTCCGCGGCAAGCGGCAACAATCCTTCCAGGTAGGGCGGCCG
>CANITX010000189.1 GCA_947470575.1 Rhodospirillales bacterium
ATAACTCCCCGGAAAATAGCCTCCAGCTTACGGTCCGCCCGGCGCGTAAGCCGATAGCGAGGCACGTAGCTCAAGCCTTCTTCGCACCGCGCTTCACGGCGCGCGCGATATCGGAAAGGCTCCGGGCGCTCGCACCCGATTTTTCCGCGGCGCGCAGATCGCGTAAAAGCAGCTCCTCGGAACGTAGGCGTTCCTCGTCGCGTCGAATGAGATCGCGGATATATTCGCTCTCGTTATGGTATTGGCCGGATTTCACTCGGGCACGAATGAACCCCCGCATGCGTTCGGGGAGGGAAACGCTCATGGAGGCCATGGCTGCCATCTCCATAGGGATGCGATTTTATACGATCTAATAATATCTATTAATAACTTTCTTAAGTTCATGCACCTTATTTTTCGGCTGAAAACGTCATATCGCCTCCCCGCGACCGGGCCATGGCAGGTAAAACCGACAAGGCAAAGGACCACGGAGACCACCGAGGTCCACAGAGATGGACACGGAGAAAAGGGTGAGCTCGCTTCGCGCTTCTTC
Source organism: Rhodospirillales bacterium (assembly GCA_947470575.1). Taxonomy (GTDB): domain Bacteria; phylum Pseudomonadota; class Alphaproteobacteria; order Rhodospirillales; family CAMCUA01; genus CAMCUA01. The sequence goes on from CANITX010000189.1 coordinate 533, forward strand.
TCTCTTCTCCGTGACTCCTCTGTGAACCTCGGTGGTCTCTGTGTCGAACTGGCTTATTCGGCACATGCGATGCCCCATCGGCACCAGCCGCTCGTCGCTGCCTCCTTCTCTTTTTCTCGCCACCCCCCGGAAAATGGCCTAAACAGATTTTTGCCGCCGATCGCTGTCCCGCCGCCGGCCAAACTGGCCAATAAGGCCGTTCCCGTCCGCACCTGCCCGAAGCAACCCCGCGATGACCGAAGCGACGCCGCTGCCCGTTGCGCTCTACCGTGACCGCGAGGCGTTCCGTTATGAACGCGCCGCCCTGTTCGGCCCGTCGTGGCAGATGCTGGCCGCCGATGCCGCCCTGGATCGGCCGGGCGCCTATGTCGCCGCGGATTTGGGCGGCTGGCCGGTGCTGGCCGTACGCGCCGAGGATGGGGCCTTGCGCGCTTTCCATAACGTCAGTCCCCAGGGGACCGGCCCCCTGGGCGCGCCGGGCCAGGGCAAGATCGCCGCCATCCCTGCGCCCGACGGCAGCGTCTACGGTCTGGACGGCAGCCCGCGCCCCGCCGGCACCGCCACCGCATCTGCCGCCGCCCTGCCGCAGCTCGCCGTCGGCACCTGGCGCAGCCTGCACTTCGTCGCCGCCGTGCCGCCGCCGGCCAGTCTGGAAGAATCCCTGTCGCCCTTCGAAATCCCGGTCCCCGATCTGGGCTCCGATGTCTTCACGCCGGCCGGCGCGTTCATCACCGATATCGCCTGCGACTGGAAGATCTTCCTCGATTTCGCCGGCGCCCTGGAATCCCCGGCCGGCCAGCCGGCGGAGTCCTTCCTCGGCATCGCCGTGTCCAATCGCAAGGGCTGCATTATCCGCAACATCGACCCCGCCGATGCCGAGGCGGTGTGGGTGTGGATCTGGCCGTCGCTCGGCATTCACAAGTCGCGAGCCGGCGTCGTCGTCTGCCAGGTGTTCGCCAACGGACGGGAGGGCACGCGGCTGGTGCACCATATCTATGCGCGCACCGCGCGCCCCGCCGCCGAACCCGGCGCTGTCGTGCCCGCCGCCACCCCCCCGGCCGACATGACCGCCGCCTGGCAGGCCATCGCGGGCCGCCAGAAGGCTGCCGCCGAGGCGGCGCAGGCGGCGCTGGACGCCGGCGAGATTCCCGTGGCGACACTGAGCCCGACGTCCTACGGCCTGCACCGCATCCTCGGCGCCGTGCTCGATCCCAAGGGCTGGGACATGTTCCGTCTGCTAACCGTCGAACGCACGGTGCAAGAGACCGCCGATGTCACCTCGCTTTACCTGACGGCGGCCGACGGCGGGCGCCTGCCGCCGTTCCATCCCGGCGCCTTCCTGACCTGCCGGCTGCCGGTGCCGGGGCGCGAACGGCCGGTCATCCGCAACTATACCCTGTCCGACCGGCCCGGCACCGGCGCCTACCGGCTGACCGTGCGCAACGAGCCCGGCAGCGCCGCCGCCGAGTTCCTGTGCGGCCTGCGGCCCGGCGACCGCTTCGAATCGCTGATGCCGCGCGGCAGCTTCCGGCTCGACGCGGATTCCTCGCGGCCGGTGGTACTGCTCAGCGCCGGCATCGGCGTCGGCCCGATGGTCAGCGTACTGGCCAACATGGTTGCCGCGGGGATCGGCCGGCCGATCTGGTTCGTCCACGGGGCGCGCCGGGGGGCCGAACATGTGCTGGGGGCCGAGGTCCGCCGGCTCGCCGCCGGGCGGCCGGACGTCCATCTGCACGTGGCCTATAGCCAACCCGATTCCAGCGACGTCCTGGGCCGCGATTACCACAGCGCCGGGCGGATCGGCATCGAGCGGCTGCAAACCCTGTTGCCCGACAGCGACGCCGATTTCTATCTCTGCGGGCCGATGGATTTCATGCGCGATCTCTATCGCGGCCTGCGCGCCTGGGGCGTGGCGAAGGAACGCATCCGCCACGAGTTCTTCGGCGTCGCCGAGGCCTTCGAAGCGGATGCCACTCCGGCCCCGCCGGTTATCGCCGCCACGCCGGCCGAGGGCGATCCGGTCTTCAACGTCACCTTCGCCCGCTCCGGCGTGCGCGCCACCTGGTGCCCGGCCGAGGGCTCGCTCCTGGAGCTGGCCGAAACCCACGGCATCAACCCGCCGTTCAGCTGCCGCGACGGCGAATGCATGGTCTGCTTCCAGGTGGTGCTCGACGGCGAGGTACAATACTGGCGACGCGGCGACGACCCGCGCACGCCCGGCTGCGAACTGCTCTGCGTCGCCTTCCCGAAGACCGACCTGGTCATCGATATCTGAGCAGCACACGCTTCGGTCGTAACTCTAATTTTACATAATAAATTCCCCCACCACCCCCTCTCCCCTGTTGGGGAGAGGGTCGGGGTGAGGGGGAACCGGACTCTCCGCAAGAACCCTGACCTATACACAATTAATAATTGTATTTCTTGTCCATATTCTCGAATCTCATCGCCGCAGGGACTACAAAAGGCACCGTCGGAAAAGTTGTATCGCCGCGCTCGCCCTACCGGTCTAAGCTCCCGCCATGTCCTGGCTACTGCGCAAGTTCGATTCGCTGATCGCCGCCGTCCTGGCCGCCGTCTGCGGCACCGGCCTGAGCCAGGCCCAGGCCTTCGCGCAGCAGTACCTGCAACGCCTGGGCGGTCACCGCGACGAGGCCGAACGCGCCTGGCGGGCCATCGAGCAGAGCGTCGGCGCGACCGTCGATGCGACCGGCCAGCGCCTGGCCGGCGAAGCCCAGGCCCGCTTCCAGGACCTCGCCCAGGCCTACGACGCCATCCGCGAGGCGGCGCCCCTGTTCAAACCGGTTACGCTCGCCCGTCACCTCGACCCCGAGCTCGCCCGCCGCGTGCTCGTCGATTACCAGCCGGCCCTGCCTCTGGATACAGCCAGCCTGGTCTACGCCATCGCCGGCATGCTGCTGGCGCTGATCCTCTACGACCTCGTGAAGTGGCCTTTCGCCGCCCTGTTCCGGCCATCGCGGACAGGCTATCCGCCGGGGCCGATGCGCCGCCGCGATCCGGGCGGCCCGTTGCGTTAGCAGCCTATCGCGTTAACCGACGGCGCGGGCCACCGCGTCGCAGGCATGCAGCGTTAATCGTGGTCCGGCCTTCATCACCTGCCCCGGCAGCACCCGCCCGATCGTCCGCTCCAGGCTGTGCGCCGCTTCGACCAATTTGCCGAGATCGATGCCGGTTTCGATGTCCATCTCGTGCAGCATATGCACCAGGTCCTCGGTGCAGATGTTGCCGGTCGCCCCCGGCGCGAACGGACAGCCGCCCAGGCCGCCCAGCGAGGAATCGTAATGGCCGACGCCGGCCTGCAAACCGGCCAGCACGTTGGCGAGGCCGAGGCCGCGGGTGTTGTGGAAATGCAGGTCCCAGGTCTTGCCCGGATAGCGCGCCTGCATGGCCGTACAGACACGGCTCACCTGCAAGGGCGTCGCCATGCCGGTGGTGTCGCAGACGCCGATCACCTGGATGCCCAATTCGGCGAAACGGTCGGCGATGCGATAGACCGAAGCCAGCGGCACATCGCCCTCGAACGGGCAGCCGAACGAGGTGGCGATGGCGCCATGTACATCGACCCCGGCGCCCCGGGCGATATCGACGATGTCCTTGAAGCCGGCCAGCGAGTCGGCCACCGAGCGGTTGAGATTGCTTCGGTTGTGGCTTTCCGAGGCCGAGACGACGATGACGACGCCATCGACCCCGGCCTTGGCGGCCAGTTCGGCGCCTTTCGGATTTGGCACCAGGGCAAGGATCTTGGCCCCCGTCGAGCGGTCGAGGCCGGCAATGACCTCGGCGGCGTCGCGCAACTGCGGCACGGCGCGCGGCGAGACGAAGGAGGTCGCCTCAAAGCTCCTGACCCCGGCGGCGATCAGGTCGTTGATCAGGCGGATCTTGGTGGCCGTCGGCACGAAGACAGGCTCGATCTGCAGGCCGTCGCGCGGCCCGACCTCGGTCACCGTCACTCGCGTTGGATAGGACATCGCCGCCTCTCTTTCGTCTGTTCCCCGGTTCGGGATCGCCTTAGTTTAGGGGCCACCGCCACCACCCGACAACAGCCATGGAGAACCCGGTGCCCCTACGCGGAACGAAAGTCGTCGATCTGACCCGCATTCTGGCCGGGCCGTTCTGCACCATGCTGCTGGCCGACATGGGCGCCGACGTGGTCAAGATCGAGACCCCCGGACGCGGCGATCCGGTGCGCCGCCAAGGCGCCGGCCGCGAGGGCCTCAGCTGGTATTTCGCCGCCTTCAACCGAAACAAGCGCTCGCTGGCCATGGACCTGCGGGCCCCGGCCGGCAAGCAGGCCCTGGCCCGGCTGATCGAGCAAGCCGATGTACTGGTCGAAAACTTTCGGCCCGGCGTGCTGGCCCGCATGGGCTTCGACGACGACCGGCTCAAGGAACTCAACCCGCGCCTGGTGGTCTGCGCCATTTCCGGCTTCGGCTCCACCGGACCTTACGTCGACCGGCCGGCCTTCGACTTCATCGCCCAGGCGATGAGCGGCTTCATGGCGGTCAATGGTGCCGAGGGTCAGCCGCCGATGCGCGCCGCCCCCCCGATCGCCGACATGGTCGCCGGCCTCTATGCTGCCTTTGGCATCGTCGCCGCCCTCAACAGCCGCGCCGCCACCGGCATGGGGCAGCGGGTCGAGTCGAGTCTGGTCAACGGACTGATCAGCACCTTGGCCTACTTGCCGGCGGAATTGTTCGCCACCGGCCGCGAACCGCGCCGCCATGGCAACGATCACACGGTGGTCGCGCCTTACGGACTGTTCCGCGCCTCCGATGCCAGCGTGGCCATCGCCCCCAGCAACGAGGAAATCTACGAACGCCTGATGAAGGCGCTGGACCTTGCACATCTGATGGCCGATCCGCGCTTCATCGACAACGCCAGCCGCATGGCCAACCGCGACGCGCTGCACGGGGCGATTGGCGAGCGTATCGCCATGCAATCCGCCGCCCATTGGATTTCCTATCTCAACGCCGCCGGCGTGCCCTGCGGCCCGGTGCTGGGCCTGGCGGAGGTCTTCGAGGACCCCCAGGTCCGCGCCCAGGAGATGGTGCTCGACATCCCGCATCCGGGGCACGGCACCGTGCGCATGACCGGATTCCCCGTGAAACTATCGGCCACCCCTTGCCAGGTCCGCCATCCGGCACCCGATCTCGGCGCCCATACTCAGGAAGTCCTGTCGGAATGGGGCTTCAGCGACGACGATATTGCCGGGCTGCAGAAAGCCGGCGCCATCTAAGCGCCATCGTCAGCAGCACCCCTGTGCCGTTCAGCCAAAGGCATAGATGCGCGCCAGCGCCGGATCGGCTATAAGGAACCCGGCGTAGAAAAGAGGCGTCGGAACAACTGACGCAGACATCGGTGGAGTCCCGATCATGTTCCTCGGCATGCTCGATAGATATCAGCAGGATGCCTTCATGGCGCTCGCCATGCGCCTCGTCCTGGCCGATGGCACGATTCATCCCGTCGAACGGACCTTGCTGAAGATTCGAACGGCCGAAATGGGAAGCGGCATTGCGGTACCGCCGCTTGAACTCGTGGATATGCCCAACCTAGCCCTTTTCAATACCCGTGCCTCGCGGGTGATCGTCATGCTGGAACTATACGTCCTCGCTTATTCCGACAAATATCTATGCGGCGGTGAAGCCCCGATTCTCAATTGATCTGCCCCCTTTAGAGCGGTCCAAAAGTTAACTTAGACTGGACCCTGAAGGAGACGGAACATGGGCAAGAAGCACGGGCCTGAAGAAGTTATCGGCAAGCTGCGCGAGGCGGAGATCGTATTGGCGCAAGGCGGC
>CANITX010000190.1 GCA_947470575.1 Rhodospirillales bacterium
CGTCGCGTATCAGGATCAGGGTGGCCACCAGGGCCACGACCTCGACCACGAACATCACGGGATTGCGGACCAGCGTGCGCGGGTCGAGCTTGCGGATCGCGACCTTCATCGCCTGCGCCGCCAAGTGCCCATCAAGCAGCGTGATCCCATGAGAATTGAGCATGTCTACGTTCTCCGATCAGTAGAGACGGCCGGACGACATCGCGAAATGTTCCGCAATCGGTCCCAACGCCAGCGCCGGGAAGAATGTCAGGCCACCGACAACCAAGATCACACCGATGAGCAGAAGCACGAACAAGGGCGTATGGGTCGGGAGAGTTCCGCTGGACGTCGGTACCGTTTTCTTGGCGGCCAGGCTGCCGGCGATGGCCAGCATCGGCACGATGAAGGCATAGCGTCCCAGCATCATGCACAGTCCCAGCGCCGTCGTATGGAAGGGATGCGCGGCGCCTAGTCCACCGAACGCCGAGCCGTTGTTGCCAGTCGCCGACGTGTAGGCGTAGAGGATTTCGGAAAAGCCATGCGGCCCCGCGTCCTGGATGGTTGCGACCACCCCTGGCAGCAGAACGGCCAAGGCGCTGACCCCGAGAATGCCGACGGGCATGGACAGCAACGCCAATACGGCAAGCTTGACCTCGCGCGCCTCGATCTTCTTGCCGAGATATTCGGGCGTGCGGCCAACCATCAGTCCGGCCATGAACACGGTCAGCACGACGAACAGCAGCATGCCGTAGATGCCGGAACCGACACCGCCGAAGACAATCTCGCCAAGCTGGATGTTGAGCATGGCGACAAGCCCACCCAAGGGAGTGAAGCTGTCATGCATGGCATTGACGGAGCCGTTGGAGGCGACAGTCGTTGCCGTCGCCCACAGCGCCGAGTTGACGACGCCGAAACGGACCTCCTTGCCCTCCATGTTGCCGGCGGCCTGATCGATGGCAGCGTCGGCGTAGAGGGGATTGCCACCCATTTCCAGGCTGTAGATGAGCGCAAGGGCAACCAGGAACAGGATTCCCATCGTCGCGAAAATGGCCCAACCTTGGCGGAGATCGCCGATCATCCGGCCGAAGGTGACGCAAAAGGCCGCCGGGATCAGCAGGATGTAGACGAGTTGCAGCAGGTTGCTGAGCGGCGTCGGGTTTTCGTACGGATGCGCCGAATTGGCGTTAAAAAAGCCGCCGCCGTTGGTACCGAGCTGCTTGATCGCGATCTGCGCGGCAGCCGGCCCTTGGGCAATGACCTGATGACCACCTTCCAGGGTTGTTGCATCGACGTACGCAGCAAGGTTCTGCGGCACGCCTTGCGCCATCAGCAGCACTCCGCCCAGGATCGACAGCGGCAGCAGGACATAGAGGATGGTTCGGGTCAGATCGACATAGAAATTACCGAGGGTCTTGACCTGGCGCCCGGCGAAGCCACGGATGACCGCGGCGGCCACCGCCATGCCGGTGGCGGCGCTGACGAAGTTCTGCACGGTCAGTCCGACCATCTGGCTAAAGTAGCTGAGCGTGGATTCGCCGCCGTAGGACTGCCAGTTGGTGTTGGTGACAAAGCTGATCGCCGTGTTGAATGCAAGGTCGGGCGACATCGGCCCGAAACCTTGCGGATTCCATGGCAGCAGGTCCTGTAAACGCAGGATCAGGTAAAGCAGGGCCCAACCAACGAAATTGACCGCCAGCAGGGCGCCGGCATAGCGCGTCCAATGCTGGCCGGCCTCGGGATCGATGCCGCACAGCCTGTAAACAAGTCGTTCCACCGGCAGCAGCAACGGCGCCAGAGCGGTGCGTTCGCCGGCAAAGACCCGATACATGTAGGTGCCGAGAACCGGCGTCAACGCGACGATCAGGATCACGAAAAAGGCAATTTGCAGGAGATCGGTTGTCATCATGCCCTCAGAATTTCTCAGGATGGATCAGGACCCCGACCAAATAGATGAGCAACAATCCCGCCACGACGCCGCCGAACAGAAAATCGACCAGCATGATCCGCCTCCTACAGCCGCGCGCAGCCGTTGACGGCCAGCGCAAAGAGCAAGAAGGCGCCGAGAGACAGCAGGACGTACAACACATCGAACATGGAAAAATCCTCCGCAACCGTTCAGGCTGCGGAGGATCGGACGTCGTGGCGTAAGGCCGCTATATGACTTATTGGGAAACTCCGTAAATTCGGCGTCAGTTCCTTACGCTGAATTTACGGACGGACCGGCGCGACTAAGCCGCGACCTTCATCTGCGCTTGCGCAGCGGCGATGTAGGCGGCTGCGTCTTCGGGCAGCAGCAACCGGTCGCGCACCAGGGCGTTCGCGGCGGCGGCGACCTTTTCGGCGTAGTCGGCGCGGTCCTTATAGCGCTCGGCGATGGACAGACGGGGATCGCCGTTGCGCTCGCGCTCCTGGCGGGTTTCGGCGAACGGCAGGTAGCTGCCGTCGCGGTCGGCCAGTTCGCCTTCCGGCAGCGGCGCCCGATAGAGGTTCCAGCCGGCATAGGTCGCCAGCGGCACGGCGAGATCCGGCGTCACCACGCCGGCAACCTCGTTACCGTCGGCATCGACCTTGCAGACCAGCGGACGATAGGTGCGCGCCGGCGGCTTGGGATGGATCCAGTCCGCCAGCGGCCCGATGACCCGCATCGCCTTGGCGGCACTGAATCCGGGAGCCGCTGGAAAGCGCAGCGCTTCGGGGGTCACCAGCGTGCCGCCGGCAATGCGCGGCACGCGGCTGGCCGGCGGCGGCTTGCCATCCACCACCCATTCGTCGAGCGCCACCAGCAAGGCACGGATGATCGGCATCGGCGAGTGCGGATTGCGCATGTTCATCCGCGTGCCAAGGTCGTCGGGCTTGCCGCCGGCAGAGTTATGCTGCGTGCCGGCAATGACGTAGGCCCGGGCGTTGGCCGGCAGGTCGACATCGCGCTGGCCGAGCGGATCGGTATGGATGAGCGAGGCGCCCTTCTGCCAATACTCCGTCGAGGTATTGGTCTGCATGATCAGCGGATCGGTCGCATCGCCGGACAGCAGCGAGCCCGACGTGCCGGTGATCGGATCGTCGAGCTTCGCCGTCGAGAACGGGAATTGGTTCTCGGGGAAATCGTGATCCTGATGGCACGAACCGGTGCGGTTCGGCTGACCGAAGCGATGGTTGAAGGACACCCGGCCGATGCCGGCCGTGTGCGCCAGCATGCCGTCGAAAACCTTACACCCGGCCTCGTCCTTGTTGAAGCCCTGCCAGGTGAAGTCGCGCAGGAAACGGCCCGACTGGGAAAAGCCGATGGCCAGCGCATGCGACATCTTACGCCCCAGCAGCTTTTCTGCCGCCGGATCGTTGCGCAGGTAGCTGACCACGTCGCGGGTGGCGGCATAGCCGAGGCCGAGCACCAGCGGCTTGGTCGCCTGGTAGTTGATTTCGTAGAGCCAGCCCAGTTGCGGCTGGCGGCCCGCCGGCAGCAGCCGGATGGTGCGGGCATCGACGAATTCCCATTCGTTGGCCGGTATCTCGACGCGCGGATCGTTCTGATAGCGGCGCACGGTGAGGCGCGCCTTGGAGGTATCCAGGCTCGCCGCCTCGTAGGACAGGCGGAAGGTATCGGAAACCTTATTGCGCGCACCGCTGACCAGCTCGTCGCGCATCGGCGCGACGATCGGCTTGCCGTTGTCGGTAGCGACAGGAACGTTCATCGACATGCGCGCGTCGTTGCGCGGCACGGTGGCATCCCAGCCGGACCAGACGACGGTGAAGCCGCGCTGCATAGGAAAGCCGGAGCCGACGCTGGGCGGCTCGATCAGGAAATTGTCGTCCTTCGGCGCGCCGGCCAGCCGGCGCAGCAGGCGCTTATGGCCGCGGTTGTTAACTTCGTAGAGGATGCGGCCGTTGCCGAGGCTGGCGTCGGCCGGGCGCAGGATGACGATGTCGGCTTCGTATTCGACCCGACCGCGGGCATTGCGCGGCGCCTTGTCGATATCGGCGATGCCGCGATTGCCCGGCGCCGCCGGATCGACCTCGCCCCGGACGATGCCGACCATGCGGACGTAAGCCCCCGTCTTGCCGAAGGTTTTGCCCCCAACCAGCGGCCCGGAACTCTGGATTTCCAATGACGTGATCATGGTGCGCTTCCCTGAATTGGCGTTGCGAGATTGCCTTTGGCCTAAAGCCTAGCCGACTTCCCGGCGGCGGTCGATCCAGGTTTGCGCGCCATGCATCTTGCCCCCTGCCGACCGGCCGGCTTAGGCTCTGCCCCGGCCGGCACCGCCGGACTGCCATCCAGGCTTCACCGACAGGCTTCACGGGGGATCAAGGCTCATGAAACTCAAGAGCATCGACGTCATCGCCATCGAAATTCCGCTGCCCAATCCGATGCTGGGGGCCACCTATTCGGTGCCGACCCGCAACGCGATCATCACCCGGCTGACCACCGAGGACGGGCTGACCAGCGAGGTCTTCAACGGCGACAATCGGGAAACCGGCCGTGAAATCTGCAGCATCATCCGCGACAAGCTGTGGCCCGTCATCGAGGGTGAGGACATCCACCACTCCGAGTACATCTGGCAGAAGATGTTCAAGCTGACCCACGGTCAGCGGCACTATGCCCATTTGATGGAAGCTATCGGCTGCGTCGACACGGCGATCTGGGACCTGCGCGCCAAGGCGCTGGGCGTCAGCGTCGCGACGATGGTCGGCATCTATCGCGACAAATCTCCGGTCATCGCCACCGGCGGCTATTACGCTAAGGGCAAGACGCTGAAGGACATCGGCGACGAGATGCGCTTCCTGAAAAGCGTCGGCATGTACGGCATCAAGTTCAAGGTCGGTGGGCTGGAACCGGAACAAGACATCGAACGCGTTGCCGCCGCCCGCGAGGCCGCCGGACCGGAATTCGTCATCGGCTGCGACGCCAACCGGGGTTGGAACGTCGATCAGGCCAAGCGCTTCGCCAAACTGGCCGAGCCCCTGGGCGTCGCCTGGTTCGAGGAACCCTGCCACTGGCACGACGATGCGCGCCTGATGGCCGAAGTCCGCCTGTCGACCACCATCCCGATCAACGCCGGCCAGAGCGAGATCACGGCGGCCGGCGTGCTCCGCCTGCTCGATGCCAAGGCCGTCGATTGGGTGAACTTCGACATGTCGCACGGCGGCGGTCCGACCGAGTGGCGCCGCGCCGCCGACATGTGTGGCGGCGTCGGCGTCAAGATGATGCATCACGAGGAAGCCCACCTGACCTGTCACTTGCTGGCCACCATACCGCATGGCCTGTTCGTCGACTGCTTCCCCGATCCGAAGCGCGACCCGATCTGGGACAAGATGTGGGTCAACCGGCCGAAGGTGGTCAATGGCTACATCGATGTGCCGACCGGCCCCGGCTTCGACATCAAGCTCGATGCGGACATGGTAAAGAAATACCGGTTGAACTGAGCGCAGACGGATCGATTTCCGACAATTGTGGCGGCTTCGCCAAGTGCGGAGCCGCCACAATCATGTTCTGGACCGCCAATCGATGTTTCACCGCGAGGCCACGCACCTCCGCGTCAACGAACGCCTGACTCGGATGACGGCCGGCCTCACGATTTCGTGAGAAAATACAGTAAAGGATGGCTCCGCCGAAGGCACCCGATTAGCCTCAAACTCGGCCGGTCCGGGGGCTGATCGTGACTGAGAGTTTATGCCTGGGACTAGATCCAGGAGACGGAGAGCGATGACCATGACGACGACGAGACGAATGAAGGCCAGCGACTTCGATCGGGAGGTGCTCGATCTGTTCGATGGCTACATCCACGGCAACATCAGCCGTCGAGACTTTCTGGCCGGCGCCAGCAAGTATGCCGTCGGAGGCGTCACGGCAGCAGCCTTACTCGACATGCTTGCGCCGAACTACGCTCTGGCGCAGCAGGTCGACCCCAAGGATCCAAAGCTGAAATCGGAATACGTCACCTACAACTCGCCCAATGGCACCGGCTCGATCAAGGCCTACCTGAGCCGGCCCGCCAGCGCCACCGGTAAGCTGCCGGGCATCGTCGTGGTGCACGAGAACCGCGGTCTCACCCCCTATATCGAAGACGTCGCCCGCCGCCTTGCCGTGGCCGGCTTCATGGCCCTCGCGCCCGATGGCTTGTCGCCGCTCGGCGGCTATCCCGGCAACGATGAAAAGGGTGCTGAGATGTATCGCACCCTCGATCAAGCCAAGTTGCAGCAAGACCTGTTCGCGGCCTTCGATGCGGTGAAGACACGACCCGACTGTACCGGCAAGGTCGGCGTCGTCGGCTTCTGCTTCGGCGGCAGCGTCGCCAACGCCATGGCCGCGCGTTTCCCCGAGCTAGCTGCGGCTGTTCC
>CANITX010000191.1 GCA_947470575.1 Rhodospirillales bacterium
CCGCCTTGCGCCAATACGATCTCCGCCTCGCGCAGCTTGCCGATAACTTCTTCAGGCCCGTGCTTCTTGCCCATGTTCCGTCTCCTTCAGGGTCCAGTCTAAGTTAACTTTTGGACCGCTCTAAAGGGGGCAGATCAATGCCGACGTTACCTTCGGAGATCAGTTCCGCTAACGGCAGGCCATAGCCACGAAAGCCCATGGCAATCTTAGCCACCAAACGCAAATGGCTGGTCACCAATGTGTGCGCAGCATCAATATCCGCATGGTCGCGCCAGAGCAGCGCTAGCCGCTGTTCTTCTCGCAGTTCGAGCATTGGAAACTTGCGGATTTCCCTTAAGTAGCATGACAGATTTGCTTCTGGGGACAGACTGTAACCAGGCGACGACATGGACATGACGGTCAGCCTCTCCTAACCAAAATATCAGGAAGGCTCCCCGATCCTTCCTCGCTTCCTAATATGGAGTACCTCCATCCTGTGATTAAATAATACCTGAGCAAATTAATCAGGAATATGGAATTTACATTCCATCTAATGAAATTATTAGATCATTGATATCTAAAGGTAAATCAGATTTAAAATAGAGTTTTTCATGAGTTATTGGATGAATAAACCCTATCAACTGTGCGTGAAGGGCCTGCCGCCCGAAGCGAACCATAGAGATTGCCTGCAATCGCTTGCGGCCACCTCCGCCATAGACCGGGTCGCCGACCAGCGGATAACCCGCATGGGCCATATGCACCCGAATTTGATGGGTACGGCCCGTGGCAAGACGGCATTCAACCATGCTGGCCAGGCCCAATCCCTTCTCTTTGCCTAACACCCGTATAACGCGGTAGCGGGTGAGCGCCGTCCGTCCACCACGGGCGAGAACAGCCATCTTTTGGCGGTTGTGAGGGCTGCGCCCGATGTTGCCGGAGTACTCGCCCTGCCGGGGCGTCGGGACACCCCAAGCGATCGCCGTATAAGCTCGCTCCAAAGAATGACTGGCGAACTGCTCGGCCAAGCCTCGATGGGCGGCATCGCTTTTGGCAGCGACCATCAGGCCGCTCGTATCCTTGTCCAAGCGATGGACGATACCCGGCCTCTCGATACCGCCAATGCCGGACAAGGAGCCTGCACAATGGGCAAGCAAGGCGTTGACCAGGGTGCGGTCGCGGTTGCCGGCGGCCGGATGCACGACTAGTCCGGCGGGCTTATCGATGACGATCAAGTGCTCGTCTTCGTATACAATATGTAGAGGAATTTGTTCAGCAAGCGGCTCGGCGGGCTGGTTCGGCGGCACGGTAACGCGATAGACCTCACCGGCATGGACCCGTCGGCTAGCATCGCTGGCCGTCAGTGGCGCGCCATCGGCTAGCGATACATAGCCTTGGCGGACAAGAGCTTGGATGCGGCTGCGCGATAGATCCGGCAAGGCTTCAGCCAAGACTCGATCTACTCTGCTGCCAACGGCGCCGGGCATTACGGTCACCGACAAGACGGTTGCGGTCGGCGGCCGGCTCATGTTTAACGACGAAGCCCAGCCGCCGCGCACCCCCACGGGCGGCGCACCGGCGCCCGATGAGAGAGTCCGCCTATGCGCACATTGAAGTCTGTGGTCATCGGTATGGCTATCCTTATCACCCTGGGGATGGCATTGCTTGTCTATGGCCTTGCACGGCCGGGATGGCACCCCTTTGCCCAACCCAACGGCAGTGTCGCCGGTTCCGATGTACCGCACACTATCTTCGGCGATCGGCTTCTGTCTCTGCCGCCCGGCTGCAGCATCGCTGACATGACCGTGACTGGGCAACGTTTGTTCGTGCGCACGGGACCAGACGGCGTCTGCGCCCGCATTTATGTCATCGGCATCGACGACGGCGCCATCCTGGGTACTATCAGGACAGCCCCATGATCGTCCTACCGCCACCCTTGCTCAAGCAGATCGTCGACGCCTCTGAGGCGGCCTATCCGGAAGAATGCTGCGGCCTGATCGTCGGACGCTTTCAGGCCCCGGACCAAGCGTTGGCCACCCGATTGGCCGTCAGCGATAATGTCTCCACGAACGACCGCCGACAACGATTCGAGATTGACCCTCGAGTCCGCCTACGCGTCGAGATGGAAGTCCGCGGCGGATCCGAGCGGGTTATCGGTGTCTATCATTCCCATCCCGACCACCGGGCACAGCCGTCTTCACGCGATCTGTCGATGGCCTTCGAGCCCGACCTGATCTGGATTATCGCGTCCGTGATGGACGGCCAGGCTATACAGGTCACCGCTCACGCTCTCAACGCCAACGGCCAGCAGTTTCATGAGATCCCGTTGCACACAGATGATTGGGCACCTTATGCCATCCGCGGCGAGACCGGCGATGGCGCGGACGGCCCTTGAGGCTCCACAATGAAAAGTCATAACGCTTGTCGGGGCCGGGTCCATTTGTTAGGAATGGCCCGTCAAGGCCGTCCCCATCGTCTAGTGGCCTAGGACGCTGGCCTCTCACGCCGGAAACAGGGGTTCGACTCCCCTTGGGGACGCCAGTCTTTGTGGGACTCAGATACCGCTCCGACAAATTCCGTTTGCCTCTTGCCCGAATAGCTGGCCTAAAGAGTGCCAATCCGATGGGGCGAGTCGTCTGCTTCACGCGTTGAGGACGCCACCTAACGCGAAGGCGGGGGCAGGCTAATTGGACGCTCGACCACGCCTCCAGAGACGGGGGGCGATGTGATGGGCGACGTAGTCGAGGTACCTTGGGTAGCCGGCGACACGATCACATCGACCCGCGAACCGATCAGCGTGCGAGGCTGGATGTGTACCGTCGCTGCCCGTTGCGTCCCCGGCGAAACGTAGACCAAGACGGACGTTTCGGACCTGACAACTGATATCTCCTGCCAACCGAGCGTCGGCATTTGGCGCCGGTAGTAATCGACCATGCTAGCGGCCGGGGAGTTGAGCGTATAGGAGAACCGCCCAGTCCAACGATCACCCTCGCCCAGCACCAGGGATCGACTCTGGTCCAATTCATAGCCAGCCGGCAGCGGCACGCCGGCGACCGGCCCAAGGGGCGTGCCCGTCGTTTCACCCGACGAAGACGAAGAACCGCCCGGCGCCGAACTGCAGGCTGCGACGGCCAGCGCCATCAGCGCCATGACGGCAAATTTGTGCATGTCACACCATACCTGGTACAGGCGCGATTTCGCGCGGCTTTAGAGTCGATGTCATCCGGTAACCGGCTTTCGGGCATCCACCCTAGTCCGTGATTTTGCCACCCTAATCCGTGATTTCGAAAGTGTCTTCCATCAGGATCGCTTGCTCGATCTCAAGCATGACAAGATATTTTCCCGGCTGTGCACGCACCGCAGCCCAGGTCCTCCAATTGTCGCCAGCGCGAATCGGCGTCTCTACCGCAAGAACCATTTTATTGTCGCGGAAGAACCGAAAGACCGCGACACCGGAGACCTTGGTACAGTCGAGATTGGCAAATGCAAAGACCTCATCAACTTGCTCCGCACGGAATGTTGCGTTCCTGCCATAGGGTTGACGCGCAATAACACCGGAAGCAACCGCCCAGTCCTTAACCACGCAATCGTGCGGCCATGCCTGTGCAGGCGCCATCAGGAACCCCAGCACCGCCAAGCAGCCTGCTACAGCAAGCCTGCCCATATAAGCACAGAGCGTGGGCATAGTTTGCTCTGCGCCCTGTCTTCGCTGCATGACAACGCGAAAGATCGACGTATCCCCCTAACGCGAAAGCTGCCCAGAAATCTAATGCTTGGGCGCAAAAAAAACTCATGAAGTACCTTACAAAGTACACTCCCTTCACGATCCCGATATTACCGAAAGGTATACCAAACGGAAGGTGTACCCCTGAATCGTGGATTTATGAAATAATTCAATATATTAGGATTACTCACCACCTGCGGCAATCCTCGAAGAACCCCGGAGCACACCTATGTAAAGGATTGTGGCAGGAACTTTGGGAATGAGGCCGTGTCGCACTTTCTAATCTGATGAAGTTTGGGCTCAGGAGACAATGCTTAGCTCGTTCGGCTTGTCTCGCATACAGCATGAAATCGATCCCATTTCACTACGCGCTTGCGTTCGATTACACCATCCAGCCATCATCTAAAGTCTTGAGTGCCGCAAAACAATGACATGCCTCAGCGGGGAGAAACGGCCATTTCCATTTTCAAGCGTCCGGACGCCGAAATCTATTATGAGGTAAATGGCTCAGGATCACCACTGTTGCTATTCGGCCCGGGCGGCCTGCAATCGCGGATCGACCGCTGGCATGCAACCCCAGCGTCGCCCGGGGGGCCTCGCCCGCGGATCGACCCAACCATCGATCTGGCAAACCGCTTCACCGTGATCGCCATGGACCAGCGCAATGCCGGCCAATCGCGCGCGCATGTCGCCGCCACCGACGGCTGGCATACCTATGCCGCCGATCATCTAGCCCTAATGGAGCACCTCGGACACCGTCGCTTCCTGATTATGGGAGCGTGCATCGGCGGTAGCTTCAATTTGAAGTTATGCCAGGTCGCCCCTGAACGGATCGCCGCTGCGGTCCTGATGAACCCGATCGGCTTGCACGAAAATCGCGAAACCTGGGATGCAGGCATCCGCAATTACGAAGAAGTAGTGCGGCGGCGCGATCCATCGGTGAGCAAAGAGGCCATCCGCAGCTTCGGTAACAATATGTTCGGTGGCGATTTCGTTTTTTCTGTCGATCGGGACTTCGTCCGCGGTTGCACGACACCGCTTTTCTTGATGCCGGGTAAGGATACGCCGCATCCAGCGGCGACCAGCGCCGAAATCGCAAGCTTGGCGCCTAATATCGTCATACATCAGGAATGGGACGGCCCTACCCATTGCGATGAATCGATCCGGCGCGTGGTAGATTTCCTCAATCGGCACACACCATAAATCGCAAATGCCACTTTACCGCCGGAGTCGGTCGGCAAGCCACTCCTTGGTGCGCGCAATGGCTTTTTTCCGCGCCACGGGATTAGCACCGACATGTACGGCGCGCTCACCGCCGCCAGAATTGATGCGGCGCTGGCGCACCTCACCCGACGGATTATCAAATGCGTGATAAGCACCGGGATAGGTATCCACCGCAATATCCCGACCGTCATGGCGTAACATATCTACCAGACGGTGGCAGTAGCGTGCCGGGGTCCAATCGTCCTTACCTCCCAATTGCATGAGCATTGGAACATCGGTCCTGTAGGCTGTCTTGCTCGCCGCAAGGCAACCCGGATAGAAGGCGACTGCGGTTCTGAAGCCTGGTCCGCTCCAACCGACCTTTTCTATCACTGCTGCAGAAATCGCCGCCAACGTGGTCATCGCACCATGCGACCAACCGAAGATCGCAATACGATTCGGATCGGCAAAGGGTTGGTTCCGCAACCAACCAAGCGCTGCATAAGCATCGAAGGGCCGGTCTTCCTCGGCGGAGATCGGACGGTCGCCTTGGGTACAAATGCTGGCAATACCCCGTGGATTAAAACTATCGAGCAGAAAGGTAGCGTAACCTTCGGCCGCCAGTAGCTCCATCCAGACGCGTTCACGGGCGGCGATCTGGCCGCTTCTGGTCAGCGGGCCGCTGCAGCCATGCAGCAGAAGGACGACAGGGAACGGCCCTTCGCCGGCAGGCCTGACAAGAAAGCCGCGTAGCATCGTGCCATCCGGATGAAGCGTGCGGAAGGCCACCTCCTCGGGAACGGTAACCGTTGCTGTACCGACAGCCGGCCACAACGCGGCAAGGATAACAACCAAGGCCCTACTGCCGCGATACCGGCACGCTGCAGAGAGTTTGTATCCGTGCCGAGCACGGCGACCTGAAATGGGCATGACCTCGCCGCCACCCCCCAATCGTCAGTCAGACTTGAACGAACACCTCGCCGCCTTCAACAGCCGTCACAATGGGATCCAGGTTTTCTCCGAAGCAGGGGCCCGACACGCAAACGCCATCTTCGATGCGGAACAGCGCTCCGTGGGATGCGCACAGGATATGGGCCTTTTCTTCGTCGAGAAACTTGCCCCGGGCATGTTCCATACGGTCGCCCTCGTGTGGGCAGCTATTGCGATAGGCAAAGACCGCATCGCCCCGACGGATAATAAGCAAGCTGCGGTAGTATTCGCCGTCCTTTATGGAATAGCCTGCAGAATCGCCATCCGGGATATCGGAAAGGGCGCAAATTCGCACACGGTTCATGGTCCATTCTCCTCCCTCGTCAAGGACATCGAGCGACAGGTCACCCCAGCTGACCATCG
>CANITX010000192.1 GCA_947470575.1 Rhodospirillales bacterium
CCTGGGAATGACATCGGGCATCGGGCCTGCCGAATCGGCCCTGTCCGGCACCTATCGACGAAAGACGGCGACCGCCTTGATGTGACGGTCGCCGTTTTCGTTTGTCCGCTTCAGGCCGTTCGCAGGCGGAACAACGCCTTCAACTGCCGCGTGAAGGGATAGACCAGCAGCAGAATGGTGAGCCCGATCAGCACGATGCAGATCGGCCCCCGATACAGGATCGACCATTCCCCGTCCGACATCAGCATGGCGACCCGCAGGTTGAATTCCGCCTTGGTGCCCAGCACGACACCGATGATGACCGGGGCAATGGGAAAATCGAAGGCCATCATGGCCAGCCCGACGAAGCCGAAGAGCAGGGCGACGTAGACGTTGAAAATGGAATTTTCGGACGCGAAGATTCCCGTTACGGCGACGATGACGATCATCGGCAACAACATGACCGCCGGTATCTTCAGAAGCTGGGCAAAAATCCGGCTGGCGACGATGCCGCCGGTCGGAATCAGCAACAGCGCCGTTATGAACATCGCCCAGGCATAGCCGTAGACGATGTGGGGGGCGTCGCGAAACAGCTGCGGGCCGGGCTGAAATCCGTGGATCAGCAGTGCCCCCAGCATCAGGGCAGCGATGTTGCTGCCGGGAATGCCCAAGGTCAGGGTCGGGATCATCGCCGCCGCGTTATCGGCATTGTTGACCGATTCCGCCGCCGCCAGCCCTTCGATGCTGCCCTTGCCGAACATCTCCGGCGTCTTCGAGCCCCGCTTGGCTTCGTTGTAGGCGACGAAGGCGCTGATCGCCGAACCGGGCAGGATGCCGATGATGATGCCGATGATCGAAGACTTAAGCCACACCCACCACACCTGGCTGACCCGCCAGACGCCCTTGCTCGGCGCGATGGCAATGGGTGCGGACATCGCGCCCGGGCGGTAGAGTTGCTGCGCCAATTCCCAGGCCGGCGGGAAACAGAACATGCCGACCATGATAGCCAACTCCTGCAAACCGCCGGTCAGCGCCAGATTGTCGAAGGTGTACCGTTCGTGCCCGGTCACGTTGTCGATGCCGATGGTACCGATCAACAGGCCGAAGCAGGCGGCGATGATCCCCTTGAGAAGGTCGTCGCCCAACAGCGCCGCGATGGCGGCAAGGCCGAAGACGTTGACCCAGAAAATCTCCGGCGGGCCGAAGGCCAGCGCCGCGCGGGCCAACGGCGGCGCCAACAGGATCAGCGATACGGCGCTGAGCACGCCGCCGACGGCCGAGGAGACCGCCGACAATTGGATGGCGGCCCCGGCATGACCCTGCTGGGCGAGGGGATAACCATCCCAGGCCGTGCAGATCGCGCCCGGCGTGCCGGGTATGCGCAGCAGGATGGCCGGAATGGCGCCGCCCTGGGAAGCGCCGTTGTGAATGCCGGCCAACAAGCCCAGCGCCGCCAGCGGCGACATGCCATAGGTAAAAGGAATGGCCAACGCGATACCCAGCGTGCCGCTGATGCCGGGGATCGCCCCCAGGATCATGCCGATGATCACGCCGACAATCATCATGATGACCGAATCCCAAGCGAAGACCGCCATCAGACCCGCAAAAACGCCGTCGAACATGATCCGTTACCCTAAAAGTCGCAGCAGCAATTCGCCGGGAAGCGGCGCATGGAAGACGCTCTTGAAGATATACTGAAGGGCAAAGACGAACAGAACCGTCACGACAGCGGTAAGGCCGTATCGCTTCATGCCCAAGGCATAGGTCGTCGCCATTAAGAAAATGATGCTCGAAGTGATATAACCCAGCGGCACGATGGCGACGACGTACAGCAACGTCAGCACGATGGCCACGGCCATGCGGCGCAGGGTGACGGGATCGATGGCGGTGCCCGGCAACCGGACGAACAGTCCCCGGAGAAACAGTAATGCCGAGGCGCCCATCATGATGCCGGCAACAAGTTTGGGAAACATCCCAGCCTTGGCGCCATAGTCGCCGGCCAGGTAAAACGCCGCGCCTGAAAACAGGAAAATGACGACGGCCGAGATCACATCGCGGACAGACACGCTACCCCCCAAATCGCAAAGCCGCGGCAGTGTAGCCATCCACCAACCGCGATGGAAGCCGCCATCGCCGCCCAACGCGGGCCGCGGTGCAACGCGTATCGTCGCTTCCCTGTCTTCCAGGGGTTGGCTACACTACAAGCCGTTCTTTGCCGCTAGCGAAAAATTCGAACCATGGCGAACCGGGCGTATCGACCCGGAATAAGGGAGGCGCGGTCCGATGAGCGAAGCTGGGCAACCAGGATTGCAATCGTTGCAGGAGGCCCCGGATTTTCGGCCGGCCGATGCCGGCAGCGATTTCCAAACCCTGCATGAGTTGGTCAAGGCGGCCCATGCCAAGGTCGACCGCAATTCCTGGGACTATCTGATCGGCGGCGCCGAGACCGAAGCGACGATCATGCGCAATCGATGGGCCATCGACTGCATCAATTTCCGCCCCCGCGTGCTACGCAACGTCAGCGCCGTCGACCTGTCGTCGAGTTTCTTCGGCGAACAGACGGCCTTGCCGCTGTTCATCTGTCCGGTCGGTTCGCTCGGCTCGTTCCATGCCGACGGCGGCAAGGCGGCAGCCGGCGCGGCCGGCCAGTACAACGTTCCGATCTTCGTCAGTTCGTCGGTCGAAAGCTCGATGGAAGCGGTCGCCGCCGCCGCGCCGCGCCACAAGGTGTTTCAGCTCTACCCGCGCGGCGACCGGGACTGGATCGACGATTACATCCGGCGCGCCAAGGCCGCCGGCTATCGGCAGCTGTGCATGACGGTGGACAATCCGGTGACCAGCCGGCGCGACCGCGACCTGGTGAAGCGCTACCTGAAGCCCTGGCGACGCCAGGGTAAGGCGATCGAATACAATGCCTCCTTCGACTGGGACGAATTGAAGCGCATCAAAGACGTCCACCGGATGACCACCGTCGTCAAAGGCATCGCCACGGCGGAGGATGCCGCCATCGCCTGTCAGATGGGCATCGATGCCGTCTATGTGTCGAACCATGGTGGGCGGCAGCTCGACCACGGCCGCGGCACCATCGAAATCCTGCCCGAGGTGGTATCGGCCGTCGCCGGGCGGGCCAAGGTGTTCATCGACGGCGGCTTCAATCGCGGTAGCGATATCGTCAAGGCCATGGCGCTGGGCGCCGATGCCGTCGGCATCGGGCGTCTATACGTTTATGGGCTCGCTGCCGCAGGCCAGGCGGGCGTCTTGCGCGTGCTGCAGCTCCTGGAAGCGGAGATCCGCACCTGTATCGCGCTTCTGGGCATCACCCGGTTCGCCGACCTGAAGCCCTCGCACCTGCACCACCCTGTCATACCGATGCGCACACCGCATGTGCATAGCGCTTTCCCATTGCTGAATCTACCGGATCAAACCTACGACTGACATCAACCCATTTAAGGACGTGCCGTCATGAAACCCAGCGTTCTCATCACCAATCTGGTCATTCCGCCCGAGTATCTGGACATCTACGGAAAGACCTTCACCGTCCACTACACGCCGACGCCAGAAGACCGCACGAAGGCACTCAGCAGCAACTGGCTGCCGGATGTGCGCGGGGTAGTCACCAGCGGCTCCAATGGATTACAGCCGGAATTCCTCGACGCCATGCAGCAGCTCGAGATCGTCTGCGTCAAGGGTGCGGGCTACGACAAGCTCGACCTGGGCGCCATGGAGCGGCGCGGCTTGCCGGTCACCCATAGCCCCGGCGTCAACGCGCCATCGGTGGCCGAACACGCCATCGCGCTGATGCTGGCGGCGATGCGACGCGTCCCGCAGGCCGACGCGGCGGTGCGCCGCGGCGAATGGACTTCCGCGCGGGCCCTTCGCCCGACAATGACCGGCAAGCGCCTGGGCATTCTCGGGCTCGGCCGGATCGGCATGGAAATCGCCGAGCGGGCGCATGGCGGATTCAAAATGCCGGTCGCCTATCACAGCCGCAACCCGCGCAAGGATGTGCCCTATCGGTATTGCGCAAGCCCGGCCGCCCTGGCCGCCGAGTCCGATTTCTTCGTCGTCGCCTGCCCCGGCGGTCCGGCGACCTATCACATCGTCGATGCCGATGTGATCGGCAAGCTGGGTCCGAAGAGCTACATCATCAACGTGGCGCGCGGCACCGTCATCGACACCCCGCCGCTGGTCGACGCGCTGAAGGCCGGACGCATCGCCGGAGCGGGCCTGGACGTGGTCGAAGGCGAACCGGTCGTGCCGGAGGCCCTGCTCGACCTGCCCAATGTGGTCATCACGCCGCACCTGGGCGGACGTTCCGAGAACGCCGCGAACGATACGCTCGACCTGGTGCTGGAAAACCTGAAGGCGCACTTCTCCGGCAAGCCGGTGCTGACGCCGATCCCGGAAAGCCAGAAATGGCGGCGCACCGCGCCGGCATCCGTCGCCTAGAGCATTTTCGGTCAATGTTCATGCTCGATTGAACCGAGAGCAGATTCACACGATCACATGATTCAATGTGATCGTGATCTGCTCTCGGCAACATCCGTCTCCAAGGAGGCATTGCATGTCCGTCATCGTGGGACACGGCGATTACCGCTACGAGTTTTCCAACGACTGGGCGAAGATTCCACCGGGCCTGGAATGGCGCGAAGTGGCCGCCGTTGCCGTCGACAGCAAGGATCAGGTCTATGCCTTCAATCGGGGCGGCCGGCACCCGGTGATGGTCTTCGACAAGGACGGTAACTACCTGCGGTCCTGGGGCGAGGGATTGTTCAAGCGGGCGCACGGCGCCTATACCGCGCCCGACGATACCTTGTGGCTGACGGATGACGGCGATTCCACCGTCCGCCGCTGCACCCTCGACGGCAAGGTCTTGATGACCTTGGGGGTCCCCGGCAAACCGTCGCCCTATATGAGCCTGGAGCCGTTCAACCGCTGCACCCACACCGCCATGTCTCCGGAAGGCGATATCTACGTATCGGATGGCTACGGCAATGCGCGTATCCACAAATACACCGCCGACGGCCGGCTGCTGTTTTCCTGGGGCGAGCCGGGGACAGAGCCGGGGCAGTTCAACATTCCGCACAACGTCTGCTGCGACGCCGACGGCTGGGTCTATGTGGCCGACCGGGAAAGCCACCGCATCCAGGTGTTCAACGGCAAGGGCAAGTACGAGACCCAGTGGAACAACCTGCACCGGCCGAATTCCATCTACATGCGGCCAGGCAAGTGCCACATCTGCTACATCGGCGAAGGCGGACCGACGATGAGCGTCAACGCCAAATCGCCGGGGCTCGGCCCGCGCGTCAGCGTCGTCGACGCCAAAGGCAAGCTGATCGCCCGCCTGGGCGATCCCAAGGGCTTCGGCCTGAACCCCGGCCAGTTCATGTCGCCGCATGGCCTGGCGGTCGACTCCCAGGGCAGCATTTACGTCAGCGAAGTCGGCGCAACACGTCTGGCGAAGAATAGTCCCGACGGATTGTTACCGGCCGGGATGAGTACGTTGCGCAAGCTGCGCAAGATCGCCGCTTAGGACGTTTCCGCCACACAGACACCGGCCCCGGCCCGTCGAGCCGGGGCCGCCCTTGGCTTACGCTTGGGCTTGGCAACCGGCGGCGCGCTTCCGACCCCGGCGACGGATAGCGGCCAGAACCAGGAACGACGGGGCGAGCAAGGCCATGGCCATCGGCTCGGGCAGGGCCGCAGCAGCGATCAGCGCACCGCCACCGCTGCCGGCCAACCGGTAATACCGTCCGCCCAGATAGGCGTTCGCCGCATCGCTATCGTCGTAGACGATATTGAAGCCATGACCGACGATATTGACGATCCGGTCGCCGCTGATGGCCGCTCCGAGCAATTGATCGATATCGATACCGGACGCCAGGTCGAGGACCGCGCCGGCTTCGAGAATGAGCTTCTCGAAATTCACGACCTCGCCCAGGGTCACGTCGTTCAGCACATCGATGGTATCGAAGCCATTGCCGCCGTCGCTGCGACCGCCGATCGTCGACCCGGTATCGACCTTGAGAAGGTCATCGCCACCCCCCATGTCGATGGCGCCTTGCGTACTGATCGGCCCCCATTAGGTGGTCCGGGTTGAATGTTAGTGCATTGCTTCCTCCCTGGCCATTGCCGGCTGTAGGTGGAGCGAAGCGGAACCGGAAGGCGGCAATGGCGGCGTCGCGGTTTCCGGGGCCGGTGGCCGGTAACCGAGGC
>CANITX010000193.1 GCA_947470575.1 Rhodospirillales bacterium
CATGACCTTAGGGGACATCGCCGGGCGTGGGTATGACGGCGGTCACACCGACAGGGTATTGCCTCATAACAGCCACATTCCGGCGCGAAACGTCGTGCCACCGGCACGGTTCTCAACCACACGAGGGAAGACAACATCATGCAAGAAACCATGCGTCGACGACTTCGCCTGCGGCTGCGGCTGGCCGCTTTGGCTTGCGGCGCCTATGGCGGCATGTTCAGCGCGGCGGATGCGATGCCGCATCAGGTTTACGACGATGTCGCCGTGGCGGTGAGCGTTACCGACGACCGCTCGACCTCGCGTCCGGGAAGCGCCGCTCCGGCGGCATCCGCCGCGCCGCAACAGGTGGCCGACATGAAATCGGAAAGAGCGACGGCGCCGACGGCCGCGCCCGCCGTCTCGCCTCGCGCCAAGCAATCGGAGGCGGCCACGGTCGAACGGGTTCAGACGGCGCTGGCCAACGCCGGGCAGTATGCCGGCAAGATCGACGGCGTGCTCAACCCGGCGACGACCGAGGCGATCCTGGGTTTCCAACGGGCCCACAAGCTGCGCCCGACCGGCAAACTGGACGCGCTGACGCTGCGCAAACTGGGCGTCGCCAAGGGCTAGGGGCGGCGCTGTTTCCGCCGGCGTTCGGACCTCGTGTCCGAGGCTGAACATCGGTGCCGTTTTGCGCTATGTTCGCGCGAATCCCGCCGGCGGTGCCGGCCGGTGTCGCGGAGCTTGAGAGGGATGCGGGCATCATGACGGCAGATCGGCGCCAGCGGTTCCGTCGGGTGTTGGGGCTTATCGCTCTGACGAGCTTTGGCCTGGGTGGCTGGGGCGCGACCTTCGGCGGTGCGACCGCCCAGCCGGCGGACGGCCTGGAGGGCTTCGTGGTGGCGGCCAACGACACGAAGAAGCCGGCCGCCAAAGGCGCCAAGAGCAAGACCGCCGCGTCGGCCAAATCGAGCTCGGCGACCGGCGCAGCGAAACCGGCGACCGCCGCGCCGAAGCCGCAACAGACCGCATCGGCGCCGCCCGTCACCACCGTCATGGAACGGGCCCAGATGCTGCTGACCAAAAAGGGCCGCTTTTCCGGCAAGATCGACGGCGAGGCGTCGCCTGCCATGGGCCGCGCCCTATTGGCCTATCAGGCGGAGCAGGGGCTGCCGCAGACCGGGCGGCTGGACGCGGCGACCATCGGGCGGATGGGCATCTCCAAGCCGTAGGGATGGCCGGCGCGGGTAGAAGGCTTGCCGGACGGCGATGGCCGCACTAAAAGAAGTATATAAAATACTCTTTATGCCGAAGCGGACCCTGTTGCCATGCGCCTGACCCTGCATACCGATTACGCGCTGCGCCTGTTGATGCTGCTGGCGCTGGAGCCCGAGGGCGTGCACACCATCGAGGAAGTGGCGCGACGCTATGCCATTTCGCGCAACCACCTGACCAAGGTGGCGCAGACCCTGGCGCAGGCCGGTTTCATCGACAGCCAGCGCGGCCGGGGCGGCGGGCTCAGGCTGGCCCGCGCCGCCGAGGCGATCAACCTGGGCGAGGTGGTGCGCGCCACCGAGGACGGCTTCACCCTGGTCGAATGCTTCGCGCCGGCCAGCAGCACCTGCGTGCTGGTGCCGGCCTGCGGCCTGGCCGGACCTTTGGCCGAGGCGCTGGCGGCTTTCATGGCGGTGCTCGACGGCTATGCCCTGGCCGACATGACCGCCGGACGAGGGCGGGCGGGCAAGCTGCGCCGGCTGCTGGCCGAGGACGTCGAGGAGGCGTCGCCATGAGCGTCGAGGCGCAGCCATGAGCGTCGAAGCATCCGTCATCGCGGCGCGCCGGGCGGCGATGACCGAGGCGATCCAGGCCGAAACCGGCATCGACGAAGCGATGATCGAACGGCTGGTGCAGGCCTTCTACGAGCGGGTGCGCGCCGACGACCTGATCGGTCCGATCTTCGCTGCGCGCATCGCCGATTGGGGGCCGCACCTGAAACAGATGTGCGCCTTCTGGTCGTCGGTGGCGCTGGCCACCGGGCGTTATTCCGGCCAGCCGATGCCCAAACATATTCCGCTGCCGATCGACGCCCGGCACTTCGACCGCTGGCTCGAATTGTTCGAAGCCACGGCGCGCGAACTGTGCCCGCCGAAGGCGGCGGACCATTTCATCGAACGCGCCCGGCGCATCGGCGAAAGCCTGGAGATGGGCATCGCCGTTTCGCACGGGATGCTGCTCGGCAAGGGCGAGCGCTATCGGATGGCGGACTGAGGCAGCGGCGGTTGCCCATCCTTCGAGACGGCGCTTCGCGCCTCCTCAGGATGAGGCTGGTAAGAAAAGACTCCTCATCCTGAGGAGCCCCACAGGGGCGTCTCGAAGGATGGGCAAACGGTACAGCGCTAGCCTTTATTCCAAAAAAAGCGGCCGGGGGTTGCCCGGCCGCTGGTGTTGCCGCGAAGGGATCGCGGGTTATTTCTTCAGCTTCATGTGGGCGATCTGAATTTCGGCGTTGGTGGCCACGGAGGGCTTGAAGTCGATGCGGTCGCCGACGCGGGAATAGCCGACCATGTGGAACATGTTGATGTCGGGCACGATCTCCTCGTAGAGGATGCGGAAGACCTCCTGATAGGTCTTGGCGCGCTCGGCGCCGGTCAGCGTGGCGGCCAGATTGATCTTCTTATCCAGTTCCGGGTCGCAGACGTTGGAGGTCAGCGCCTCGCAGCCGTAACGCGGATAGGCCGAGAAGGACGCGTCGCCCTTATCGTTGTCGTGCATCGACTGGAGCAGGATGGCCGGACGGTCCTCGGCCCAGGGCTTGCGGTTGACGCTGTTCCACTGGCCGACTTCGAGCATCTGCAATTTGATGTTGAAGCCGACGGCGGTGAGCATGCCCATCATCGCTTCCATGGCTTCCTGGCCGTTCGGGTAGTAGCTGGTGCGCCCGATCAGGATGATTTCCCGGTCGACCGGGGCGCCGTCCTTCTTGGCTTCGGCGATCAGCGCCTTGGCCTTGGCCGGATCGTAGGCCCAGACCTTCTTGTCGAGTTCGTTGTTATGGCCGAACACCGAGGGGATGACCACCTGGGTCGCCGGGATGACGTCCTTGGGCAGGATCGAGCCGCGCATGGCGTTGCGGTCGATGGCGTAATTCATCGCCCGGCGGATGCGGATGTCGTCCATCGGCTTGCGCGTCATGTCGATGCGCAGCCAAGTGGTTTCGGCGTTCAGGTAGCTGACGTCCATCTTCGGATCGGTGGCTTCCTGGGGCGCGATCTGCGGGGCGAAATCGGCCTCGCCGATCTTGACCATCGAGGCGCGCACCGAAGACTCGTTGCGCCAGACGAATTTGGCGCCTTCGACGTCGGGCTTGGCGCCCCAATAGTTGTCGTTGCGCTTGAGGTTGATTTCCTGGCCCGAGACCCAGTTGACGTAAACATAAGGACCGGTGCCGACCGGGGTGTTGGTCAGCTTGTCCTTCGGCGAGTTGGGCGACATCACCGGCATGATGCCCATCTGGGTCGGCAGGATCGGCACCGGCTTGTCGGCGGAAATCTCCAGGGTCAAATCGTCGATGGCCTTGCCCTTGAGCGCGATGTTGGAAAACATCCGGGTGCGGATGGTGCAATCGAGCCCGGCCTTGGTGCCGTTGGCGGCGGTCACCGCCTCCTTGCTCATCATGCGCTCCATGGAGTCGGCGATGTTCTGGGCGGTCAGCGGCGCGCCGTCGGTGAACTTGACGCCGGGGCGCAGCTTGAAGCGCCAGGTCTTGTCGTCGATCTTGTCCCAGGACACGGCGAGGCGCGGCTTGACGCTGCCGTCGTTGGGATCGATCTCGGTGATCGTTTCGGTGATGTTCTGCTTGACGACGCGCCCGACGAAGGAGCTGTCCATGTTGCAGCCGTCGAGCCCGGTCGGTTCCTCGGGCAGAACGATGACGATGTTGTTGCCCTTGGCGCCCTGGGCATGGGCCCCAGGGGCGGCGAGGCCGGCGGCGAGCAAGGCTGTCGCAGCCCATACCGGGGCGGCGGCAAGCAGGCGGTAACGCGCGGTGGTCATAAGCATGTCTCCCTGTCAGTGATCGGCTTTTTCGACGCGGTTGGGGGCATCCTACACCGAAGGCGGGCGATGGGGGATGGGGGAAAAAGAGGGGGGTGTCGCGGCGCGTCTTTCGTGGAGCCGCCCCCTCTCCCTGCCCCTCCCCCGGCGGCTCCGCCGGCCGCCCGGTTATAGCAGCGTCGGCTGCCGAGGTTCGTCCGTCAGCGGCTGCGTCAGGTGGGCTCCCGCGCTGCGGTTGCTGTTGACCTCGGTCGAGACCCGGTAGGCGATCAGGGCGTCATCGCGGTAGGGCCGCAGCATCGCCAGCAGGTCGGGCGCATCGGTTTTGGCGTTCAGCCAAGCATCGAATTGGGGCGGGTCGAGAAACACCGGCATCCGCTCGTGGATCGGCGCCATGATCTTGTTCGGCCCGGTCGTGAGGATGGCGAAGCTGTCGACGGGCGGCGAGCCGTCCTTCGGCTCCCATCGGTCCCACAGGCCGGCCATGGAGAGGGTGCCGCCGTCGCCCATGCCGATGTACCAGGGCAGCCGGGCCTGCTTTTCGCCCGTCCATTCATAGAAGCCATCGGCCGGCACGATGCAGCGGCGACGCCGGAACGGTTCCCGGAACGAGGCGAGCGAAGACACGGTCTCGGCGCGGGCGTTGTTGAGCATCCGGGCGGTCTTGATGTCGCCCTTGTGCCAGAAGGGTATGAGACCCCAGCGGGCCAGAACGGCTTCGCGGCCATCCGCTTCCCGGTCGCGCACGATGGGCATGCGGCTGGTCGGCGTGACGTTGTAGTTCGGCTCAAGGTTGAGCGCCGGTACGCCTTCGGTGATCCGGTAGAGATCGTGCATTTCCCTCCAGGTCATCGTTGTGGTGTAGCGCCCGCACATGCTTGCCCCTCGTCGACGTCCGCCGTTGTGCCCTGTTCATGACTATAAAAAAACAGCGGCCGGGATTTCTCCCGGCCGCCGGTATCGGTTCTCGGACGTTGCTTATTTCAGTTTCATCTGGGCGATCTGAATTTCGCTGTTGGTGGCCACCGAGGGCTTGAAGTCGATGCGCGGGCCGACGCGCGAGAAGCCGACCATGTGGAACATGTTCACGTCGGCGACCATGTCTTCGTAGATGTAGCGGAAGGCTTCCTGCCAGGTCTTCGACCGCTCCTCGCCCGACAGCGTCGCCGCCTTGGTGATCAGCTCTTCCAGCTTGGGATCGCAGGTGTTGGAGCTGATGCCCTGGCAGCCGTAACGGGGATAGGCCGAGAACACGGCGTCGCCGTTGTTGTTGTCGTGCATCGACTGGACGATGGTCGGGCCGCGATCTTCCTTGAAGGGCTGGCGGTTGATGCTCGTCCACTGGTTGACTTCGTACATGATCAACTTGATGTTGAAGCCGACGGCATTGAGCATGCCCATCATGGCTTCCATCGCTTCCTGGCCGTTCGGGTAGTAATTGATGCGCCCGACCAGCACGATCTCTTTGTCGACCGGCACGCCGGCCGCCTTGGCTTCGGCGATCAACGCCTTGGCCTTGGCCGGATCGTAGGGCCACACCTTCTTATCGATCTCGTTGTTGTGGCCGAGCACGGCGGGGATCACCACCTGGGTCGCCGGGATGACGTCCTTGGGGAACAGGCTGCCGCGCAGGCCGTTGCGGTCGATGGCGTAGTTCATGGCGAGGCGCACCCGGCGGTCGTCGAGCGGCGCGCGGGTGACGTCGATCTTCAGCCACGAGGTTTCGGAATTGAGGTAGCTGAAGTCCATCTTCGGATCGGTGGCGTCCTGCGGCGCGATCACGGGTGCGAAATCGGCCTCGCCGATCTTGACCATCGAAGCGCGCACCGAGGATTCGTTGCGCCAGACGTATTTGGCCTGTTCGATGTCGGGCTTGGCGCCCCAGTAGTTGGGGTTGCGCTTGAGCACCACTTCCTCGCCGCGCTTCCAGTGATCGTACAGATAGGGGCCGGTGCCGACCGGCTCGTCGGTCAGCTTCTCGCGCGTCACCTTCGGCGAGACGATGGCCATGACGCCCATCTGGGTCGGCAGGATCGGCACCGGCTCGCTGGCTTCGATATCGAGGGTCAGCGCATCGACCACCTTCGGCGTGAAGGTGATA
>CANITX010000194.1 GCA_947470575.1 Rhodospirillales bacterium
ATGGGTTACGCACCAATTAGAAAGCGCTTAAGTGCACAATTATTCCTAGGTGTGGCGTAATTGCCACACATGGAAACATGAGCGATGAGCGCGCGGACAGCTCGTCGATTGGGCCAAGATGCACCACCAGAGTATTGTTTGATAAAATAATTTTATATCAATTACATAGATGGTTCATTTGCCGTGTGAACTCGCCGAAGGAGTTGCTTGGGCGGTTTCGTATTGGTGCCTACCGCGGCTTGCAGCAGCCGGCAGGTGAAGTGAGATCATGAACGGCGGTACTAAGGATTTTGGGCGGTCTTACAGATTTGAAGTGTGGCGATCGGTCGAATCGCCGACGAGACGAGCTGGCCTCAGGGATGCGGACCGGTTTACCCGTGTCGGCACTGTTGCGCGCTCGCGTCCGATTGCTACTTCGTTGAAGGCCGATATGACTTGAACACCTAGCGCCGGGCGAAAATCGTCCATTCCTTGAGCGGGTAGTCATGCAGCAAGGTGACGTTCGGTCCCATCTGGTGCATGCAGAAATCGAAGAAGACGCAGGGGTCGGCATAATACAGGTCGCCCTGGCGCGGCCCCTTGTCGTAGCTGCTCAGCATGTTGAAGGCGAGCCCCTTGCGGGTTTTCGACCACATCTGGACGAGGCTGGCCTTGATGATCTCCAGCCACTCCGCATCGTCGATGTCGATGCGCATGTTGAAGGTCCCGGAGACGAAGGAGTAATCGGCCTCGCGCGTCGCCACCAGGGAGTGGATGAAGGTGGCGCGCGGATCGTGCACATGGCGGCGGGCGAGTTCGACCATCTCCTCGCAGATATCGTAACCGACGTAACGTCCGCCCTTCATGAAAGGCATATTCTGGATATACTTGAACAACGCCCCGTAGCCGCATCCGAGATCGTTGAATGTGGCACCCGGCTTTTCCAGGTCGCCGAGCTCCATCACGCCGAGCAGAATGTCGAAACGCATTTGCTGGCCGTCGCGGGTGCGCCAGAACACGCCGTGCGGTTGAGCGCCAAATTCGGCAATGCGGTGCGCGAAAATCGCGGCGACGGGGGCTAACGCCGCGGGGGCGCGCTTCAGGGCGTCGTTCATGTGCCGGACCGCTCCGTATCGGGATGAAACCATGTCGGTCGATGTGGAATCAGGCGCGACGATCCGGCCATCAGCGGCGGCCCCGCGTCGCCGAGGGCGTCGAGCCGGAGAAAGGCAAGGGCCATGCCGTCACTGGCGGAGCGCACTTCCCCCACTTCATGACCGTCGCGCTTGACCGGCGTGCCGGGCTCAGGAGGCGACCCTTCGATGCCGACCGGCAACAGGCGTCGTTTGAGCAGGCCGCGATGCTTGGTACGGGCGGTCACTTCCTGGCCCAGATAGCAGCCCTTGTTGAAGTCGACGCCATTCAATTCCTCGAAGCCTCCTTCGAGCAGCACCGATTTGTCGACGATCATGTCGCGGCTGCCATCGGGCAGTCCGAGGCCGATGCGCAGGCGATGGTAGGCTGCGGCAGGAACCGGTTCGGCGCCTATGCGGGCCATGGCGGCGGCGGTCATCGGGTGGAGCAAGACCACGCGGACACCCGTCGAGGCGAGGCGCGGATCGACATAGGCAATGCCGCCGCCGAAACGGGCAGCCGTCCCGGGCGCATCGGCCAAGCCGAACGCAGGAGCTGCTCCGGTGCCGAAGACGGCGGTAACGGCCAGGTCGTCCCGTCGGGCGAGTTCGATCTTGGAGCGCAGTCGGTACATGCGCAGCCGGCGCATAAGGTCGTCCAGCCGCGCCCGCTCCCCCTCCAGGAACAATGTGTCATCGTCAGCCTGGATCACGAAGAAGTCGTGGAGATACTTGCCCTGGGGCGTGAGGAATGCGGCCCAGACAGCCCGGAAGGGCGATACGTCCGCCATATCGTTGGACACGAGCCCTTGCAGAAAGGCCCGGGCATCCGGTCCGGTTACGGCGATGATGCCGCGGTCGTCAAGCAGGCTATAGGACAAGGCGCTCATGGCCGACCGGTTTAGCCCCAGGCCCCGTCCTGGGCAAGGGGGCGAACATCGGCGGAGGGCCCGGCGGTCCGCTGCGCGCCTTGCAAGGGCCTGGGGCGGCTGTATAAACACCCGTCGATTTGTCACCAGCGGCGCCAGGGTCTCCCGACGGGGGAAGGTCGTGGCCGCCGACGGCGAGGAAGGTTGCGTCCGGTGAGGATTCTGTTCGTCACGGCTACCCGAGTCGGCGATGCGATCCTGTCCACCGGATTGCTCGACCACCTGACCCGGGCGCATCCGGGCGCACGGCTTACCATCGCCTGCGGTCCGGCGGCCGCCAGTCTGTTTCCCGCGGTGCCCGGGCTCGAAAAGCTGATCGTGCTCGACAAGATGGTGTTGTCCCTGCACTGGCTGGGCCTGTGGACCGCCTGCGTCGGGTGCTGCTGGGATATCGTCGTCGACCTGCGCAACGCGCCGATCACCTATTTGTTGTGGGCCAAGCGGCGGTTCGGCATGGGCCGCAGCCGCCCGGACGAACATCGCCTCGTCCAACTGGCCCGTGTCTTGGGTTTGGAATCGGCCCCGCCGTCGCCCCGCGTCTGGACCAGCGCCGAGGCGCGCGAGCGGGCAGCGCGTTTGGTGCCGGACGGTCCGCCGGTGTTAGCCATCGGACCGACCGCCAATTGGATCGGCAAGACCTGGCGGGCGGAGCGATTCGTCGAACTGATCGAGCGGCTGACCGGCCCGCAGGGCATCCTGCCCGGCGCCCGGGTGGCAGTGTTCGGGCGCGACGACGAACGGCCACAGGCCTTGCCGGTGATCGAGGCAATCCCCGAACATCGACGTATCGACTTGGTGCTCGGGCTCGACCTGGCCACCGTACATGCCTGTCTGGCCCGCACGGCCCTTTATATCGGCAACGATTCGGGATTGATGCATCTGGCCGCCAGTACCGGCATTCCCACCCTTGGCCTGTTCGGACCCAGCCAGGAGGTCCATTACGCGCCCTGCGGTCCGCTCGCCGCAGCGGTCCGGACCGAGCAATCCTACGACACTATTTTTCCGCCCGGATTCGACCACCGTCGGACGGGAACGCTGATGGACGGCCTATCGGTCGAGTCAGCGGCAACGGCAGCACAGGGCCTGTGGCGCCGGTATCAAGGTGCGGCGGCATGAGCGAATTGGCACTTTCGGCCCTGATCACGGTGCGCAACGAAGAGGCGCGCCTGCCGGGCTGTTTGGCGGCGTTGCAGTTCGCCGACGAAATTGTCGTCCTGCTCGACCGCTGCACCGACGATTCGAAACGTATTGCCGAGGCACAAGGGGCGCGTATCGTCGAGGGCGCTTGGGAACGGGAGGGCGAACGCCGCAACGCCGGCATCGCGGCCTGCCAAGGCGCCTGGATATTTGAAGTCGATGCCGATGAAACCGTGCCGGCGGAACTGGCCCATGAAATCCGCCGGACGATCGAGACGACGGCGTTCGATTGGCACGAAATCCTGGTGGACAACTACATCGGTGGCCGCTTGGTGCGCTGGGGTTGGGGCGCGTCCTATGGCAAGGCCGCCTATCCGGGGTTGTTTCGCCGGGGGGTGAAGACCTGGGGTCCGCAGCGGGTTCACCCCAGCTTGGTCTGGCGCGGCCGCAAGGGGCCGATGCTGAACGCCCGATTGCGCCACGACGTCGACCGCAATATCTCGGATATGATCCGGCGGCTCGACAGCTATTCGACGGCGCGCGCCCGCGACTTGCGCGAGTCGGGCAACATCGGGAGCTTGGCCAGCAACGTCCGCCGGCTGTTTTCTCGATTCTTCAAATGCTACGTCCTACGCAAAGGATATCGCGAAGGCGGTCATGGCCTTTTGATTGCCATCTTTGCCGGGCTTTATCCGCTCATCTCTCACCTCAAAGCCCGACTTGAGGACGATTGAATGGCGCGTATCGTCTTGGCCGACGACGGTATCGTCTTCGACGGTACCACACCCGACCGGCGGCCGCTGGGTGGCGTCGAATCGTCCGTCGTGGCGTTGGCCGAGGCGCTGGCGGCGCGCGGCCATGAGGTGCGCGTCTGCAATAAGTGCGAACGGGCCATGGCGCACAAGGGCGTCGCCTGGACGCCGATCGGCGACGGTCTGCCGGAGACGGCGGACCTATACATCGCCAACCGTGGCGACAAGCTGCTGACGGCGATGCCCAAGGCACGGCGGATGGTGTTCTGGATTCACAATCCGGCGTCCTACCTGATGAAGTGGCGCTATCTATCGAAACTGTGGCGCCATAAGCCGGCGATCATATTTATCGGTAACGTTCATGCTGCCACCTATCCGAGCTGGGCGCCGGGTGGCGAGCGCGTCGTTATTCCTTACGGCATCCCCGATGCCTTCCGGACGGCCGAAACGGCGCATGCGCCGCCGCCGCCGCGCGCCATCTTCACGTCCAATCCATTGCGCGGTCTCGACTGGCTGCTCGACCTGTGGGCGGCGCGAATCCGCCCCCGGGTGCCGGG
This sequence comes from Rhodospirillales bacterium, assembly GCA_947470575.1. GTDB lineage: Bacteria > Pseudomonadota > Alphaproteobacteria > Rhodospirillales > CAMCUA01 > CAMCUA01. The sequence continues at coordinate 4,488 of CANITX010000194.1, forward strand.
CGCCGAACTGCACCTGTTCTCCGGCCCGGCCACTTATGGCGGGACCGGGCAGGCCAAGGCGGGGGAGATGGAACGGGTGTTGGATCAGGCCCGGAAGCTGCGCCCGTCGGGCGTGGTCTTGCGCGAACCGGTGCCGAAGGCCACCCTGATCGAGGAGTTGCGTGCCTCTCGCGCCATGCTTTACCGTGGCGACCTCAACGAAACCTTTTGTCTCGCGGTGGGCGAGGCGCAGGCCATGGGAGTCCCCGCCGTGGTGCAGAATTTGGGGTCGGTGGTCGAACGGGTGATCGATCGCCGAACCGGCGTCGTTGCGGTGGACGACGACAGCTTTGCGACGGCGGCGGTGGATATCCTCGCCAACGATGACACTTGGCGCCGCTACCACGCCTCGGCACTGGCGAGCCAGAGGTCGTGGGGTTGGAACGACGCGGCCATAGCTTTCGAGGAGTTGATTAACTGATGCGGGTGCTGCAAGCCATCGCCGGGGCCGAGTTCGGCGGCGCCGAGGCGTTTTTCGTTCGACTGGCGGTGGCCTTGCATCGCGCCGGTGTGGAGCAGCGGGTGGTCATTCGCCGCAATCCGCGTCGGGCCGCTGCCCTGCGGGCCGGCGGCATGGCCCCCGTGGAGCTGACATTTGGCGGCCGCTTCGACCTTTCGACACGACTTGGGTTGCGCCGCGAGATCGCGTCGTTCAAGCCCGATATCGTGCTGACCTGGATGAATCGCGCCACCAGCTTTTGTCCGCGAGGCGACTTCATTCATGTCGGGCGGTTGGGCGGCTATTACGACCTCAAGTACTACAAGCGCTGCGATCACCTGGTGGGCAATACCGAGGACATTCGCGGATATTTGCAAAACGCCGGTTGGGCGGAGGATCGGGTGCACTACCTGCCCAATTTCGTCGACGGCAAGCATGTCCCGCCGGCGGCCCGGTCCGACCTGTTCACGCCGGCCAGCGCGCCGTTGGTTCTGGGGCTGGGGCGGCTGCATGAAAACAAGGGTTTCGATGTCCTGATCAAGGCCATGCAGTATGCCCCCGACGCCTATTTATGGATCGCCGGCGAAGGCCCCTTGCGCGGCCAATTGGAGGAACACGCGGAGCGCCTTGGAGTCAAACCGCGCGTACGCTTTCTCGGTTGGCGCGACGATGTGCCGGCATTATTGGCCGCCGCGGACCTTTTCGTTTGCGCGTCGCGGCACGAACCGCTGGGCAACGTCATCATTGAGGCTTGGGCGCAAGGCCGCCCGGTGATCGCCAGCGATGCCACAGGGCCTGCCGGGCTCATCGAGCACATGGAGAGCGGCATCCTGGTACCGGTGGACGACGCCATGACGATGGGGCAGGCCATCCGTTACATTTTGACGGACGATGCGGTCAGCGACCGCTTGGCGCGTAACGGACATGCCGCTTACCAGTCGCGCTTCACCGAAGCCCAGGTGATCCGCCAGTACATGGATTTTTTCCAGAAGATAGCCTCCTGATGTGCGGCATCGCCGGCTTGATGACCATCGATGGCGCCACGCCGGCTGACGATATTCTCGACCGCCTGAGCGCCGCCCTTCATCATCGTGGGCCCGATGGGCAGGGGCGGCTGGTAAGTGCCGGCATTGCCTTGGTGCAGACTCGCCTGGCCGTCATC
>CANITX010000195.1 GCA_947470575.1 Rhodospirillales bacterium
CGACTGTGGGCTAGGCTCAAGGATTTCCGACGCATCGCAACCCGATACGACAAAATCGCCGAAAACTTCCTCTCCGGCGTTCTCATCGCTGCCACCGTGACCTACTGGGCTAAATGAGTCCGGACCCTACCGCCCGGCTTCTCTTCGGCGCCGGGCTGCAGGAGCGCGCGCAATGCGGGAAGCCCGACCATGTCGAAGGCACGCAGTGCGATGTTCAGGCTTGGCAGCGAGGCCAGTTCCTCCGGCATCTCGCGGATCGCCTTGGCGCCGCCCCGTTCGAGGGTGAGCGCGACGGCATCCTCCCGGTCGGTTGCAGTAAAGACGCCGTTGATGGCAAGCAGCTGGTTGGACAGGCCCAATTCCTTGAGCTCGCCGGACGTGCGTGCCGCCTCCCTGATCGCCGACGGTTCCGGCCGGGTCACGAGAACGACGGTTGTCTGGATCGGGTCCGAAAGCGCACCCAGAGCATCGTTGAAGCGATGCTCCTGCATCTTGAGGCCGGAATGGGGGCCGAGACAGGATGCGCCGCGATCATTGCCCTCGAGAAAGCCCGACCAGGCCTTTGGCAGGCTCAACAGTCGCAGGGTGTGGCCGGTGGGGGCCGTGTCGAACACCACATTGTCGTATTCCGCGGCGTCTCCGGCCAGCAGGCCGGCGAACTCGTCGAAAGCCGCGATTTCGGTCGTACAGGCGCCGGACAACTGTTCGAGCACGCCTTGACGCTCTGGTGTCGAGGCGCTCGCCGGAAGCTGAGCGAGCACCCGCGCGCGATAAGCATCCGCCGCCGTCTCCGGGTCGATGTTGAGGGCGAAGAGGTTGGCAACGCCAGGAACCTGGCGGGGCGAGTCGTCCAGCTTCACCGCAAGCATCTCGTCGAGGTTGGAGGCTGGATCCGTGCTCACCAGCAGCACGCGTCTTCCTGCATCCGCCAAGGCAAGCGCCACGGCGCAGGAAAGTGACGTCTTGCCGACGCCGCCCTTGCCGGTGAAGAACAGGAACCTGGTGGGCGACATCAGGAGCGCGGCAATGGGCTTTTCCGGCATAATTCAGGGCCTGTCTGGCATGAGGAGGATGGAGCCGCAGCCGCGTGGTACCACGCCTTGCTGCCGCTGACGATGGCAACCACCGACAGCATGGCCGGAACCTCGATCCGTGACGCGGGCCGTGGCCCATCCCGCCCTTGGCCGTCGATCACAACACGGCAACGCCGGTTCCCTCCGGGGCGGGCGGGTGCCATGCTGTCGGCGAGCTGCGACCGGGGGCGATCATGACAGACCAGCAACAGACGAATCCGACCGGCCTCGACGCCTACAAGCCGGCGGCGATCGCGCGGCTCGTTGAAGAGGTGGGCGTGGCGAAGGCGGCCCTGCCGCTGGTTCAGCTCGCGACGCTGGCGGTGCTGGCGGGCGCCTTCATCGCGCTCGGCGGGGCGTTCTACACGGCGGCCCTGATCGGATCCGTGCCCGGTTCCGGCGCCGCCAGGCTGTTGGGCGGCGTGGCCTTTTCGCTGGGCCTGATCCTCGTCGTGGTGGGCGGCGCCGAACTGTTCACCGGCAACGCGCTGATGACGATGGCCGCCGTCGACCGGCGAATCGGCCCGGGGGCGCTGCTCCGCAACTGGCTGGTCGTCTACACGGGCAACATGGCCGGCGCGCTGCTCGTCGCCGCCCTGATGGCCGCCACCGGCCTGCTCGACGGCCCGATGGGCGAGGTCGCGGCTCGCATCGCCTCAGCCAAGCTCGCGCTGCCGCCTGTCGAGGCGTTCGCTCGCGGCGTGCTCTGCAATATCCTCGTCTGCCTGGCGGTCTGGCTGTCCCTCGCCGCCCGCGACGTGGCCGGCAAGATACTGGCGATACTCTGGCCGATCACCGCGTTCGTGACCCTGGGTCTCGAGCATTCCGTCGCCAACATGTACCTGATCCCGCAGGGCTGGGCGGCCGGATTGTCCCCCAGTGCGGCGGGCTTTGCCGCCAATTTGCTCCCTGTCACCCTGGGCAATATCGTCGGCGGCGCCGGTGGCGTGGCGCTGGCCTACTGGCTGGCCTACCGCCCTGGCCGCGTGCCCTGATCCTGGCGGACCGCGCCCCTGCCGTGTTGGTCACACCGGCCAGCGCAGGTGGAGATTCTTCATCGTCCTCAACAGCGGCCGAGGATGGCCGAAACGGCGTACTGGCTCGACCTAATATGGCGGCCGAATCATGCTCATTTCCGCCAGAGCACGCGGCCGATGATGATCAGGCCGGCGCCGGGGACCAGGCCGAACATGCCGACGAAGATCGCCACCCCTGCCCAGCTCGAATCGTCGATCGCGATTGCGATGGTGCAGGCGCCGCAGAGCAGGACCAGCAGCGCGCCCGCGGCCATCATCACGCCGGCGAAGAAGCGGCGGACGCCAGAATAGTCGCGCGGCGGTTGCGCCGGATTGGGTGTGCTCATGCGTCGATGCTTTCCCGGCGGGCATCGCGCACGCGGTCGAGCCGCCGCCTGATGCCGCCGATCCGGTTGTTGCGGTAAAACAGGTTGTAGGTGTCGAACGGGATCATCCGGCCGTCCAGCGTGGCGAAGTGGATGCAGCTGCGCTTCACGCTGCCGACGCAGAAATTGTAGGCGTCCATGAACTCGACGATGGCGACGCGGAAGATGTCGGCATAGCCCAGGTTCTCCGGCTGCGGGAACTCGGGCAGGCAGCACAGGAACTGGGCCATCTTCTCGGTCGAGTCGGTGAAGGTGCCCAGCGAGAACAGGTCGACCAGCTTGTCGCGCAGCGCCACGTTCTTCTCGAAGGTGATGGCGTTCGGCGCGGCGGCAAGGAACTCCTCGCGCGGGATCAGCGAGGTGACCGGCACCACCGTGCGTCCCTTCCGCAGTCCATAGGCGATGGCGATCATCTCCGGATGGCAAGGCAACGGGATGATGTCGTCGAGGCCGAACACGGTGCCGTCCTCGCCCAAGTTGCGGCGGATCTCCGACAGGACCACGCGCTGACTCTTGGCCGTTTCCGGCACCCGTCCCGCCAGCTGCACCGGCTGGAAGGTGACGCCGCGCACGCACGACCATTCCAGCGCATGGCGGACGATCTCGCCCATCTCGTCGTCGTTGTGGCCGCGGCTGACGACGCAGACCAGCGTGGTGGCGACACCGGCCGCCTCCAAATTCTCCAGCGCCTGGCGGCGGATGCGGGTCATGTCGGCGGCGCGGATCGCCTTCAGCGCGGCGGGACGCAGCGAGTCGAACTGCAGGTAGACCTCGAGGCCGGGCGTGAAGTCGGCCAGCCGCCGGGCGAAGTCCGGCTCCTCGGCGATGCGGATGCCGTTGGTGTTGATCATGATGTGGCGGATCGGCCGCGCCTTGCATTCGGCCAGGATCTCGAAGAACTGCGGGTGCAGGGTCGGCTCGCCGCCGGACAGCTGCACCAGGTCGGCCTCGCCCTCGGCCTTCACCACGGTGTCCAGCATGCGCCGTACCTCGTCGAGGGTGCGGTGGCCGCCCTTGTGCGGGGTCGAATCGGCGAAGCAGACCGGGCAGGCGATGTTGCAGATCTCGTTGATCTCGACGATGGCGAGGCAGGAGTGCTGTTCGTGGTCCGGGCACAGGCCGCAGTCCCAGGGACAGCCATAGTCGGTGCGCCCGGCCAGGTGCTGCGGCCGGTCGCCGGGCTTGAGGAACGACTTGGCGAGCTGGAAATAGTCGGCGTCGGTCGACACCAGCGTCTTCTGCACGCCGTGGTCCGGGCAGCGCTTGACGAAGAACGCCTTGCCGCCTTCCAGGATCACCTTGGCCGGCACCGTGTCGTGGCAGGTCTCGCACAGCGACATGGTCTGGCTGTGGAAGATGTAGGGCGCGGCGCTACGCAAGAGCGGTCTCCCGAGGCATCGGCCGCCGCAACTGCACGGCGCCATAGAGCATCAGCGCCGCGCACAGCAGGTGGAACAGGTTGAACGGGCCGGCGACGGGCGCGTAGGGCTTCAGGAATTCCAGAACGAAGCGCTCCATTCCATAGATCAGGCAAAACACCGCGAAACCACGCGCCAGCATAGAATCGGGCCTGCGCCAAAGCCAGAGCAGCAATCCGGCGGCGGTCGCCGCCATCACCCCGGCCTCGATCAGCGCCACCGGCCAGCGCGGGATGCCGTCGCCCATGTCGACGCCCCAGGCGCCGCCGGTCGGAACGCCATAGGTGAAGTCGGCGATGCCGGCCAGGTGACAGCCGATGCGGCCGACGGCGATGCCCAGCGCCAGCGGCGCGGCCAGCACGCCGCCGGTCGAGCCGGTCAGGCCCACCGCGCGCTTGTAAAGCTCGACGGCGAGGATCGCACCCGCCAGCGCACCGAGAATCGACCGCGACACGCCCTCGCCGCCGGAAAGCCAGAGATTGGCGGTGCCGAACAGATAGCTGCCGATGACGGAGCCGGCGGCCAGCGACAGGAACCAGCCGCGCCCGGCGCGCGCGTTGGGCAGCGACGGAAACCGCTGTTTCTGGCGCAGCAGCAGCGCGGCCGCCAGCCCCAGCGCGGCCAGCCACGCGGCGACGTCGAAGATCAGGTGCTGAAAGGGCGACAGCATGGACGCAGGGTACTTCAGCGGACCGCGTTCAGAAACCGTTCCACGGCCCGCCGGTCGAACATGCTTTCGTGCGCAGACAGCGTCCTCAGCGCCGCATCCATCCTCGCGCGCCATGCCGTCAGGGCGCGCCGTGCCGCCTCCGGATCGTCGCGGATCAGCGGCCGGATGGCGCCCAGGTCGCGGCCCAGCGCCGGCAGCGTCCCCACCGCCTCGGGCGCACCGGGAAATCGCTGCGCCAGCCGGCCCAGCGCCAGGTTCAGCGATCGCAGCACGAAATCGGCGGCCTTGGGGTCGTGCCGATCCATGGTGGCGAACAGGACAGCATAGGTATCGGACAATTCGCGCGCCGCGTGATCAAAGCTCAGCGGGATCGTCGCCTCGCTGGGACAGGCGCTTTGCTTCAACGCCCCCACATAGGCGACGAGGCCCTCGGCGACAGCGGGCGCCGGCTCCTGGCCCTGGAACTCCTCGACCATCACCGAGTGCACGAAGCCGGGCAGGTCTCGGGCCGGTCGCATGGTGCCAAAGCTGGATTTGCCGGCAGCATCGGTCAGGTCCGGGATCGGCACCGGATTCGCCGTGTCGTCGCCCCGCGTCTGGCTGAAGATGGCCGAGGTGACGTCGGCGGTCCCCGGCGCGCCGGACACGCCGGCGATGAAGAAGGCCGGATTGCCGTGGCCGTTGCGGTGACAGGTGTCGCAGGACATGCCGTTGCGCGCCGCCAGCCCGCCCAGCAGCGCCGGCGAGCGGAACGCCACCTGCCCCAGCGACACGCGCCACGCCTGTCCGGGGTCGGCCGGCCTCGCCAGGCATTCCGCCGGCGCCGTGGTCAGCGCCGCGGCACGGTCGGCGTCGGGCGACAGCCAGTTCAGGTCGTCGAGCGCCTGGGCCGGCATGGCGATCGCCATGCCGGCCAGTGCGAGCAGCAGCAGGCTAATTCGCGCCAACCAGCACCGCCTCGATCCTGTCGGCCAGCATTTCGCGTTCGGTGCAGCCATAGGGGCACAGCCGGTCGAGGGTGGCGAGCTGGGCGCGGGCCTTGTCCATCTGGCGCAGTTCGACGAACAGCTCGCCGAGATATTCATGGGCGCCGCGCTGGTTCGGGTCGAGCGCCAGCGCCTGCTCGTAATAGCCCAGTGCCTGGTCGAAGCGTCCCAGCTTGCGGCTCGAATAGCCGAGGTAGTTCAGCACGTCCGCGTTGGGACCGATGGCCGCACCCAGCGCCTTCAGGCTCGCGATGGCGTCCTCGAATTTGCCGCTGTTGATCATCGCCACCGCGTCCATGTAGGCCGCTCGAGGTTCGGTCTGCGGGCCGAACAGCAGTGACTGGGGCGCCGGTGCGGCGGCCGGCGCGCTACCCTCGACGACGCTCTTCAGGCCGTCGCGTGCAGCGATCAGCGCCGGCGCGCAGGTGTCGCCGCAGGCCTGGGCCTTGGCGTTGAGCGCGTCGAGCGCCTGTTGCGCCTCGGCCTTCTTGCCGAGCGCCATGTAGGAGCGGCCAAGCTGGTCGTAGGCTCCATACTGGTACTCGTCGTACTTGATGGCCTTCTCGAGGTACCG
>CANITX010000196.1 GCA_947470575.1 Rhodospirillales bacterium
CACCTACAGCCGGCAATGGCCAGGGAGGAAGCAATGCACTAACATTCAACCCGGACCACCTAATGGGGGCCGATCACGTTGTCTGTCTGTGAAATCGCGTCCAACCGTGACCCCCTGACGCTACCAATAAGGCTTTGATATTGTGAGGGATTACACCCTTTAGGGGGGTCACGGTTGGACGCGAAACGCGCCCCCCAGAAATGAGGTATTCTTTAGTTAAATCAATGGTTAACGTAGATTGTCAGGTGGGGTCATTATTGGATGCGATTTTGCAGGTAACAACCGGATAGGCAAGCTATGGCGCTCAAAAACGAGGTATATCTGGGGAATGTTGGATAAAATCATCGTAATGATACCTATTTTTCTTTTAGGAATCTCTGGGGCTGATGCACAAACGGTAACAGGACCTGATGCGTCGTGGGCTCGAAGCTATGTCGGTGTGAACGCTGGGTTTGGTTGGGGTAATTCGAGCCAGCAGTCCACTGTTATCGGTGGAGGACCAGCACCAGTTGAACTAGCACCAGTTGAACTAGAACCAGTTCTACAAGATGCGGACGGTAGCTACAAAGTGAATGGTGGCTTGATCGGCGTCACTGCTGGTTACAATTGGCAGTTCAGTAACTGGCTGGTTGGTCTGGAAGGCGACCTCGGCTGGGCAGGTATCAAGGGCTCGTCGAGCGTATGCGGCGGGACACATGAATGCGGCACCAAGCTGGATGCGTTCGGCACGGTCCGTGGTCGTGTTGGCTCGGTGATGGGCAAAACGATGATCTATGCGACGGGTGGTCTTGCTGTCGGGGACATCGAGGCTCGGGACGTCAGCGGACCCGCAAGCGGCACGAAGTACAAAGCTGGTTGGATTGTTGGTGGCGGTGTTGAGCAGCGGATCAGCGGACCGTGGTCAGCTAAACTTGAGTATTTGTATGCGGACTTCGGTGGCGCAGATTATTTTACGCTCGCCAATCACACGCCTGAACATGTCAAGCTTACTATGCAGACGGTGCGGTTTGGCTTGAATTACAGCTGGTGAGCTTGCCCCTGCCTGACGTCTCCCTAGGCTGATAGGAACAGATCAGCTTGGCAGCACAGTCAGCACAGTCAGCACAGTCAGCACGTCAAGGGAGACGTTGAACGAGGGCAAGGTCATTGGTCCAGTCGAAAACGAACACGTTATAGGAGTCGGCAATTCCGTGGTCACCGACTGCGTTAGCCGATGATGAGGCGTGAACATTAAGCATGTACCGATCATCGACCGACAGCAGAGACGAGGGCGAAAATTCTGCGCTGTTGAACGAGATCGTTCTCGTGAGATCGGCAGTAGCTGATCCCTGTGTAACTACCACTTCGGCTGGCGTTGAGGTGACTAATCGAATACTCAGTCCATCAGGAAGCCCCAAATCAATCCCACCAACTTCCTGCACCGGAATTCCATTTTTACGAAGTGCTTGGATATGAAGTGATGCCTCTGCATCAGCTATGGCGATTGGTATGGCTTTTGCGGGCGTCACGGCACATGAGCCAATTATTATGAATGCCGTAGCAATGCCAGCAGCAATCCTCAGATATATTGACCTCACAATGGTGCCCCCCTGCGACGCAAATCGCGTCCACTACCCATGGACCATAAACTCTAACCCCATCACACGCTATTCGCGAGTGATGTTCATCACTATTGGCCGGGCGAGTGGTTATTCATCCAGGCGCAGCTAACAAGCAGCGTGGCACGTGATCTGGCTGTGTTTCTTCTGCAGGCCGCCGATGACGCCAACGGTGAGGGAAATTCATAGTCGGCCCGCCAGCTCCATTGCCTTGCGGATTAGCTCCCGGATTTCTCGCCGCGCCGCTATGGCTTCAGTGGTGCGCCCGCCATGTCGATAGCGGCCGTGGGCACGCCCTCTCGGCGCTCCACCACGGGCGCCATGGAAGCGGCAGACCTTCCAACCATTCATGGCTGGCTGGCCGCACGGCATTCCTGAACGCTTGGAATGTGCATGGCAACGTGGTGCATCCATGAACGGGGGCCGTACCTTGGACATGGGGTTATCGGGCTCCATTTTTGCTGCCCCGCCCCCCGTGGGTAACGTCGCCAACAATCGCTTGGCCGCCTTCGTTGACGACGACACGCTCGACGATGACGCGCTGGGTTCCGTTAGACCGATACCGCTTCAAGGCCTCGACTTGAACGGTGTAGGTCCGGCTCAGCCTGTTCAAGGCACGTTCGGCTATGTCGCTCTCGCCGACACCCGTCGCACTTTCTAAGCGCTTCGCGTAGGTCATGGTCGCACGATGGACGACAGCCATCTGGGTTGCCAGCATGGCCTCGGCTTCGTCCTTCGGCTTCAAGCCATTGACGACTGCCAAAATGAAGTTGGCCTCTGCTGCTACGTCGGCGTCCGATTTTCCTTGGGTCTTCGAGATAAACGCCGCCGCCTTGATGAGCCCGATGATGAAGTCATCATCACCCGACCCGAGGGCTGCGCAGCCGATGGCCTTAGCCAAGTTCGGCTTGCTCGAATTTCTCGGAGGGACGATTCCGACGTTGGTGCCCTCCATCTCAACGCGGGGGCGACGGGCGGCACTGTCCAGTTTCGCAACGGCAATTGCCTCAACATCGGATAGGCCCCGATCATCGGCGATAGTCGGCAGAGACAATCCGTCTATGTGTGACCCTTTAAGTGTCATTATCGGCTCCGTAGCATCTACTTGTTCGAGCAATCGTCTCTGCAGCAGCAACGAGATGGGCGCTCATGCCAACGCCTCCAAATCGTCGGAATATTCGCCTGTGGCCTTGAGGTACCGAAGCCGCGTGCTGCCCTTCTGGCCAAGCCATTTGAACCGGCTTTTCAGCACATGCACTTCGGTCAGTGGCACGTCGTTGTCGGGCCGGTAGATCGTCAAGCCAAAGTCCGCCTTGTTCGCCCAATTGGCGGAGCCGGATATCTGGTAAAGCCCCGGCATCGGCTTTTCGCCCTGCCGTTCCGCCTGTAGGCTGCGGGGGTGCGCGACTACCCATACATGCACGTCATTGGCCTTGGCGAAGCGCCGGATGGTGGCCAAGGATTTGCCGATATACTCGGTCTCGGTCATGTTGCCCGGCCGGGTGTGTTCCACGTCGGACCACGGGTCTAGACAGAACCCCCGGATGCCCGACCGCTGTACCAGGACGCGGGCCTTCTCCAAAATCCATTCGATTGTCGGGGAGTCGTCTTCCGCCCGGACGAAGTGGAAGTGATGCCCAAGCCATCGGTGCGCCGCCGCCAGTTCACACCGGCTCATGCGGCGGGTGTAGCCGTCAAAAAACGGGGTGTGCAGATATTTCTCGGCCAGCTTCGCCAAGTGTTCCGGCGGGCTGTTCTCGAAACTGCATAGGCCGAATTTCCAGCCATGGGCGCGGGCCATGTTGACGAAAAGGGCGTCTAGAAATTCGGACTTACCGTCGTTCGGAATGCCGGTGACGATAGTCAAATCGCCCGGCCGGATGGTGAGGATTTTATCCAGTTCCGGCCAACCGGTAGACAAGCCGCGCTTGTGGCCGTTCTCGTAGAAGTCGATCAGGTCTTGCGCGTAGTCGTCGCCCGAATAGACGCCCTTGATCGGATACGGTTCGGCCGCGTCGATGCATTCGCGGACTACGCTTGCCCCGTCTAGCTGTAGGGTCTCGTTGGCATCCTTCCGGGGGGCGTCGTTGACGGTCGGCCACGTCACCCGCCAGCACTTCTCGCGGCCAAGGCGGCGCACCAATTCCTCGGCATGGTTCCGGCCGGGGCCGTCCATATCGCCGGCAATGATGAACCGTTGGATATGGGTTAGATCGTCGGCGCACGTTGCCAGGGCTTCGTATCGCTTGTCGGTCGGGTCCATTTCGTCCCGCAGCATCGGCGGCGATCCGTCCGGCAGGGTGACGACATTGGGAAATCCGGCCTCAACCATGGCCAGAACGTCCGGTTCCCCTTCCACGAATATCGCCGTGTCATGGCCGGCCAGGGTGTCCACGTTGAACAGGGTACGGGCCGCGCCCTTTTCCTGTGCGAAGTTCTTCGCGGCATCCCGGTATTTCCGGTTAATGAGGTCGCCCCGGTATACGTAGGGGAAAACCATGCAACGCTCGGGCTTGCCGGTTTGCAACATAAAGTGTTCGGCGACGTAGCAGCCGAAGCGGTCAACCGTCTCGCGACCGATGCCCCGCCCCTGGAACCATTGATACATGGTCTCAGGCTTGGCAGGGTCCACTGCCGGCGGAATCGGCGCCGGCGGTCGCTGCCGGCGGACGGGGGCCGCAGGGCGTTCGCCACGATCGCGCACGGCATCGGACGGCACGTTGCCGGCCATCTGGCAATGGTGGCAATGGAAGGCCGCCCCGCCGTCCCGTCGATCTTCACGGCAAGGCATGGATCGGTTTTCTTCTTCCGCGTATGCGAACAGGCGGGACAGGTTGTCCGGTGTTCGCCGATGGCATAGGACCGTAGCCGGATGCCCTGGTCTGCGAGGGCCGCGCTAAGGTCGCTCATATAGCCACCCGCAGACGGGAGCCGGAACGGTCGGGGACGGTAGCCGTCTCTATGGCGTCATCCCATCGGCGTTCGCTCAACCACGTCTTTGCCTGGGCAACCTTATCGGTCCCCGACTTGCCCTCCGCCGCGATGTACCGGGCATAGAGGGCCGCCGCCTTGATGATGGTCTCGGCAGGGATGCCTCGGGTGATGGCCGCCTGGAAACTCAGGAAGGCCGGCCACTTCGGGTTAGCGTGCTTCCCCCGCGAGGGGAATGCGGTCCAGAACGCCTCGAAATCGCCCGTATAAGAGTTCTTTTGTTTAGTTCTTTGTTCTGTGCGTCGCTGCTGCGTCGCTGCTGCGTCTCCGGGTGCGTCGGGAGGTGCGTCACTCTTTCCGATGGGCAAGACTTCGGCCGATGTAACCGCTTGATATCGGTCATAGTTCTTGATGGTGACGACGTTGACGCCTGCGTCGCTGGCTGCGTCGATCATTGCGTCGGTTTCGAGTCTACTGAGAAAACGCCTGCACCGGGCTTCCGACCACCCGAATTTGACCGCGAGGTCGCGGCCGGAAACGGCCAGCTGGCCGCGTTCAAGGCTCAGGTTTAGCCCCTTGTACCGGACGCGCGTCGGTGTCCATGCGGCCTGAGAAATCATCCACGCAAAGGCCGCCGCCTCGGTGAAGTTCCGGAAGACGACGTGCCCCCATAGGCTGCGATGAATCAGCACAAAACCACCGGTCACGCCGCGCCCCCGTCGTCTTCGTCCGGGTCAAACCCCGCGCGGGCCATCCGTGCCAGTTCGGCAGATTCGCCGGCCTCGCGGTCCCAATTGATTTCCGAAAGGGACTTGCCGCGAAGGTTCCGACCGCCCAGGAAACTCGGAATATTCGCCGTCAGGAATTGCCGGCCGGCTGCCGACGTCGGTATCCTAAATACTGGCACCGTCGTCATGATGGCACCTGCCCCGGCATAGTGGCCGCGATGCAGCGGCGGGCCGTCTCCCATGCGTCAGGATCGTCATGGGCCGTGGCGGCATAGGTGAGTCCGGCAACCGCATCCCGCAGCCTCGTCCGGGCGGCTGGCACGGTCGGCGGCGGCGCCGGGTGCAGTCGGATTATGGATGCGGTGCCCATTATTCTGCCTCACCGTCAGGTGGCAGCACGCCCTCGGCCGCAACCCGGCGAATAGATTCGCTGGTAACTAGACAGCGCCGGCCAATGTGGCGAGTTTCTAGTGCGCCGCGAGCAATTAGTGCCCACGTTGATGTTAACCCAATGCTCAGCGTTTTTGCTGTCTCGGGGACCGAAAGCAAAAGCCGATTATCGCTGATGATGCTCTGCAATGACTGCACTCCGTTTCGCCGTCGTCCTGGCGGACGGTGGCGTTGTGTGGCGACACGGAATGAATGCCCGCAACTGCTTTGGCGGTCTAAGGGCAATACCCCCTAGCAGATTGGTGGGGGTATTATAACGTTGAGATTATTTAACTTTTCCCTTTGATCTGCTCCCTTTAGAGCGGTCCAAAAGTTAACTTAGACTGGACCCTGAAGGAGACGGAACATGGGCAAGAAGCACGGGCCTGAAGAAGTTATCGGCAAGCTGCGCGAGGCGGAG
>CANITX010000197.1 GCA_947470575.1 Rhodospirillales bacterium
CAAGGCCTGCGAATGCCATTCGCACTTCTACGGTCCCGAGGCGATCTATCCCTATGCCGGCGGCGAGGGGCGCCGTCACCACCCGGATGCCACCATTGCCGAGTACCGCGCCGTCTGCGCCCATCTCGGCATCGAACGCTCGGTGATCGTCCATCCCTCGGCCTACGGCACCGACAACCGCCGCTCGGTGGACGCGATCCGCGAACTGGGCCTGGATCGGACGCGCGGCATCGCCGCTTGCGGCCCCGACGTATCGAAGGCCGAGCTTGCAGCCCTGAACGATGCCGGCATGCGCGGAGTGCGTATCACCCGTTCCGGTCTGGCCAACGACCTTGGCATCGAAGACTTACCGGCCCTGGCGCCGCGCCTTGCCGACATCGGTTGGCACGTCCAGGTCCAGGAGGACGGCGCCAAGGCGCTCGAATGGCTGCCGCCGTTGCGGGGACTTTCGGTGCCGGTGGTCATCGACCACATCGCCCGATTGCCCAAGAACATGAGCCTCGACGATCCCCGCTTCGTCGCACTGCTGCGCCTTCTGGAAACCGGCAACGTCTGGGTAAAGATATCCGCGCCTTATCACGGCTCGGTCGGTCATCCCTATGCCGATGTCGTGCCGCGCATCCGCGCCCTGGCCGAGGCACGACCCGACCGGCTGGTCTGGGCGCTGAACTGGCCTCATCCGCCATTTCCGCCGGAAAATAAACCCGACGCCGCGGCATGCCTCGATGTCCTGCTCGACGCCGTCCCGGACGCGGCGACGCGCAACGCCATTCTCGCCGACAATCCGGCGCGCCTGTATGGCTTTCCCGACTGATCGTTTAGATCGCGCGTCGCCGCGCCAGGGCAAGAAGGCGATGCAACTCGCCTTCGCGGATGCCCAATTCATCCAGATGGCGCACCGTGCTTTCCAGGTATTCCAACGAAGTACCTCGTTGGCCGCGTCCGCGGAGAATGAGGTTGAGCAGGCTGTCGTCGTCCAGCCGGCCGGCATAGTCGGCGCTGCGCAAACGGTCGACGGTGAAGGCCAACGCCCGCACCGTGCCCTGCGGCGTGCGCACCGGCAGCCATTTGGCGAGGTAGGCATAGCCGATCATCTCGCGTTCCCACAGGTAGTCGCGCACCGCTTCGGCATCGCCGCGCGCCACCCGAAACGCCCGCCCCCGGCACGACCCGCCCCGGTCGAGGCCCAGCACCAGGCCCGGACATTCCGTAGTGCCGCGATAGCGGGTCGAATAGATGCATAGCGCCCGGTGATAGCCGCGCAACAAGGCCGGCAATGTTTCGCGATGCGGAAAGTCCGGGTGCCACATCAGCGAACCGTAACCGAACACCCACATGTCGCCATGGGCATCGCTGACGACGGGGCAGCCGCGCCGCGCCGCTTCCGACGGCGGCATGGACGAAGGGAATTGGGGCGGCAAGGTCACCATGCGGGAGCGGGGACGTTTGTCATAGGCGGCAGTGCCCACGCTAAGTCCTCGCCGCCGGCCGCACAACGCACTAATAATAGGAACCCCATGACGAATCCCACGCCAGCCCATGAATCCGAAGGCCCGTCGATGGGCAAGCGCCCGCTTCGGAAGCGGCAGCCGGCTGCTCTGGCATGCCTTGGCGTGGTCGTGCTGCTGATCGTCGTCTATACCGTCTATTGGTTCGTGGCTGCCGACAAGCTGTGCATCGCGGCCGAACGTTGGCGTGACGAACGGCTGGCTCAAGGTGAAATCGTGACCTGGCAGAGCTTTGTCGTTCACGGCTACCCCTTCTGGCTCAGCGCGACGGCGACGGCCACCCTTTGGGCAGGTGGCTCGGGCGATCGCGTTTGGTCGTGGGAAGCCTCCCACGTCGTGGCAAAAGTCCGGCCCTGGCGCTTCCAGCAGGTGAGCCTCGACTTGACGGGCGAACATCAGATCGTCCGGGCGGACAGCGGCAGTCGCGAGGTCTACAGCGTGACGGCGGATCGTTTGACGTCGTTGCTGGACTTCGAGGCGGGCAAGGTCGATCGCGCGGTTTTCGATCTGGCGCGATTGCGGCTCGACGGCGGGCCGGCAATTGGCGCTTGGAGCCTCGAGACGGGTACGGCGACGATTCGCCGGCCCAGCGTGCCGCCGGTGGATCATCTTGGAGTCGGTTGGTCCGTGGCGTTCGACGGCGGCGGACTCGGTCTGCCCGAATCGCCAATCCTGCCGCTTGGTAACCGGGTGGCGCGGGCGGTGGTCGATGCCAACATTCTTGGCGATATTCTTCCCGGACCGCTGGACATCGGTCTCGCGCAATGGCGCGACGATGGCGGCACGATAGAGGCAAAACACCTGCGCCTCGATTGGGGGCCTCTCGCCGCCCAGGGGGATGGGACCGTCGCCCTCGATGCCACCTTGCAGCCGATCGGAGCCTTTTCTGCCCAGGTGCAAGGCTTCTTGGAGACGATAGAACTTCTCCGCCGGCAGGGGACGGTCGACAGCAAGGCAGCAAACACCGCGCGCCTGGTATTGGGTGTCCTGTCCCGCCCGTCACCCGAGGGCGGCCCATCGACCATCAGCCTGCCGGTCTCGATACAGAACCGCACCGTTTTTGCCGGGCCGGTGGCCGTGTTGCGTCTCAACCCGATCCGCTGGACCGGGACGCTGCCGGCCTTCTGATGGCGGCTGTCGCACCTTGAGGTGCAACTGTGCTAGACTGTTAAAATGTTGTCGATTTCCCGCGTTATCGACATTGTCGCGGTGGTGGCATTGCTGCTGATCGGGGTTTCTTCCTCGGCGGCAGTCGGATTCTAGCTGTCCATCCGCTTCGACGGCGCACGGGTTTTGGCCGAAAGCCCGAATCGGTAGGGCAATAGGCCGGGTTGTGGCTGTTAAAGCCAAGGTGGCCCGGCCGTTGACAAGCAGGCGTCAGTGGGTATAGTGCCGCCTCTTTCCGCGGGGCCCTGGCCCAGGCGGCGCATCGCGCGCGGCCCGCTGTTCCGGGGAAATTCCGAAGATCCTGAAGCACGTTGAGGCGGCCATGTTCGCAGTCATTCGCACCGGCGGAAAACAATATCGGGTAACGCCCAACGACGTTATCCGTGTCGAGAAGCTGACCGTCGAGCCCGGCAGTCAGATCACCCTTACCGACGTGCTGATGATCGGCGGCGACGGCGAGGCGCAGGTCGGTTCCCCCGTTCTCGACAAGGCGGCCGTCTTCGCCGAGGTCGTCGAGCAGACCCGCAACGATAAGATCATCGTCTTCAAGAAGAAGCGCCGGCAGCACTATCGCCGTAAGGCCGGGCATCGCCAGAACGTGACCGTGTTGCGCATCACCGATATCAGCGCCGACGGCAGCAAGCCGGCGGTCAGCGCAGCGGCTGAGAAGCCGAAGCGTCAAGCCAAGTCGAAGGCCGCCGCCGAGCCGGCCGCCGCGACCGCGAAGGAGTAACCACTCATGGCACATAAAAAGGCAGGCGGCAGTTCCCGCAACGGGCGCGACAGCGCCGGTCGCCGCCTCGGCGTCAAGAAGTTCGGCGGTGAAGCCGTTCTGGCCGGAAACATCCTGGTTCGTCAGCGCGGCACCACCTACCATGCCGGCGCCAATGTCGGCCTGGGCCGCGATCACACGCTGTTCTCGCTGGTCGAAGGCCACGTCCGCTTCGAGCGCAAGGCCCAAGGCCGCACCTTCGTGAAGGTGGACCCGCTGCACTGACCGGTTTCGCCGGCCAGGTACCTGAACAAGGGGAATGGCCGGCCATTCCCCTTTTTTAGTGCCCGCCGAGCTGTTGTCCCGGCCGGCGCCGGAAGGTTCGCCGTGAAGTTCCTCGATCAAGCCAAGGTTTTCATCAAAAGCGGCGACGGCGGCAACGGCTGCGTCGCTTTTCTGCGCGAGAAATTCGTGCCCCTTGGCGGCCCATCGGGCGGCGATGGCGGCCGTGGCGGCGATGTTGTCGTCGAATGCGTCGATGGCCTCAACACGCTGATCGATTTCCGCTACCGCCAGCATTTCAAGGCCGAACGTGGCCATCACGGCATGGGCAAGGACCGCACCGGCTCCCGCGGCGCCGATGCGGTGCTGCGCGTTCCCGTCGGTACCCAGATCCTCGACGACGACCGCGAGACGCTGCTCGTCGACATGACCGAACCGGGGCAGCGGGTGGTGCTGGCCCGTGGCGGCGACGGCGGTTTCGGCAATTCGCACTTCAAAACATCGACCAACCAAGCGCCTCGCCGCGCTCATCCGGGCTATCCGGGCGAGGAGCGCTGGGTCTGGTTGCGGCTCAAGTTGATTGCCGATGTCGGCTTGGTCGGCTTGCCCAATGCCGGCAAGTCGACGTTTCTGGCCGCGGTAACGCGGGCGCGTCCGAAGGTCGCCGATTATCCCTTCACCACGCTGCACCCTCACCTCGGGGTGGCCTTGATCGACGACGACGAAATGGTCATCGCCGATATCCCCGGCCTGATCGAGGGCGCTCACGAAGGCGCCGGTCTCGGCGACCGTTTTCTCGGCCATCTGGAGCGCTGCGGCGCGCTCCTTCATCTGGTCGATGGCAGCGGCGAAGACGTGGCCGGCGCCTATCGCACCGTGCGCCGCGAGTTGGAGTCCTACGGCGCGGGTTTGGAGAACAAGGCCGAGATCGTCGCCCTCAACAAGGTGGATGCATTGTCCCCTGAACTGCGCGTCGAACGGTTGGCTGAATTGGCGGGGGCCAGCGGCGGCGAAGTGCTGGAAGTTTCGGGTGCCAGCGGCGAAGGGGTTCGAGTTGTCTTGCGGCGTCTTTACGCCCTGGTCCGCGACAGCCGCATCGCTGCGGAGGCCACACCGACATCTCAGGAGTACGTGCCCTGACGGCGCGTCGATCCCGAGCGAAGGGCCCGGCTGGCGGACTTGCCGACATCAGCCGGAAACGTCTGTTGGAAGCCCGACGCATCGTCATCAAGGTCGGCTCCTCGCTGCTTGCCGACCGGGTACGCGGCACCGTTCGTCGCCGGTGGTTGAGCGGGCTGGTGCACGACCTTGCCGCCTGCCGCGAACGCGGCCAGCAGGTGATCGTCGTATCTTCCGGCGCCGTCGCCATCGGCCGGCGCCATCTTGGCTTTGCCGACGGCAACATCCGACTTGAGGAAAAGCAGGCGGCAGCGGCCACCGGCATGGTGCGTCTGGCCCACGCCTATCAGGAGGCCCTGGCCAAGGTCGGCATGACGGTCGCCCAGGTTCTGCTGACGCTGGACGACAGCGAAAACCGGCGGCGTTACCTGAATGCCCGCAACACGTTGGGCACGCTACTCGATCTCGGCGCCGTGCCCCTAATCAATGAAAACGATACGGTGGCCACCGACGAGATTCGCTTCGGCGACAATGACCGTCTCGCCGCCCGGGTGGCCGCCATGGTCAGCGCCGACACGCTGATCCTGCTGTCCGACGTCGGCGGCTTCTATACGGCGGATCCACGACGCGATCCCGCTGCCAGATTGATCCCCGAAGTGACCGAAGTGACGGCCGATATCGAAGCCATGGCCGGCGGCGTCGGCAGCAATGTCGGGTCCGGCGGCATGGTCACCAAACTGGCGGCGGCGCGCATCTGCCTGGGCGCCGGCTGCCGTATGGTGCTGACCGACGGCACCGGCCATCGGCCGCTGTCGCGCATCGAACGCGGCGACCCCTGCACCTGGTTTCTGCCCCAGGCCAATCCGATGGCGGCGCGCAAGCGCTGGATCGCCGGAACCTTGAAGCCGGTCGGCAACGTCGTCATCGACGACGGCGCGCTGCGGGCCTTGAAGTCGGGCAAGAGCCTGCTGCCTGTCGGCATCGTTTCGGTCAGCGGCCGCTTCGAACGCGGCGATGCCGTCACCGTCCGCGACGGCACCGGTAACGTGGTGGCGCGCGGCATCAGCGCCTATTCGGCGGGCGACGCCGAACGCATCAAGGGGCACAAAAGCGCGGACATCGAAGCCCTGCTCGGTTATCGTGGCCGCGAGGAAATGATCCATCGCGACGATCTCGTGATGGGTTGAGTCCGGGAGCCGATGCTATGAACAGCGCCGTTGCCGCCGAAAAGCAGGCCA
>CANITX010000198.1 GCA_947470575.1 Rhodospirillales bacterium
CCAACGACAGGCTTGAAAATCAGGTACGCGAACGGACCCGCGAGCTGGAACAGGAAGTAGCCGAACGCCGGCAGGCCGAAGCCGTCATCACGCACATGGCCAATCACGACAGCCTGACCGGCCTGCCGATCCGGCCGCTGTTCATGGACCGCCTATCGCAAGCGCTGGCTTCATCCCGGCGCAGCGGTCACGACGTTGCCGTACTTTTCGTCGACTTGGACGGTTTCAAGACCGTCAACGACTCCTTCGGCCATGAGGCCGGCGATCAGCTGCTCAAGGAAGCGGCGCGGCGATTGCAGACCTGCGTTCGCGAGACGGATACCGTGGCACGCCATGGCGGCGACGAGTTCACGGTGGTGCTGACCGATGTTGCCGACCGCAACGCGGTGACGACGATCACCCGCAAGATGATCGATGCCTTGGCGCAGCCCTTCACCCTGCATGACAACGAAGCACGGATCGGCGCGAGTATCGGTATCGCGCTTCGTTCGACTGACGGCGATCAGCCGGAAAGGCTGCTGGAACGGGCCGATGCCGCCATGTACATGGCCAAGGACGAAGGCAAGAACACCTATGCCTATGCCCCGGTCAACGCCGGCAGCAAACGCATCGCCACCGCCTGACGGCAGTTGCCCCCGAAATGTGACGTAGGGGCGGGTTTTAAACCCGCCCCTACGGTTCTTTCGCAGGCTTACAGGGTGCCCGAGTAAGAACCGCCGTCGAGCAGCAGGTTTTGGCCGGTGATGTAACCGGCCTGGGCGCTGCACAGGTAGGCGCAGGCATCGCCGAATTCCTCCGGCGTGCCGAGCCGGCCGGCGGGAATGCCGGAGACGCGCGCCTTTTCGACATCGGCGTAGGCCTTGCCGGTCTTCTTCACCTCGTCCTCGATGGTGCCGCGCACGCGGTCGGTGAGCACGGAGCCCGGCAGCAGAGCGTTGATCGTCACGTTGTGCGCCACCGTCTGACGCGCCAGCCCGCCGCAGAAGCCGGTCAGGCCAGCGCGCGCGCCGTTGGACATCGGCAAATTCAGGATCGGGCTTTTGACGCCGCGCGAGGTGATGTTGAGGATGCGGCCGAACTTGCGCTCGATCATGCCATCGACCGTCCCCTTGATCATGAAGATGGCACTCAGCATGTTGGACTCGATCGCCTTGATCCAATCGTCATGGGTGAACTGGCGGAAGTCGCCGTGCGGCGGACCGCCGGCGTTGTTGACCAGGATATCGGGATTGGGACAGGCCTTGAGCACGGCGGCGCGGCCTTCCTCGGTGGCGATATCGGCGACGATGGCCGTCACCTTGGCGCCGGTGGCGTCGCGGATGTCCTTCGCCGCCGCCTCGATCCGCTCCTTGGAACGCGAGCTGATGATCACTTCCACGCCTTCGCGGGCGAGCGACATGGCGCAGGCGCGTCCCAGGCCCTTGCTGGCCGCACTGATGATGGCCTTGCGGCCTTTAATACCGAGATCCATGGAATTCCTCCGATTTTCTGGGTTTATGTTTAAAGCGTGATATTGGCGCCGCCGCCGTCCAACACCAAGTTTTGCCCGGTGATATAGCCGGATTGGGCACTGCACAGATAGGCGCAGGCATCGCCAAATTCCGCCGGCGTGCCGAAACGCTTGGCCGGGTTCGTCGCGATGCGTTCCTGTATCACGGCTTCGACCGTACGGCCGCTGGATTTCGCGGCGGCGGCGAAGTTGGAACGCAGGCGTTCGGTATCGAACGGCCCCGGCAGCAGGTTATTGATGGTGACGTTGTGGACGACCGTCTGGCGGGCCAGACCGCCGACGAAACCGGTCAGACCGGCGCGCGCGCCGTTGGAAAGGCCGAGCGTGGCGATCGGCGACTTCACGGCGGCCGAAGTGATGTTGACGATGCGGCCGAACTTGCGCGCGATCATGCCGTCCACCGTTGCCTTGATCAGCATGATGCCGGTCAGCATGTTGGCGTCCAGCGCCTTGATCCAGTCCTCGCGGCTCCACTGACGGAAATCGCCCGGCGGCGGTCCGCCGGCGTTGTTGATCAGGATGTCCGGCTCGGGACAGGCCTTGAGCACCGCCGCGCGTCCGGCCTCGGACACGATATCGCAAGCCACCGTCGCAACCTTGGTTCCGGTAGCCGCGCGGATGTCGCTCGCCGTCTTTTCCAGCGTCTCGGCCGTGCGCGCACAGATCGTCAGTTCGACCCCTTCGCGCGCCAGAGAAATGGCACAGGCCTGGCCGAGGCCCTTGCTGGCGCCACAGACGATGGCCTTACGGCCCTTGATACCGAGATCCATGGATAACTCCTCCCAACATCGCTTTTGGCTCGTGCCGCACCCGCGGCCCGCGAGGCAGCAAATATACTTGCTACACCGCCCCCGTACGATCATTACCGCCGCGATCATCCCCGTCCGGACGCGACATGACAAGCCGCACGAAGGGCACGGTGACATTGCGCCGCTCTTCGAGGGCGCCAGCGTCGATGGCCGCTACGAGACGCCGGGCGGCCTCGAAGGAGCGCTCCATCCGCCCCATCATGAAACTCACCACATCGGCATCCACCTTAAGCTGCCGATCCGCGAACAGCTTGACGAGAACGGCCGCCATCAGGGCGTCGTCCGGCGGCGCGATGGTCACCGCAACTGCCGTCGACAGACGCGAACCGAGGTCATTGAGCGTGATATCCCAGCGCGACGGCGGCTGGCTGGCCGTCAACAGCAGGTGCCGCCCGGTTTCCGCGGCAACGTTGTGAAGGTGCAGCAATGCCTTTTCGAAGGCACGATCCAGATGGCGGTCGACATCCTCAACCACCAGAGCCGGCGCCTCGGCCAACAGGCGAGGCGGTTCCTCGGTCAACAGCCGGTCGTATGCGATGTCGCGGGCACCGGTACGCGCCATGAACACCCGGGCAAGATGCGTCTTGCCGCAGCCTGGCGCGCCGTGCAGAACGAGAACGGTCGACGGCCAGGCTGGCCAACGGTCGAGCCAAGCTACCGCCTGCGCGTTGCCCGGAGCGACCAGGAAGTCTTCGCCAGCCAGCGATGTACGATGGCCGAAACCCAGCGGCAATTGCGCCGGATCGCTCACCGGTCGTTCGCGCCGCTACCCGGAGCACCCCGGTACAGATCGCTGCCGCGATACTCGCCGATCCAAAAGCGCACCAGCACGCCGAAGGCGGCGGCGAGCGGCACCGCCACCAGAATACCGGTGAAGCCCAACAGCGAACCGCCGGCCATCAACGCGAACAACAACCAGACCGGATGCAGACCGATACTTTCACCGATCAGCTTCGGCGTCAGAAAGTAGGTTTCAAGAACTTGGCCGATGGCGAAAACCAAGGCAACCAGGGCAACCGGTGTCCAGCCCGTGAATTGAACCATGGCGACGCCCAAACCGACCAGCAACCCGGTCGTTGCGCCGACATAGGGTATGAACGACGCCAGACCGGCGACCAAGCCGATCAACAAACCGAGTTTCAAGCCGATCGCGCCGAGACCGACAGCATAAAAAACAGCCAGGACCAGGCAGACAGTTGCTTGGCCGCGGATGAAGCCCGCCATCATGCGATCGATCTCGGCAGCCAGCCGGCGGACGGTGGGCGCAGTATCCTGCGGCAACAAGGAATCGAGATGGGCGAGGATGCGCGCCCAGTCGCGCAGCATGTAGAAAGCAACCACGGGGGTCACGATGAACAGGGAAAGGATATCGAGCAAGGCGACGCCACCGCTCCAGATCCCACCGAGCAGATCGCCGAACCATTTTACCGCGCCGGCGGCATAGCCACCGGCCGCGTCGCGCAGATCGGCGGCCTGCTCGTCGGACAATTCATCCCAGAAATGCTGGAGGATCGGCTGCAACCGAGCGCGCAGCACCTCGAACATCTCGGGCACCGTACTAGCCAGGGCAATCACCTGTTTTTGCAGCGGCGGCACAATGGCCACCAGGGCCAGGCAGACCGCCACGAAAAAGGCGAGCAGGATGAAAGCAGCCGCCAATGCCCGCGAGAAGCCCCAGGCCTGCAACCGATTGGCCACCGGATCGAGGAAATAGGCAATCGTCAAACCGAGCATGAAGGGCAGCAGCACGCCACGCAAAACGATCAACAGCAGGACGAAAACAACAAATCCAGCAACCCACACCAGGGCCCTTTGCCAGCGGTTCATTCCCCCTCCTCCATCGCCGCCGCCCGCCGGGTCCATTCGAAGACATAAGCGCCACCCGAGGCGAAGGTCGTCAGGGCCGCGAGATAAACCATGATCTGCGTTGCCGGATCGATCGGCAGGTCCATGCCGTGCTGACCCAACACCATACCGACGAGGACGATCTGCGCCGCGGTATTGAGCTTGCTGATCCGCAGCGGCTCCAGCGTCAGATTCTGCGTCAACGTATGATACAGCAGGGCACCGGCGACGATCAGCACGTCACGGAACACCACCATGATGACCAGCCAGCTCGGCAGATAGCCGCAGATGCCCAGGCTGATGAAAACGCTGACCAGGAGGGCTTTGTCGGCCAGCGGGTCGAGATACCGCCCGACGACGGTCTCGGCGTTGAGACGCTTGGCCAGATAGCCGTCGACCGCATCGCTGATGCCGGCCAGAACGAACAGCCAGAAGGCGGGACCCAGCAGTCCGTTGATAATCAACCACACCGCCAGAGGCACCGAAAGCAGGCGAGCCAATGTGATGAGGTTGGGTATGTTCACCGCGGCCTCGGGAGGCTACCGGCCACGGCCGGCGACACGGCGAAGAATACGTTCGCCCTCGCTAGAGGACAGGCTGAGGTCGGCTTGTTCAAGCGCGATAACCAACTGATCCAGGTCGCCGAGGTAGTGAAGGTTGAGACGTGCCTCGGTGCGCGACAGCAAGACCACTTCGACTTGTTGCACCACGGCGATGTCGCGCAGACGCCTGCTCACGGCGACCCACTCGTCAAGACCGGCTAGCGGTACCGTTACCGCCGTTACCGCCACCTCCCCCTGGACGATCCGGTTGCTGCGCTTCCAGCGACCCTGGATTTCGCCGGCCACCGCGACGGCGGCTCGCGTCAAGGTGCTGTCCAGACTGTCAGTCGAAGCCGAGGGAAAGCTGGCTTGATACGGCTGCGGATCCGGGGAAGTACCATAGCGGGTCATGACAACATCAAGCCGAACTCGGTTGGTTGCCGGGTCGGCGACGATCTCGGCGATCACAACGACCGCATCGGCAGCCCCGTGGCGCGCGGCAATCGCACCCAGAGCTTCGCCGCGCACCGCCTGTTCGGCACTAACCGAGGAGACATCCACAAGATCGCCGGCCGGCACCGCGATAGGCACCAAACCATCGCTTGGCGGTAAGTCGCGCCAGGCCTTGAGCCAGGGGTTCGCATCCCAAAAGTTATCGACGCCATCCCGGCGGAGAACCGGCAAAACCACCACCGGTTTGCTGGGCGTCTCGGTAAAAGCGATGCCGCTATCGGAAAAGAGGCTGCGGATGGCGTCGGGCCGGAAGCGATAGGTCAATTTGGCCAGATAACGCACCGCCGAGGTCTTTTCATCGGCGACAGACAGATCGCGGACCAACCGCGAAATATCGGCCGGTTGCAACCGGGGCACCCGTTGACCGTCTTCGTCGAGAACCAGGCGGGCCACCAACCTGCGAAAGGCTTCGGTCTCTGCCCCCGCCAGTGCCCGTTCGCGCGCCGCCGCCGCCGAGGGTGCGGTGACATCGACAGCGATGCCGGACACGGCAAAGACGTCAGGAATCTGCGCAACCGCCCGCGGTTGGGCACAGACTATCGCCAGCAGAACCGCCACCACCCCCGCAAGGCCGTGCAACCAGCCGTCCGTCAGGCGACGATCGCGCGTTGAAAAGGGCATCGGATGCATTATGTTCGGCACCTCCGCAACGGCATCATGCACCACTTCCTGAATATGGAGAACGCTATCAGC
>CANITX010000199.1 GCA_947470575.1 Rhodospirillales bacterium
CCCGCCCGCCCCTGACAGTGGGCGGGCGAGTCACACCTCATCATCAAGGAGGCGATCCCATGCAAGTCATGACCAAACAATCGACCATGAAGATCACCAAGATTTCCGAATATATTGGGGCGGAAGTCACCGGCATCGACCTGACCAAACCGGTGGATGCGGATACCCGCCGACGACTCAACGAGGCGGTGGTCGAAAATATCGCGCTGGTCATTCGCGATCAGCATCTCGCGCCCGAACAATTCTTGGCCGCCGCTTCGCTTTTCGGCGAGCCAATGGAGCAGCACTTCACTCAATATGCCGTTCCCGGCCACCCCCTGGTGCATAAGGTCTCGAACCGCCATACCGACAAAACCGGTACGCCGGTGAAGAATGGTGCCAGTTGGCATACGGATCACACCAATCACGTTCGGCCGCCGAAGAACACATGTCTTTATGCCGTATCGCTGCCGGATTCCGGCGGCGGCACCTCGGTGGTCAATATGCGCGCGGCCTATGAGGCCCTGCCCGAAGCCACCAAAAAGCGGATAAGCGGCATGAAGACCGTCAACGTCTTCAAGGGCAGCGCCTCCGGCGGTACCGGCACCTCGGCGGAAGCCCAGGCCGCGTTGAAGCCGGTGCCCATATTGCAACCGCTCGTCCGCACCAACCCCGACAACGGTACGAAGGCGCTTTATTTCCACCCTGTGAAGACCGAGAACATCGTCGGCATGACTCCCGAGGATACCCAGGATTTTCTCGACGAGTTGCTGAAACAGGCGATCCGGCCGGAGTTCACCTATAACCACAAGTGGCGCCTGGGTGACATATTCTTGTGGGACAACCGGTCGGCCTTGCACAAGGCCAATTTCGATTACGATCCGAGCCAGCACAGGCTGCTGTATCGCGTCCTCATCGAAGGCGAGGTGCCGTACTAATCATTGGACGCTCACGGCAGCAAAAAGAATGGGGCCGGCGCGTGAGCACCGGCCCCAGCCATTCCTGCCAGGCTCAAACCTTACATATGGTTTGACTCGGCCGTTTCCTTGCTGGTGATGAACTCGACCAACGCGGCTTGACCATTTTTGGTCGCCTCGATGCCACGCTTGATCGCCGGGACGATGTCGCCAGGCGCCGTTACCCGTTCGCCATGGCCGCCGAATGCCCGCGCCATCGCCGCATAATCGCCCGAGATATCCGTATTGCGGAATTTTTCGGTGCCGACCGGCAGCACCTTCAACTCGATCGCCATGCAGAAGTTGTTCAGGAGAATCGACAGGATCGGAATGCGCTCGCGCACCGCCGTCTCGAAGTCCATGCCGGTGAAGCCGATGGCGGCATCGCCCCAAACGTTGATGCAGAGCTGGTCCGGCCGCGCCAGCTTGGCGCCCATGGCGAGCCCCAGGCCGTAGCCAAGCTGGGTGGTCTTGCCCCAGCCGATATAGGACAGGGGATCCTCCGCCTGCCAAAAGGGCACGATCTGGTCGCGCGGGCTGCCGGCGTCATGGGTGATGATGGTGTTCTTGCGATCCACCGTGTTGTGCAGATCCCACAGCACCCGATAGGGGCAAAGCGGCGTCTCGTTGGAACCTATCTTGCGCTGCCATTCGCCCATCCATTCGGCACGCTGGCGGACGATCTCGGCAGCCACCGCCGCGCTGTCGCGGGCCTTGCCCTTGAGCCGCTGGGACACCGCCTCGCACAGCATCTCGAGCATCAGCCCGGCATCGCCGACCATGGCGTCGTCGCAGACCAGGTTCTTATTCAGGTCGTTGGGATCGAGCGTACCGTGGATGTAGGTCTTACCGGCCGGGAACTTCACGCCGAAGTTGGTCGAGGTGAAGCTGCAGCCAATACCAAACACCAGATCGGCTTCCTTGAGAAAGCGCGCCACCATCAACGTGTGGCTCTTATTGGCAGTGCCGAGCGACAGCGGATGGCTTTCCGATATGGCGCTTTTGCCGGCCAGACTCGACGTCACCGGGGCGGCCAGCATCTCGGCCAGTTGCTTCAGCGGCTTCCAGGCCTTGGCCCAATGCACGCCCTGACCGGCGAAAATCACCGGCTTCTTGGCGGCGACCAGCTTCGCTGCCACGCGATCCACATCCTTGGGATCGGGAGCGGCGCGATGCTTCTTCACCGGCGTGTAGTTGAGCTCGTCGGGGAAATCCTTGTTCATCAAGTCCGAAGGCACCTCGACCATCACCGGGCCGCCGCGACCGTTGCGCAGCATGGTGAAGGCCCTGCGCATAACGTTCGGCACCTCGGCCGGCGAGACCAGAGGCTCCACCGACTTGGTGACGTGCTGAAAATTCAGCGTTGAATTGAAATTGGGCTTCACGTAGGCATTATTTTGCGCGTAGCCCTGCGGCATCACCAGGATCGGCACCGACTCACCCCAAGCCTGGGCAACGCCACCGAAGGCGTTCTCCGCGCCCGGCCCGTGCTGCATGCAGAATACACCGATCTTGTCGCCGCTGGTCATGCGCGACATAGCATCGGCCATGTGCAGGCCGGTGCGTTCCTGGCGAACGATGACGGTTCGGATATCGATGCGCGCGCCGGCTTCGATGATGTGGTTCACCGGATAGCCGATCATCGTGTCCACGCCCTCCTTCTTGAGGATGGCGGCAATCGCGTCGGATACTTTCATTTGCTTTCCCTCCCTGGCTCGTACGGTGGCGCGCCAAGCGCACCGCAGGAAGACAGGTTCGCACGAACGCCGCCGCCGTTCCACAACCTTGGCATACGGGTGATATCGGCCTCACTTCGCCCTTGCACCCGGCGGCCCATACCGTAACACTCGCAATAACTTCGCGGTGTCTGGCAACAAGGGAGAGGGGCATGGCAGAAACCGGCCAGGCCCAGGGCGCGGGCGACAAACCTGCGCGCAGGGTCAATCGCATTGTCGTCGGCTCCATGGCGGTCCTTGTCGTGGCCATGGTGGCCGCCGTGTTTTTCGCCTACCGTTTTGTCGAGGCGGAACGCCTACGCACCTTGCAGGAATGGCAGGTTCGCCTTGGCATCGTCGCCGACAGCCGTGCCGCGGCCATCGATGCCTGGATCGACGGTAACTATGCCGTCCTGCGCGAACTGGCGCAGAATGCCTCGCTGCAGATCTACATGACCGAATTGAGCGAGGCTGGCGGCGACCGCTCCGCCGTTACCGACGAACCCGCCCAGGCTACCTATCTGCGCAATCTACTGACCGCCGCTGCCGAGCGATCAGGCTTCAAAGCACCGGAGCCGGTCGGCGAGATAGCCGCCAATATCGAGCGTCCGGGCATTGCCGGTATCGGACTGGCCGACGCCAATGGCCTCGCCATCGCCAGCACGCCGGGCATGCCGCCACTCTCGGGGCGTATTCGCACTGCTATCGCTTCCGCGTTGGAAGGACAGCCCGCGCTCATCGACATGTATATTGGTGCAGGCAACCAGCCGACCGTAGGCTTTGCCCTTCCGGTCTTCGGCATTCAAGACGGCGGCGGCGCCCGGGGAATTGGGGTTGTGGTCGGCATTCGCGTTGCCGACGACGACCTCTATCGCCATCTTCGCCAACCCGGCGAAACGGCCCGCACCGCCGAAACCTATCTCGTCCGCGCCCGAGAAAACGTCATCGAATACCTGTCGCCGCTGGCCGACGGCACACAGCCTTTAAAGCGTTCGCTCGCCCGTGACACGCCCGAACTCGACGCCGCATTCGCCATTGAAAAGCCGGGCGGTTTCGCCGTTCTACGCGACCATGCCGGTGAAGAAGTTCTGGTCGTCTCCCGAACGCTGAGCAACACGCCTTGGATATTGGTGCGTAAGGTCGCTCGGGCCGAAGCGCTGGCAGCCACAGAGACCCGCCTGCGCACGATCCTCATCGTCTTCGTGCTGATTACGGTGGGTGTCGCCGTTACCATTGTGGCGGTCTGGCGGCACGGCACTTCGGTACGCGCCTCCGAAGCGGCGGAACGCTATCGCATTTCCTCCGAGCGTTTCGAGAATATCGGCAAATTCATGCGGGTAGTGACCAATAGCCAACGCACGGCCATCGCCGCCGTCGATGGCACCACCACTTACACCTTCGCCAATTTGCCTGCCGCCCAGGAAGCCGGTATCTCGCCCGAGGACATGCTGGGAAAGACCATGGCCAGCGTCATGGGACCGGTGAAAGCCAGCCACTTCGCCGACATCAACCGTCAGATCCTTGCCCGCTTTGCGGAACAGGAACGGGTCGGAGATTCCGAGTCGGTCGCCAAATGCCGCGAAACACACATCAAGACATTCGAACTCGATGGCGGTGAGGTTCAAGTCATTCGTTCCGATCATGTGCCGCTGCGCGGCGACCGCGATCATCCGCCCGGCGTATTGATGGTACTCGATGACATCACCGAACTGACCCGCGAGCGCCGGCGCAGCAAATTCATCTTGCGTCAGTTAATCGATACCCTGGTTGGCGTTGTCGACCGCCGCGATCCCTACTCTGCCTATCACTCGGCCCGAGTTGCCGAAGTTGCCAAGGCCATTGCCACGGAAATGGGCGCTCCGGAGATCGACGTAAAGACCGTGGATATCGCCGGCAGCCTGATGAGCCTTGGCAAGGTCTTCATCCCGACGGAAGTGCTATCCAAGGGGAACGACCTCACGCCCGAGGAACGCCAGATGGTGCTGAGCACCTATTCCGTCAGCGCCGAACTTCTCTCCAACGTGCCCTTCGACGGCCCCGTGGTGGAAACCATCCGCCAGATCGGCGAGACCTTGGACGGCAAGGGGCCGTTGGGTTTGACCGATAGCACGCTGCTGGCTACCGCTCGCATCTTGGCCGTGGCCAACACATTTGTCGGCATGGTCAGCGCCCGGGCCTATCGCCGGGCCATGGCCCTCGACGACGCCGCCAAGGTCCTTCTCGACGAAGCGGGCACGCGTTTTGATCGCAAGCCGGTGTCGGCTTTGATCAACGTGCTGGAGAATCGCGGCGGCATCGAACGCTGGTCCCACTTCCGCGATCCGCCGCATGGCTAAGCCCGGGACGGCACGCGCTCAGGCAGCCTGCGCCGACGGATTAATGGTGATGTTGAAGGTTGTCCGGTCTTCGGAAGCCGCATAGCCCGCTTCTGTGGGATTCATGTCGGACAAGATGTCCGCGCCGTTCATCGCCACGAAACTGAAGCTATCGCTTTCGATCCTCGTGGGCGATCCCTCGTAACGAACCGAAACCACAAGATCGCGATAATCCTTATCACGACCGAGCAGCAGTTCTTCGAAACTGATCATTAGACGATCGCCATCGATACCTGATTTGGCACAGATAACGCCATCCGGATTCAGCGATCCATCGCCTGAATAGAGAATGTGGCCTGCGGAAATACGATTGTTGCCGGCCACGATATTGCCGTCTGTATCGAAACGGAATATGGCGCCAGCATCCACAAATTCTGGCAACCACTGATAGATGCTAGCTCCGACCGGTACAATGAACAAGCCGAATTCCGTTCCCGGCGCCAACCCCTCCAACGTAAACGTGGTACCGCTCAACAGTATGTTGTCGTCTTCTGCGGCATCCGCCCAAAGAAACCGCGGTTCGGTCGGGCGGCCCGCGGCATCGAGCCGGTGCCATCCGATAAAGTGACGATATCCGGCACCTTCGCCCTCGAAGGAAATGATAACGGACTCGCCGTTCTCAGGAACCGTGAGATTGGCTTGCACAACCGGTTGAAGCTTTCCGCTTTCCCATGACGGCGTACCATTTGCCCATTCGTAGGAAAACGACGCCGGTTCGTCCGCTTCGTAACTCAGCAGGCCATGGTCGATGTCGA
The DNA here is from genome assembly GCA_947470575.1 of Rhodospirillales bacterium. Taxonomy (GTDB): domain Bacteria; phylum Pseudomonadota; class Alphaproteobacteria; order Rhodospirillales; family CAMCUA01; genus CAMCUA01. The sequence goes on from CANITX010000199.1 coordinate 5,781, forward strand.
ACTGTGTGAACGTCCCGCCAGCCGCCAAAGCCCTGTCGCCCAGGTAAAGTGTGCCGTGTTGCGGACTTTGCAACAACGTGAACACCAACCCGTTAGCCGGGTCATCCATATCCGGCGCCGGCCATCGGTCCG
>CANITX010000200.1 GCA_947470575.1 Rhodospirillales bacterium
TCCGCCGCTCTGCCAAGGATCGCCTTGGCGAGCGGGTGGCTCGATCCCGTCTCAAGCGCCGAGGCGAATTTGAGCACCTCCGCTCCGGAATATCCGAGGGCAATCAAATCGGTGACCTTCGGTTTGCCTTCGGTCAAGGTGCCTGTCTTGTCAAATGCGGCAACGGTGATCTTGCCAAGAATTTCAAGAACAGAGCCACCCTTCAACAGCAGGCCCCGGCGAGCGCCGGCCGACAGCGAGGCAGCGATTGCGGCTGGCGTCGAAATCACCAGAGCGCACGGACAGCCGATCAGCAGGATCGCGAGCCCTTTGTAAAGCCAGGCATCCCAAACGCCGCCAAACAGTAGCGGCGGAACAATGGTCACCAAAGCCGCGAGCACGACCACGCCCGGCGTGTAGTAGCGAGAGAAACGGTCGATGAAGCGTTCGGTGGGGGCCTTGGATTCCTGGGCCTCCTCGACCAGCTTGACCACCCTTGCGATGGTGTTGTCGCTTGCCGCGGCCGTGACGCGGATGCGCAAAGCCGCGTCGCCGTTGACGGTGCCGGCGAAGACCGTGGCGTCTATGCCTTTGCGAACCGGTGTGCTTTCGCCCGTCACTGGCGCCTCGTCTATCGCGCTCTCGCCGGACACGATGACGCCATCCGCCGGAACACGGTCGCCGGGACGGACGAGGATCACCGCGCCCACGGTTAGACTTTCGGCGGACACTTCCTCGGTCTTGCCATCACGCTCAAGAAACGCAGTCTTCGGCACCAAATTTGCCAGCGATTGGATGCTGGCACGTGCCTTTCCAGCGGCAACGCCCTCGAGAAGTTCCCCGACGAGGAACAGGAACACCACGGCAGCACCTTCCTCGCCAGCGTCGATGAAGACGGCACCAACCGCGGCAATGGTCATCAACATCTCGATGGAGAAGGGCGTGCCGTTGGACGCCGCAACGAAGGCGCGGCGCGCGATGGGCACAAGGCCCACCATCATCGCGATATCAAATGCCCAGACTTCGAGTCCGGGCATGAGCTTGCCGATACCATAGGCGACCACCAAAGATAAACCGCTGGCAATCGTCAGCAATCCTTTGGTCGACATCCACCACGGGCCGGTGCTCGGACCGTGATCGTGTCCATGCGAGCTACCTGCCGGCTTTTCCTTTTTCGTGTGATCGTCACCAGCATGATCATGGCCTGAATGGTCATGACCTTTTCCGCCTTCATGGCTGTGATCGTCATTGCCATGCTGATGAGCCACCGCACGTCCATGATCGTGAGCGCAGCAGCCAGCATCCCGGGTGATTTCCGCCACGGGGCTCGTGACCGGAAGCGGCGCGACCTTGTAGCCCAATCCGCGGACCTTCTTCTCGACCACGCCAAGGTCGCTATCATCCGTATGGCTGATCATCATCGTGCCTGCGGCTACTGAAACCGACACGTCCTCGACGCCCGGCACTCGGCGCACAGCGGTATCGATCTTCGCTGCGCACGAGGGGCAGTCCATACCTTCCACCCGAAAGCGCGTTCGATTGAGAGAAGTCGGCATAGCAATAGTCCTTGCATCCTGTAGCGACGAGGCTAAATGCTCTAGTGGCTAGAGGAGCAAGCACAATTCATCAGCCGTCATTTCAACCGGCCCGCTGGGTCAGTCTCTTCATGACATAACGGCTAAGGCCAAAGCCTTTTGGGCGTTAAAAGGAGAAAGCGATGAGGCAGGATGTTTCAATTGGCGAGGCAGCCAGGGATAGCGGGGTCAAGGTGCCGACCATCCGGTATTACGAGCAGATCGGCCTGTTGCCAGCGCCCCCTCGCACAGATAGTAACCGGCGCCTCTACAACGCGGGTGATGTGCGGCGCTTGACCTTTATTCGTCATGCGCGCGAATTGGGATTTGAGGTGGTTGCCATCCGGACGTTGCTGACCTTGCAGGACGAGCCAGGTCAATCCTGCGCGGCAGCCGACACCATCGCCAATGATCGCTTGGTCGAGATCAATCAGCGTATAGCGAGCCTTAACGCCTTGAAGGCCGAATTGGAACTTATGGTGGCGAGCTGTGCGCACGGGCGCGTAGCGGAATGCCGCGTGATTGAAATCCTGGCCGATCATGGCAAATGCGTTCACGCTCATCATTGAGCGGTGCCGGGTAACCTGCAAACCATAGCCCTGCGGGCTGGGCTTGGCACTATGATCAGAGTCTAACGGCCGCCGATACGTTGCCGTATGGTTGCCGTGATCGTCTCGATGCTTGTCTCGTGCGAGAAGGGTTTATCGAACATGCCTTTCGGATCGAACAGGTACAGATAGGATGAATGGTCCATCGTGTAGCCGCCGGGCGCTGCCGATTGGTTGACCTTGGCGTAGTACACGCGCGCGGTCTTCAAGGCCGCCGCCACCTGCTCCTCCGTTCCCGTCAGTCCGATAATGCGCGGATCGAACGCCGCCACGTATCCAGCCATAACCTCAGCCGTGTCTCGGGCTGGGTCGACGGTGATGAAAATTGGCGCCACTTTATCGGCGTCCGGCCCCAACGCCTCTATGACGGCGGCCACAGTGTTCAGTGCTGTCGGGCAAACGTCGGGACAATTCGTAAAGCCGTAGAAGACGAGCAGCCAGCGCCCACGAAAATCCTTGCTCGTTACCGCCCGACCTGTGTGATCGATCAATGAGAATTCCGCCTTGATGACGGATTCCGTCACAGCCTGGACAGTTGGCTGCTTATGGGTTGGCCAGTAGCGAGAACCTACAACTCCCGCAACGGCAGCCACGACGATGAATACCGCCAGCCATAGGCCGAAGCGGAAACTACGCACGATAGAACCACCCACCAGGGGCGATCTCTATCGCCGCGCAGTTTGCCATTCGCGATTTCCGCAAACTCATTACCAAATCCCTTGATCGCTGAATCTTGGCGAAATGTAGGACCTCATGCCACTAGAGGCTCAATAGGATTGTGCGTACCAAGGAACACGAATTCGTTACCATTTTCTGAGCGAACGCCCTGCGTAGCCATCGTGGCCGACAGGTCAGATGATTTGTCGTCGCTTGACCCTCTAGCGGCTAGAGGTTTTATGGTAGGGGCCACACGAGTTCATCGAGGTGATCAGAGTGGCCGTCGCCAGCGCGCTGTCCCTGTTGAAACTATTGCCCTTCGCCGTGCTGTTCGCAGCCCCTGCGCTTGCGCATGATTACAGTGTCGGCAACCTGACCCTCACCCATCCCTGGGCTCGCGGGACACCTCCCGCTCCTCCGGTCGCCGCTGGTTACGTCACCATCGTCAATAGAGGTGGTGAACCGGACCGATTGCTCTCCATCACCTCGCCTGCTGCCGAGAGCATCGAAGTCCATGAATCGACGACCGTTGACGGCATAGCCCGCATGCAGCGGATTGACGATCTGGTTGTCGCGGCTGGGCAAACCCTGGCGCTGAAGCCGGGCGGCCTCCACCTGATGATTCTCAAACCGAGTAAGCAGTTGCGCCAAGGAGAAAAATTCGCCGGCACGTTCACCTTCGAAAAAGCCGGCGCAATCGATGTCGAGTTCGCGGTTCAGGGTATCGGGGAAACCCCACCGCTACACCTGGAGCATGGAGACTCCAAACAATGAACCGAGCGCGCAGAAATTCGACTTTGATCGCACAAAGACCACAACCCGGCACCATCGCGAGCGGCTGGTTGCTGCTGTATGCGGCGTGGGGCATTGCGCTCGTTGCTACGCTTGGGGCGCTCTTCATCGGCGAGGTTATGGGACAGGCCCCTTGCGTCCTGTGCTGGTATCAGCGCGCCTTCATGTTTCCCCTTGCGGTGATCCTCGCCATTGCCTGTTTTCGTTCCGATGGCAGCGTATGGCACTACGCGCTGCCAATGGCCGTTCTTGGCGGCCTCGTCGCTTCCTTCCATACGCTTCAGTATTTAGAGCTGATCCCTCAGGCCCTCGAGCCCTGCGGTGCGGGGCCATCCTGCACTGGCGCCAACATGACCATTCTGGGCACCATACCCATCCCTATCTTGTCGCTCGGCGCCTTTGGCGCAATCGGCGCGCTTCTTATCTTGCTCCGCAAGAGGCTCGCTACATGACGAGGGGCACCGCACCTACATCAGCGGCGTCGAACGCGGTGTGCGCAACCCGACGGTCAAGGTTCTGGCGCAGATCGCCAAGGCGTTGAAGGTATCTGCCGCCAGTCTTCTCGAAGGCGCCTGAACCAGCATCCCTCGACGGACTCGACTTCTCGGCCGAAGCAAGCGTTCCTGGCCTCCTGTCAGGGAGGAGTCATGGACGACGATCGGAAAGAAATGGCCAATCGGCTGTTCGCGACGCTGACGGCGATGCTGGAAGATGCAGCGGCCGTGGCTGCTGCGGGGCAGTCGTCGCGGGCTAACGCCTCTAGCCTGCGGACACAGGCCCGCCGGCTTCAGAGCAGCATTGCCGAGGCCCATGTACTTACCAATGCAATCGCAATCATTCTGGCGGATGAAAAGCTATCCAAACGTTCCAAATGAAAACTCTCAGTTACTGAGATAACGTGTTGTCGAATGCCGCAAAAATTATTATACAGCCGCCAACATTTTACATTTGGAGCGTTCATTGATGTCTGATGATCAGAACAATAGCGATCTGCTGCAATTGACGACCGAGATCGTCGCGGCTCATGTCGGCAACAACACGGTCAGCCTTGCCGATCTGCCGCAGCTCATCCAGAGCGTCTACAGCAGCCTTGGCTCGGTTGGCGCCGAACCTGTCGAGGCGCGTCCGGAACCTGCCGTGCCGGTCAAGAAGTCCGTCCATGCCGACTACCTCGTTTGTCTGGAAGACGGCAAGAAGCTGAAGATGCTGAAGCGGCATCTGGCTACTGCCTACAATATGACGCCGGACGATTACCGTGCCCGTTGGGGCCTGTCGCCTGATTATCCAATGGTCGCGCCGAACTACGCGCAGCACCGCAGCGACCTCGCCAAGAAGATCGGGCTTGGCACGAAGCCACGGAAGCGGCGGCGAAAGGCGGCTTGAACTCGTAAGGATTCTTGACTGGCGGCACAACGCGCCGCCGCTTCATATTCGGCAAGTCGACTTCCGGGGATTCCCCCAGCTATCGATAGAGTTGAGAATCTCTATCATCATGACGTGCCTACAGCGTTCCGGCTCCAAGGCACTGTCAAAGCAAAATTCTGAATACTTTTGCACCGCCACACGGGCGCATTATCAGACCCGGGAAAAACGTGGCCAATCAATGGTCCTGAGAATCGGCGCGGGCGTTAATTCGAAGTATTAGAAATTACTCTGATGGTGTGGACGGCCCCGACCTTGCGGCATCGCGATGTGCCATGTTGGTGTTGTCGGAAACCAACCATGGAAGGAGCCGTCCGCCATGAATGTTACAACCATCGGGATCGATCTGGCCAAGTCGGTCTTCCAGCTTCACGGTGTTGATGCGCAGGGCGGGGTGGTCTTTCGCAAGAAGCTTCGCCGGTCGTCCGTACTTGATTTTCTACGTGATCTTCCCCCCTGCCTGATCGGACTGGAAGCCTGCGCGACAGCACACTTCTGGGCCCGCGAGATCGGCGCGCTTGGTCATGACGTTCGGTTGATCCCGCCTGCCTATGTGAAGCCCTACGTGAAACGGCAGAAGAACGATGCCGCCGATGCGGAAGCCATCTGCGAAGCGGTGACCCGTCCCAGCATGCGTTTCGTTCCGGTCAAGAGCGCCGAACGCCAGGGCGTCTTGATGTTGCACCGGACGCGCGACCTCTTGATGCGCCAACGCACCATGCTGCTCAACGCCATTCGCGGGCATCTGGCGGAGTTCGGCATCATCACGGCCCAGGGGCCGCACAAGATTATGGTGCTGATCAGGGCGATAAGGA
>CANITX010000201.1 GCA_947470575.1 Rhodospirillales bacterium
GCTGAGGGCGGCGCCATCGCGCCGGTGCGCCGCACGGGTGCCGGCCAGTTCGCCGGGGTTCTTGCGCGCCTTCGGCAACTGGCAGGGATCGCTGCCGCCATCGACTCGGGCGCCCGCCGCCTTGGCCCGGCGGATAGCCCAGAACGGCGCCGTGGCCGGATCGATGCGCAAGCTGCCGCCGCGCGCGCCGATGGCATCGACGAGGGCGCCCAGCGCGTCGGGGTCGTGCAGGCGCACGCCGGAACCGAAATGGGATTCGATCCCCGTAACCAGCTTGCGCCGGTCGATACAGAGATCGACGCCGGCATCGGCATGGATCAGGGCGAAGGATAACGGCAAAGGCGTACACGGCACGTCGCCGCCCCGGATGTTGAGCAGCCAGGCAATGGAATCGGGGGCGCTGAGCAAGGCGGCGTCGGTGCCGTCCTGGCGCAGGAGGCCGGCGATCTCGGCTCTCTTGTCAGTGGCCGCGCGGCCGCTATAGGCGATGTCGTGGGGAATCACGGGAGAAATCGGCGGCGGCGGCTGATCGGGCCAGGCCGCATCCAGGGGATTGTCGTCGCAGGCAACCAGAACGGCGCCCGCCCGCTCGCAAGCCTCGCGCAGGACGGCGACCTGACGCGCCGTGTGCAGCCAGGGATCGTAGCCCAGGCGATGACGGGCCTTGAGATGTTCGCCGAGCCAGGCGGCGGCCGGTTGATCGGTGATGTGGCGGTACTCGAACAGGGCCGCATCGACTTCGTCGCGGACCTGCAGCGTATAGCGGCCGTCGATGAAGATCGCCGCACGGTCGCGCAGCACCATGGCCATGCCGGCGGAACCGGTGAAGCCGGTCAGCCAGGCCAAACGGTCGGCATGGGCGGGGACGTATTCGCCCTGATGCTCGTCGGCGCGCGGCACGACGAAGCCGGTCAGGCGGCGGCGGCGTAATTCGGTGCGCAGGGCGGCGGGACGTTCGGCCAGGGGAATCGCCGGGGGGTGCGCCGCGAGCTGGGCAGCTCGGGCCTGCCGGCGGGCGAGCAACGCCGCGCGCAAGGCGCCGTTCGCGACCGAGGCCGGCGCCACCAAGGTCAGCCAGGCATCGGGATCGGCCCCCGGCGGGGCTGCCAGGACACCCGCGATCAAGGCGTCCAGGTCAGCGGAGCTGAGCCGCGCGCCAGTGCGGGCGAGAAGGTCTTCGAGGGAGGGTTCGGCGGCGATGCGGGCCATTGCGTTGCGGACTCCTGTGCGCCCGCGACCATATCGCCGATTGCCGGTGACGGTCGAGGGCGGGTTGGACGGCACGCCGAACGAAGTTCCGCCAAGCCATGCAAACCGTGCATTGCTGCGATGCAATATAAGGGTTTTCGCATTTGCAGCACGGGGCGTATACATCGTCCCACACAGAGGCGCCCGCGCCGCAGCAAGCCGCTAGAAACTCCTTACTGCCCCACGGTCCCCGTCCTCGTTTTCGCATCATGTTCCCAACCGGTGCCCGGCACCGAGGGACGGATCAAGGACAGGAGTTAGACACATGAATACCCATACCATCCCCGAGCGCGCCAGTTGGTTGACCGCCGACGTCGCATTCAACCCCTTCGACGCCGTAGCGGCCTATGAAGGTCGGCAGGACGGGCAGCATCCGGCCGTTGCCGCGGGACTGGTCCAATTTCTGCGCCGGTATGTGGCCAAGCCGCTGGTACGCCTGTACCTGCGCAGCCGATTGATCGAGGAGCTGTCGCACCTGAGCGAACGTTCGTTGAACGACATCGGCATGAGCCGGCGCGAGATCCTCGCCGCAGCGCGTCGGACCTACCCGCTGTTCGACAACGGCGAGACGGGCCGGCCGGTACCCGCCACACGGACGCGCAGCATTGTCGCCGCCGCCCCGAAGGCCGCCGCCGCCAACGACGACGAGAAGCGCCAGGCCGCCTGATCGCCTAGCGAGCCTAAGACATCCGGCCGGTACGTCCGGCCGATCGCCAAGGACGACGCCTCGTCCCTGCGGCCCGAGTTTCGACGAACGCCTTTCTCCCTCCCTGGGGCGGTCGTCGGCCCGGGCCGTCGCTCGTTCAGAGGGTGGCTATTCGGACGTACTTCTGATGTAGCCGCGATCCGCCATGCAGCGGTCGTAGGCGCTGCGGCGCTGACGTTCGACATCCATGCGCGCGAAGCTGCCTTCCAGGGTCCGCGAGGATTCGGCCGAAGGAATGCCGCTGGCCCGCTGATCGATACCCGCTTCCCGTTCGACGAATTCGGTGGCGCGGGCCCGGCAATAGGAATTGTCGGTGTTCAGCCGGTCGCCGTCGGCGCCGCCCGGCTTGGTCCAAGCGCCGCGATCGGCGCAGGCCGCCAAGGCCCATAGGATGACCACGACGCCCAGCGTCGCGGATGACCTTTTCATCGGCTTACTCCTGTCTTCGAGTCAGGACCCGTCAGACCCACTCTTACGCCATCTCGAATGTGCCAACCAGGGGCGCATGGAAAGATTCCGGGCCCTCGGCGAGCGCCGCGACAGAGGACGAATCGTCCTGCAACGCCTCATTGTGGATTTCCAAGGACCGGAAGGCGGCCAACAAGACGGGTGACACCAGGATGTGGTCCAGCATTTGCGGCTGCCCGCAATGAAGGACGGAAAATCGCCGTGTCGCCTCGACCCCCCGATCCAGAGGCGTCAGGCACCGGGCAGATAATGCGGCATTGCCGCTGTCTTCGATGTCACCGCACAGGATGCGCAGGGGCATCTCATTGCCCACGGCGTTGAAGTCTCCGCAGACCGCAACCAAGGCCCGGGGATCGTCGTCGAACAGCGAGTCGATGGCCAGGCGAGCCTCCAGGGCTTGGCCGGAACGTTTGACGGCGGCGAGGAAATAGCCTTCCGCCCAGCCCGCCATGGTGCGCCATCGCGCCGCATCCAATTTCTGACCCGCGACCAGCGCGGCGCGGGGTGCGCGGAGATGGAGATTGACGACCTGAAGCGTGCGACCGCCGCCGATATCGAGGGCGACGGCAAGCAGGGGACGATCCCAGGCCACCGGCTGGACATCCGCAACCGGCGGATCGGCTGTTACCGGACGGTAGAGCGGCGGCGGCACCAGATCGTGGTGGTATTGCCGCGCCGCGACGATGGGAAATCGGCTAAGCACGACCAGATTGTGACGGTCGCGGATACCGCCGCCTTCGGCGTGGGTGCAGAAGCGATGGTAGGACGCATAGGCGGTATCGGCCAACAGACGGTCGAGGGCGCGCAATCCGCGAGGTCCGTGACGGTGCCAAGCCGGCCCCAGGCGCTGACCGTCGACTTCCTGCAAGCAAAGCACATCCGCCGCCAGGCGCCGCAGTTGCGGCACCAGCACCGCCCGCCGGGCTTCGAAGTCCGGCGCCTGCGGTCCGTCGTCGAGGCTTTCGAGATTAAAGGAACCGAGGCGCAGCAACACGGCGAACTCCAGCCGATGAGAAGGTCAGGTGCCGGCGAAACAAGCCGTCAGCGCCGTCCTAAAATCAGGGTCGTGCCAGGGGGCCGTGCCTTCGATATGGCCAAGACGCCGTCCCGCCGCATCGAACAGAAAAGTGGTCGGCATGCCGCGCAGCTTGAGCGCGCGCGACAACGCTCCTTTGTCGTCGAGCAGTCGCGGCAGATTGACGATGCCGCTTGCGGCGTAGAATTCGTCGACCTTGGCCATACCCTGGCGGTCCTCGCTGATAGCCAGGACTTCGATGCCGTCGGCGGCGACATCGGCGCGCAGCCGGTCGAGGTCCGGCATCTCGCGCACGCAGGGGGCGCACCAAGTGGCCCAGAAATTGACGACAAGGGAACGGCCGCGGAAGTCGGCGAGGCGGCGCGCGCCCGCGGCCGCATCGGTAAAGGACACCTCCGGCGCCGCTTCGCCGTCGGGGGAGGCCACGAATCCGGGCCACGCGGCGGCCAGCCCCGGACAGGTAGCCGGTTCGGCCCTTGCCAGGATCGGGGATATGCCGAAAATGGCTGCCAGCCCGAGAATCAGGGCCCTTCTGGCGATACCGCGTAAGGCCCCTGGGGAGAGCACCTTCGACATGACCGACCTCGTTTCCCTTAGCCGCTCCGCCCGGTCATGAGCGGATCCAAGAAAAGTCCCGCACCGGACAGCACCGCGCCGGCCAGTTCGATCTGGGGCGGGCGCTTCGCCGCCGGCCCTTCGGCGATCATGGAAGACATCAACGCCTCCATCGGATTCGACAAGCGACTGTACGCCCAAGACATCGCCGGATCGAAGGCGCATGCCGCCATGCTGGCGACGCAGGGCATCATAGCGCCCGCCGACGGCGAAGCCATAGCCCGCGGCCTGGACCAGGTTCTTGCCGAAATGGCGGCAGGCGGCTTCGACTTCAAGCGGTCGCTGGAAGACATTCACATGAACGCCGAATCGCGCCTGGCGGAGATCATCGGCGAGCCGGCCGGGCGGCTGCACACCGCACGCTCGCGCAACGATCAGGTGGCCACCGATCTCAAGCTGTGGGTGCGCGACGCTATCGACGCGCTCGAAAGGTCGCTCAGCGGATTGCAGGCGATACTGATCGAACGCGCCGAAGAGCACGCGGAAACGGTGATGCCGGGGTTCACGCACCTGCAGACGGCGCAGCCGGTGACGCTGGGCCACCATCTGCTGGCCTATGTGGAAATGCTCGGCCGCGACCGGGGCCGGTTCGCCGATGCCCGGCGGCGGCTCAACGAGAACCCACTCGGCTCGGCGGCCCTGGCCGGCACGGCATTTCCCATTGACCGCGGCGCGACGGCTACCGCCTTGGGCTTCGACCGGCCGACGGCCAATTCGCTGGACGCGGTCTCCGACCGGGACTTCGCGCTGGAGTTCCTGTCCGCGGGTTCCATCCTCATGGTTCATCTGTCGCGCCTGGCCGAAGAACTGGTCATCTGGTGTTCGCCCCAGTTCGGCTTCGCCCGGCTGTCGGACGCCTTTTCGACCGGCAGTTCGATCATGCCGCAAAAGCGCAATCCCGACGCGGCCGAACTGGTGCGCGCCAAATCGGGCCGGGTGATCGGCGCGCTCAACACCCTGCTGATCGTCATGAAGGGCCTGGCGCTGGCCTATGGCAAGGACATGCAAGAAGACAAGGAACCGGTGTTCGACGCCGCCGACACCTTGGAGTTGTGCGTCGCCGCCGTCACCGGCATGATGCGGGACGTAGCCTTCGACACGGAGCGCCTGCGGGCAGCCGCCGGGGCCGGCCATACGACGGCAACCGATCTCGCCGATTGGCTGGTGCGTCGCCTGGGCATGCCGTTCCGCAAGGCCCATCACGTCACCGGCGCTGCGGTGCGCCTGGCCGAAGAACGCGGATGCGGTCTGGCCGATCTGCCCCTGGAGACGCTGCGGAGCCTGGAACCCGGTATCACGGCAGAGGTATTCGAGGTGTTGAGCGTGGAGAACTCCGTGCGCAGTCGCACCAGCTTCGGCGGTACGGCACCGAGCAATGTCCGCACCGCCGCCGCCGAGGCGCGGCGACGTTTCCTCGACGGCGGGCGTTAAGAGCATGTCACGCCGAGCAACCGGCCTTTTGCTGGCGCTGCTGGCGGTTGTCATCTTTCTACCGCTGGCGGGATGCGGCAAGAAGGCTGCTCCCCTGCCGCCGGACGGCAACGAGTTTCCGCGACAGTACCCTTCCTGGTAGCACCTTTTTTGGCGGACTGGCCCTTGACCCCATTCTTTCCCTATGTCGACGGCGCCATGTGTGCCGACGGCGTACCGTTGGAGCGGATCGCCGAGGCGGTCGGCACGCCGGTCTATGTCTATTCGACGGCGGCGCTGAACGCCGCCTACAGTGCCTATGCGCAGGCTTTCGCC
>CANITX010000202.1 GCA_947470575.1 Rhodospirillales bacterium
GACGGGGCTCTGGTAATGGCGAGGGATGAAGCGGGCGGCGCCACGACGGTCGTCGGTGCGGTAATTCCTCTGTGGCCTGCTGTTGCAGGTGGGCGCCATGTATCGAGCCCAGGAGCTCGACAGGGACAGCTCCCTAGAGAAACGTATTGGCCCCAGGGAATGTTGACCTAACGGGCCGCGTAGCGTTCGCCCACCCGATACTTAGGCCTGTTCCAGACGTTCGGCAATGCCTTCGATACGTTTGGCCAGGGCCGCCATCTGTTCTTCGGACCGCCGCTCGGCCGCGGTATCGCGCGCCGGAACCACGGGCGGTGGCGGGATCGGAAGCTGATCGCCCAGTCGGCTGCGCAGCGCTTCCAATTCCTTGCGCAGGTCGGAAAGCTCGTCAGCCACCACCAGGCTGGCCAGCACCAACAGGTGGGCGTCGCCGACCTGACCGACCGCGGCAACCATCTGGTTGACCCGCGCATCGACATCCTTGGCCAGCGCCATCAAGCGCTGTTCCTGCCCGTCATCGCAGGCGATCTGATAGGGGCGGTTGTTGACGGTTACCGAGACACGGGCCATCAGGGCGATTCCGCCAGCACGGTTTTGAGCCGGTCGATGGCGGCCTCCAGGCGCTTTGTCACGGCGGCTTGGCGCGCCCGCAAGACCTTGTTTTCGGCCTGCGCGGCCACCAGCGCCGATTGCAGATCGCCGATTGAGGCCAGAGCCTTGGCATCCGCCGCCCGGTTGGTGGCAAGCCGCCCGGCGGCAGCCTCGGCGCGGGCAACCGCCTGGGCCAGCCGGTCATGGGCATTGTCGAAGAAGGATGTCTGAACGCTGTGGGTGTCCGACACGGATTCCAGGCCCTCCAGCCATTACATTGTACATAGTGGCGCAGCGGCGATTCGGTCAACCGCCGGTTCGCACACAAACCTTTTGGCGCATCGGAAACCGGGCGAAACGGCACCGACGTTCAGCACGCCTCAAGCTTCAATAAAAGATGAAGATGACTCCTTATCTCAGTGCTTTTATTGCAATTTATGAGGCAGTTCAAGTGCGCGCGCAGCCATCGGAGCACCATTCGTCCAATACATGAGCAACGGCAGTTAGCTTTATGGATTGGCGCTCCAACGAGCCAATCGGCGGGCGACTTTACCCATCGGCCCTGGCCGGCACGACCACTCTCGCGAAATGGCCGTTCTTGCCGCAGGCCAGAGTATGGTAAAAGGGCGCCCCACACTGCCTGGCAACCGCGCTCGCGTGGCGTCAGGCACCTTACATTCCAGCGGAGGCTTTCATGGCAACGCGTGTTGCAATCAACGGTTTCGGGCGCATCGGCAGACTGGTTCTTCGGGCCATCGTCGAGTCGCGCCGCAACGACATTCATGTCGTCGGCATCAACGACCTGGGACCGGTGAAGACCAATGCCCATCTGCTGAAGTACGACTCGGTGCACGGCACGCTCGCTTCCGACGTCAACGTCAACGGCGACACCATGGATGTCGGCCACGGCCCGATCAAAGTGACCGCCGAACGGGATCCGAAGAAGCTGCCGTGGAAGGAACTGGGCGTCGACGTGGCGCTGGAATGCACCGGCATCTTCACGGATAAAGAGACGGCCTCCCAGCATCTGACGGCCGGCGCCCGTAAGGTACTGATCTCGGCTCCCGCCACCGATGTCGACATGACCATCGTCTATGGCATCAATCACGAGGCCCTGAAGAGCAGCCACACGGTCGTTTCCAACGCTTCCTGCACCACCAACTGCTTGGTTCCCGTCGTCGACGTGCTGCACAAGACGGTCGGCATCGAGAAAGGCTTCATGACCACGGTGCATTCCTACACCGGCGACCAGCGCACGGTGGACACCCTGCACAGCGACCTGCGCCGGGCTCGCGCCGCCGCGGTCTCGATGATCCCGACCTCGACTGGCGCGGCCAAGGCCGTTGCCCTGGTGCTGCCGGAAATGAAGGGCCGTTTGGACGGCACCGCCATCCGGGTGCCGACCCCCAACGTTTCGATGATCGACCTGACCTTCATCGCCTCGCGCAGCTGCACGGCCGAGGAGATCAACGACGCCATGCGCAAGGCCGCCGCTGGCCGGCTGAAAGGCGTGCTGGGCGCCATCGACGCGCCGCTGGTTTCGATCGATTTCAACCACGACAGCCGCAGTTCGGTGTTCGACCTCAACCAGACCCAGATCGTCGGCGGCAACTTCGTGCGCGTGCTGTCCTGGTACGACAACGAATGGGGCTTCTCCAACCGCATGTCGGATACGGCGATCGCGATGGCCAATGCCCGTTGAGGGCAAAGGCGCGCAAAGCCTTCGTCGTCCATCACCGTGAACACGTGATGGCGGCCCTGCAGGCGGCTTCCGAGGCGGGCGCAGCGATCACCTTGCTGAGCCCGCCGGCCGCCGCCCTGTCGCTGGGTGCGGCGGTCTTCGCGGCAATGATCGAGGACGCCCGCCTCCACTACCCCGGCGTCGATGCGGTGGCTGTGTTGGACTGCGCCGACCGGCCGGGAATGGCGCTGAACGCACTGCGCCACGGCGTCAAGGCGATCCGGCTTGCGGCGTCTCCGGAGATCATCTCTAAAATCAATGAGATAACGGCCCAAACGGAATCAAAATTGGAGCTACGCGACATTCCCGCCTGCGATCTTAATAATGTCGAAGACCTCTTAACGTCCTGCCGCAAGTGGTTGCAAAGCCAATGAAAGAACCCGGTTGCCGTCTCTACCTGGTGACGCCACCCAAGATCGAACTGGCGGCCTTTGCCGACCGGCTGGCCGAGGCTTTGGATGCGGGCGATGTCGGCTGCGTCCAGCTGCGCCTGAAGGATGTCGACGACGACGCCGTCCGGCGCGCCGCCGAACGGCTGTTGCGGGTGACGGCGGATCGCGACGTCGCCCTGCTGCTCAACGACCGGCCGGACCTGGCCAAGGCGACCGGCTGCGACGGCGTGCATATCGGCCAGGAGGATGCCTCCTACGAAGAGGCCCGCCGGCTGCTGGGCACCGAAGCCATCGTCGGCGTCACCTGCCACGACTCCCGCCATCTGGCCCTGGTCGCCGCCGAAAAGGGCGCCGACTATGTCGCCTTCGGCGCGTTCTTCCCGACCGGCACCAAGACGACGGTGCATCGGCCGACACCCGATATCCTGACCTGGTGGAGCGACGTCATGACGGTTCCGTGCGTCGCCATCGGCGGCATCACGCCCGAGAATTGCGGCCCGCTGGTGACGGCCGGCGCCGACTTCCTGGCCGTCGTCTCCGCCGTCTGGGATCACCCTCAAGGGCCCGGCGCGGCAGTGAAAGAATTCTTGGCGGCCATCGAGCGGGCCAGCGCGGGTTGAACAGCCCGTGCATTGCCACCCCCGGGGCGCGGTGATAGGTTCCGCGCCGTCCGGCCCCCGGCTCCCTGCGGCAGAGGCCTTATCCAACATCTGGTTTGAACATGCCGAAGATCAATGGAAACGCCATCCGCCCGGGCTTTCTCATCGAGCACCAGGGCCGGCTGTGGGCCTGCGTCCGCGCCCAGCACACCCAGCCCGGCAAGGGCGGCGCCTATTTGCAGGCCGAACTGAAGGACATCAAGGACGGCACCAAGCTGAACACCCGCTTCCGTTCGTCGGAAACGGTGGAACAGGTGTTCCTGGATCAGCACGACTACCAGTACCTGTTCTCGGAAGGCGACATGCACACCTTCATGGACATGGAGACCTTCGAACAGATCACGCTCGACGCCAGCATCGTCAGCGAGGACCAGGTCCCCTACCTGCAGGAAGGCATGAAGGTGGTGGTCCAATCCCATGAGGACAGGCCGCTGTCGATGACGATCCCCGATACCGTGGTGCTGGAAGTCGTCGAGGCGGATGCGGTGGTCAAGGGCCAGACCGCGGCGTCGTCCTACAAGCCGGCGATCCTGTCGAACGGGGTGCGCATCATGGTGCCGCCGCATGTCGGCACCGGCACCAGGGTCGTGGTCAACACCGGCGAAGGCACCTACGTCGAACGGGCCAAGGATTGACCGGCCCGGGTCCGAATCAACGGGGAGCTGACTGAGCCATGGCCGCGCGTTCGCCGCTGATCAACGTCATGGCCGCCGCCGCCCAGAAGGCAGGACGCTATCTGGTGCGCGACTTCGGCGAGGTCGAGCATCTGCAGGTCTCGCTCAAGGGCCCGGCCGACTTCGTCAGCGTCGCCGACCGGCGCGCCGAAGAAACCATTTTCCGCGAGCTGAGCAAGGCCCGTCCGCGCTTCGGCTTCCTGATGGAGGAGCGCGGCGTCGTCGAGGGCGCCGACACCAGCAACCGCTGGGTCGTCGATCCGCTCGACGGCACCACCAATTTCCTGCACGGCATCCCGCACTTCTGCGTCTCCATCGCCCTGGAACGCGACGGCGATTTCCTGGCCGGGGTCATCTATCAACCGATCACCGACGAGCTGTTCTGGGCGGAAAAGGGCGCCGGCGCCTGGGTGAACACCCGCCGGCTGCGGGTTTCGGCGCGCAAGTCCCTGGAAGAATCCGTCTTCGCCATGGGCATTCCCTACCGCGCCCTGGAAAGCCATCCCGAATTCCACGCCCAATTGGCCGCCCTGATGGCCGGCAGCGCCGGGGTGCGGCGCTTCGGCTCCGCGGCCTTGGACCTTGCCTATGTCGCCGCCGGGCGGTTCGACGGCTTTTGGGAACCGGGCCTATCGCCCTGGGACATGGGAGCCGGCATCGTGCTGGTGCGCGAAGCCGGCGGTTACGCCACGGCCATGGACGGTCGGTCGAATCCGGCCCGCGACGGCGATATCGTCGCGACCAACGCCAACCTGCTGCAACCCCTGCTCTCGTTGTTGCACGGCACTGCCGGGGACAGTCCCGCTAAGCCAATGGCCGCCACCCGGTCCTGAGCGGGCGAAACCCGCCCCGAAACCGCCATTTTTTCCGACTTTCCTGCGGCGAACGCCCGATGGGCAAAGCGGTTGTCCGGAACCGGCCCGTTGGTTATGTTCAAGAGGGGCTGAATCCCCGTGGTCAGACTGTGGGATTCGCGCAATGGCGGAGGGCGGCACCGAGATGAACTTGCAGCGACCTGCGTCCCGAACCCGGGCTTGGCGGGCCATGACGGCAGCCGGCCTTGGCCTCGTCGTCGCCCTGCCGGCGGCGGCCCAATTGTCGCCGTTCCTCGATGCCGGCAATCCGAGTGTCCAGGTCGACTACAGCGTGCTTGGCCCCGGCTTCGACGCCTACGGCACGCCGATCGAAGGCGGCGGCCGGTTGATGCCGAGCAATGAACCTCCCAAGTCGCGCCTGCATGTCCCGGCGCCACGCGCGACCGCCGCTCCGGCCAGCCGTACGCCGGCCGCCCCCCGGAAAGCAGCAGCGCGGACTGCCGAACCCCGCAAAGCGCCGGCGGCGGTGACGGCCGCAGCGGAGCCCGCCGTAGCGCCGGTCCCCTCGCCGCGCCCACCGGCACCGCCGGTGCTGGCCGCCCCGCAACCCTCGACCCCGCCGCAGCCCCCGGCTTTTGCGGCACCTCAGGTATCTTCGCCCGCCTCGCCGACCGCCTTATCCCCGACGCAACGTCTGGCGGCGTCGACGCCAGCCTCGCCGGTACCGGCCCCGCGCACGACCGTTCCGTCTGCAACGGTTCCCTCCGTGCCCGTTCCGGCCGCCGCGGTACCGAGCGCGCCGTCACCGACCGCCGTGGCTGCCGTCACACCGCCGCCGGCTGTCGCCATCCCGGCACCGGCCGCCGTGGCCCCTGCACCACCACCGGCACCCGCGACACCGGTGCCCGCGCCAGCCGCCGCCA
>CANITX010000203.1 GCA_947470575.1 Rhodospirillales bacterium
ATGGCCACGGCCAACACGGCGGGAATGACGGCAAGGATCGCCCCCCACAGCCGCGCCGCCGGCACCTCGCGCGATAGACCGTCGGCGCTGCGCGTCACCAGCGACGGCGCGGCCGCCTGGATGGCGCCATACGCGATGGTCCACGCGGCGATGAAGCCGCCGACCTCGTAAAAGCGCCAGCCCTGGGCGTAGAGGAATACCGGCAGGCCGACCACGAACCACACGTCGCGCGCCCCGAACAGGAAGATACGTGCCGCCGCCAGCAGGTTGACCCCCGCCGACTTGCCGAACAACTCGCGCATGGACTTCGAAGCTTTGGCGGCGCCTAGCTTCGTCGGCAGCGACAGTCCGGCGGCAATCAGGATGACGCCGAGCATCGCTGCCATGGACCATAGCGCCACCTGAAATCCGGCGACGTCGAGCAGTAGGCCGCCGGCGAAGAAGCCCAGCCCCTTCATGGCGTTCTTCGATCCGGTGAACCAGGCGACCCAGCGGAACAACTGGCCCGCCCCCTGCTCCGCTGTCGCCTTGATCGCCGACTTCGACGCCGTCTTGGTGACGTCCTTGGCGACGCCCGAAATGCCCTGGGCGGCGACCACCCAGGCGACCGAAGCCGCCGCCGTCCAGTTCGGGTCGAGCCCCGACAGCATCAAGAGGCCGCCGATCTGCAACGCCAGCCCGACGCTCAACATGCGCGGAATGCCGAAACGCGTCGCCAACCAGCCGCCGAACAGGTTGGCCCCGATGCCGGCCGCTTCGTAAAGCAGAAACAGGAAGGCCAGGGTGAACGGTGTATAGCCCAAGCGAAAGAAATGCAGCAGCACCAGCATGCGCAGCGCGCCGTCGGTCAGCGTGAAACCCCAATAGGCGGCTGTGACGATGGCGTAATTGCGCGCCGCGCTCATCGCAACCCGCTCGCGATCACGATGTTCGCCAGATCGACCATGCGGCAAGCATAGCCCATTTCGTTGTCGTACCAGGCGTAGACCTTTAGCAACGTGCCGTCGGTCACCATGGTCGAGAGAGCATCGACGATGGCGCTGCGCGAGTCGTTGGCGTAGTCGATCGAAACCAACGGCCGGCGCTCGATGCCGAGAATGCCGGCCAGCGGCCCGGCCGCCGCCGCCGCAAACAGGCCGTTGACCTCCGCCTCCGTTGTCGGCCGTTTGAGCTCGAAGACGCAGTCGGTCAGGCTGGCGTTGAGCACAGGCACCCGCACCGCGTGGCCGTTCAGCTTGCCTTTCAATTCGGGATAGATCAGCGCGATGGCCGTGGCGCTGCCGGTCGTCGTCGGTTGCAGCGAATTCATCGCCGAGCGGGCGCGGAGCAGGTCCTTGTGCGGCGCGTCGACCACCACGTTGGTATTGGTCGGGTTGTGGATGGTGGTGATCTGGCCGTGGCGGATGCCGATTGCCTCATGCACGACCTTGACCACCGGAGCCAGACAGTTGGTGGTGCAGGACGCCGCCGTCAGCAGCCGGTGCCGATCCGGTTCGTAAAGATGGTCGTTGACCCCGACGACGATGTTGAGCGCGGCGGCATCCTTCACCGGCGCGGCAACGATGACCCGCTTCACGCCGCGCTCGAAATAGCCTTGCAACTGTTCCGGCTTGAGGAACTTGCCGGTGCATTCCAGCACGATGTCGCAGCCGAGATCGCCCCAGGCGACCTCACCCGGCGACGCCATGGCGCTGAAGCCGATGCGCCGGTTGCCGACGAGGACGGCGCTATCGTCCTCAGCCGCGAAAGCGGTTCGCCAGCGCCCGTGGATGCTGTCGAACTCCAGCAGGTGCGCCGCCGCCGCCGCCCCGCCCTTCACTTCGTTGATGTGAACGACGTCGAGCCGGTTGGCCGAACGCGGATCGCCCGCGTCGCGCTCCACACCCCCCAGCGCCGCGCGCAGCGCCAGCCGCCCGATCCGCCCCATGCCGTTGATGCCGATGGCCATGCAACTACCCCTTAAGCCAATGCCGGCCCTTAAGCCAATGCCGGCACGCCGTTACCGCCGATCTCGTCCAGGCGCGCCTTGACCGCCATGCGGTCCAGTGTCGCGAACGGTAGCGCGCAGAAGATCTCAATGCGCCGGCGCAGGCCGCCGTAAAGCTCGCCGATCAGCAGCTCACGCTCCACCGGTGCGCCGCGGAACTTCGCCGGGTCGGGCAGCGGCCAGGCGCCGGTCACGGCCTTATCGCCGAAGTCGGGGCAGTCCTGGCCCTCGGGCGTATCGCAAAGCGCGATAATGAAATCCAGGCGCGGCGCCGACGGTCCCATGAACTCGTGCCAGGACTTGCACCGCAACCGGCCGGTGTCGTGGCCCAAGGCGTTTAGCTTGGCGATCACCTCCGGCATCGGCTTGGCGGCCGGGTCGGAGCCGGCCGAATAGGCGTGGAACTTGCCCTTGCCGACCCGCTCCAGGATAGCCTCGGCCATGATCGAACGGGCCGAATTGCGGGTGCACAGGAACAAGACGTTGAATCCCGGCGTCATGACCGGCTCCTCCGTATCGTTGTCGGGAATTAGCCTTGCCAGGTCGGCGCAAAGCTCGGGCCGCCCGGCGCAATAGGTCTCGTTGAGGAAGGACAACAGGCCGCGCAGACCGGCGAAGCGCACGGCATAGATCGCCTGGCGCCCTTGCCGGCTTGCCTGGATCAGCCCCGCCTGCTCCAACGCCGCCAAGTGGAACGACAGGGTCGAGGCCGGCACCGCGAGGCGTGCCGCGACCTCCCCCGCGCCCACCCCGGACTCCCCGGCGGCGGCCAGCAGGCGCAGCAACCGGACGCGGGTCGGCTGGGCTAGAGCGGCGAAAGCGTGGGCGACATCATTCGAATCCATAATTCTAGAATGATCGAACTGTAATCCTCGGGCAAATGACAGTTTCGTGGCAGGGTTCCACCCTTTCCCGCAGCAACCTTAAGCGATTGA
This sequence comes from Rhodospirillales bacterium, assembly GCA_947470575.1. Lineage (GTDB taxonomy): Bacteria > Pseudomonadota > Alphaproteobacteria > Rhodospirillales > CAMCUA01 > CAMCUA01. Next base: position 2,923 of record CANITX010000203.1, read on the forward strand.
AGTTGCACAATATTGTGAATGGATGCAACCACCCCACGAGTTGCGCGTTGTTTGTTGGGGCCGATGAAATGAATCTCGATAGCAAAGGGTAGGAACATGCAAAGCAGATCGCAACTCGTTGGCGCTACGATGGTCGCTTTTGGCCTCGTGGGCGGAATTTTGGCTCCCGAACGGGCAGCCGCGACGACGATCCTTCTCACGGCGGACAGCTTCGCCGTTCTCGGTGCCTCGAGCGTGACCAACACCGGGGCGACCACCATCACGGGAGACCTCGGCGTCTATCCGGGCAGTTCGATCACCGGCGCCGGCACCATCAGCCTGACGGGAACGACGCACAATTCCGATGCGGTTGCCCAGCAGGCGCAAATCGATGCAACCTCCGCCTACGGCATTCTCGATGGCCTATCGTTTACAAACGACCTGACCGGTCAGGATTTGGGCGGCCTTACCCTCTCGCCAGGGGTCTATAACTTCGACACATCGGCTCAACTGACGGGCACGCTCACGCTCGACTTTGCCGGCGCGTCCAACGCCGACTTCGTCTTCCAGATCGGCAGCACGCTCACCACGGCCGCCGCTTCGGCCATCGTCATTCTAAACGGCAATTCGAATGACGGCGTGTTTTTCCAGGTCGGCAGTTCCGCCACATTGGGCTCGAGCACGGCGTTCGCGGGAAACATCCTGGCACTCGACAGCATCTCCTTCGACAGCACCGCGCAAATTCTGTGCGGCAGGGCGATTGCGCTGACGGCTGCGGTAACGATGATCGGCAATACCGTTTCCAACGATTGCTTCGGCAGCGGTATCGATGACTTCGACAGCGTCGGCTTCAGTGGCGGCGACTTTGTCAGCCTCGGTTATACCGGCGGCGGCTTCGACGGGTTTACCTCCCGGAGTGTCGCCTCCCTTCCGGAACCTTCGACGTTTACCTTGGTCGGCGCCAGCTTGCTCGGCCTTCTCGGCTTTGCCAGGCGCCGGCCCAACGTCCATTCGGCGTAAAGGCCACCTCTACCCGTTGCCGGCTCCATACGGCTTTCACACTCGCGCGGCCGCCCCCCATGGCTGAACCCCGGGGCGGCGGTTCGACGCCGTATCGGGTGCCGCGACAGCAGCCGTCTCGACAAACGGGCCGTCGAAGCTCTTCCAGGCGCGCGCCGTCCTGTCGGCCGAGGCGAAGCAGCGCCGGCACATCGTGCCCCGTCGATGCGGTCGGTATCGATGTCCGTGTCCGCCTCTCCGACAGGGGAACGGAACATTCCGCTCCTGCCGGAGGGGCGGAATAGGTCGCATCCCACCTCACGGCGCACCTTCCCGCCGCATCTCCATGTCGAAAACCTTGCCGGTGCTGGACCCGGTCACGATCAGGCGCATGGTCCCGTCCTTGGGCGGCAGGACGGATAAAGAGAATTTGTTGCTGCCGGAACGATAGATAAAGCGATCGCCCTCCCAGTTCACGGCGAGGCGGTCCGCATCCATGTTGAGGTTGCGGTCCGGCCCGGCGCCGAGCTGATAGACGATGCTCGCCTTCGCCGCCGATACGGTTTCGACCACGATGCCCACGTCGCGTAGCCGGGCGCTGGCGACGCCCTCTTCCGGCAGCTTGCCGTGCCAGGCCCCCGATAGCCCCGCAAGTGCTGGCGGAATGTCCGGCGGGGGCGGTTCGATCTTCTGGTTCGGCACCGTCAGGAAAATCGGAATGCCGGGCGGCGGCGGGCACACCGTTTCGCCGCCGGGCGCCGCTTCGCCCATAAAGCGCAACAGGCAAGGACCGTACCATGCAGAAAACTGCAAGGTTCCGCCTGCCCCATGCCCCTTGATCGGCATGGTTTCGTCGAACAGCACGAAAGCCGGCTTCTTTTGCAGCGCGGCGCGCAGCTTGGGTCCACGCACCTCCAGCGGATGCAGGACGTCGTTCTCGGCGACCAGCACGACGATCTTCCCCGTCCGCACGCCGTCGAGCGAGGCGATCAGGTCGACGGTCAGGCTATCGAAGTTCCGCGTATTGCCGATATTGCCCGCGTCGCTGCCCTGGCCCGGCGAGAGGGCCAGCACGCCGTCGATCTTGCCGTTGCGCGCCGCCGCTTCGATGGAAATGGCCCCGCCATAGGATTGGCCGGCAACCAGCACGTTGCGATAGCCGTCGGCCTTCGCCTTGTCGACCCGCTCGGAAAGATCGCGCACGTGCTTGAGTCCGGAATTCAGCCAAGTGGTTTCATTGACCGGGTTGCGGCCGATCTTCAGGACGTCCCAACCTTCCTTGGCGAACAGTTCGATCACCGGGGGCGGCGGATACTGATACTGAGCCCTCCGGCCGTCCAATCCGTGCGACCAGAAGACGATGCCCTTGGCCGTCTCCGGCCCCTTCAAGGTATGGGTCTTGAAACCGAGCTCGGTCCAATAGTCGGCGCCGTTGGGCGGTGGCGGCACGGGCGTCTGGGCGAAGCCGTCCCCCGGCAAGCTTGCCAGCAGCACGGCAACGGCGACGGAGCGCGCCGCAAAAGCGGGTGTCGCCATCGTATCGTCCCCCCCCGTATCGTCGCCCCGTGTTCGCCGTTCCGACTGTGGCATTGCGCCGGTCCCGTTTCAACCGCAAGTAGGGGCGAGAGGGCCTATTCCTTCTTCGCCTTTTCGACCAGTTGCTCCAGCGGCGTCAGGCGGCGGGTGTTGCGCTGGTGATGGTCGTCGTAATAGGCCAGCCACTGGGCGACTTCCTCCAGCAGCGTCTGCATAGTCAGC
>CANITX010000204.1 GCA_947470575.1 Rhodospirillales bacterium
AAGCGACCTGCCCTCGGGTTCGGGATTGGCCATGGTGCTGGAGCTGATCCGCACCAAGGGGCTGCCGGTGCCGGTGGTGGAGTTCGGCCTGGAGGACATCGTGCGCTCGGGCGTCTGCGCCATGTGGGCCAGGGCCTTCGCGGAGGCGAGGGTTTAGGGGCCATAAGTCCCCCTCTCCCCTGATGGGGAGAGGGAGGGGCCCGCGTCCGCGGGAGGGTGAGCGGGAACCGGACTCGCCGGATCACGCCCAAGCGCTTGCAGCGGCCCCATCGATTCCAGGTTGGCAAGGCCGGTCCCCCCTCACCCCAATCCTCTCCCCGCCGGGGAGAGGGAGTGAGGTCGGGGAGGGATCAGCCCCGGCCTATTTCCCCGCCCACACCCGGCTGGGGATGGCGACGCGGCCGGACATCAGGCGTCGCGCGGTGCGGATGACGCCGGCCCGCCCGATGCCACGACGGTCACCGGTGTTGCTCAGCGTCATGGCGACTTCCATGGTGCCGACCGGATGTTCGACCAGAACCAGGGGCGTATCTCCTTCCGGCATCAGGGCGATGCCGTCCGCAATGGTGCCGTCGAGGCAGATGCAGGCCGAGACGCAGATGGCGCCGCTGACCGCGTGAGTCGGGTGCAGGTTGTGCGGCACGAAATAGCGCGACGTGACGTGACCGCCGTTCTTGGGCGGGGCGAGGATGCCGAATTTGGGCATGACGCTTTGCGACACGTCCCCCATGCCCATCCGCCGGCCGGCTTCGCGGCGCACGCTTTCCAGGCGGGCGAAGAAGTCCTTGTCGGCGTCGAGTTCGGCTTTCGATTCGTAGCCGGTTTTGCCCATGTCGGTGGCCCTGGCAATGACCATCGGCATGGCAACGTCGATGCAGGTGACTTCCAGGCCCTCGATGGTGTCGCGCAGATTGCCGGTGGGCAACAGCTTGCCGGTGTTGGAGCCGACGGCGTCGAGGAAGTTGATGACGATCGGCGCCGCGGTGCCGGGCACGCCGTCGATGGCGTAGTCGCCTTCGTAGGCGACCTGGCCTTGCGGCGTCGGCACCACCGCTTCGATGGTCGATTCGATATTGACGCTGTGGATGACGACGGGGGTCTTGTCCCGCTCGGCCCGCACCAGGCCCTGTTCGATGGCGTAGGGTCCGACGGCAATGACCATGTTGCCGCAGGTCGGACCCCAATCGACGTAGTTCTTTTCGAACTCCACCTGGGCGAACAGAAAATCGACATGGTTCGGCCCTTGCGGGTTCTTCGAGACGATGGCGACCTTGCTGGTCACCGTCTGCGCCCCGCCGATGCCGTCGATCTGGCGACCATCCGGCGCGCCCAGGGCGGCGAGCAGGATGCGGCTCATGGTTTCCCGGTCCTCGGGCAGGTCCTCGCGGCGGAAGAACGGACCCTTGGAGGTGCCGCCGCGCATGATCACGCAGGGAATTTCGGTCAGCATCGCGTTTCTCTTTCCGTTCCGTCGGGCCAGCTCAGAACGGCCTATCGCCGCGGGTCACGGCGCGCAGCATGACACGGCGGTCGCCGGGCGCCGAGTCGTAGGAGACGCGGTGCATGGTGCAGCGGTTGTCCCAGACCACCGCATCGCCGACCTGCCACTTGTGGCGATAAATGAAGCGGTCCTGCGCCACGAAGGCAGCCAGCTCGTCGAGGATGGCTTCGCTTTCGGCGCGTGGGATATCGAGGATACGGTCGAGCCGATTGAAGTTGAGGTAAAGCGCCTTGCGCCCCGACTCCGGATGGGTCCGCACCAGGGGATGAATGACATCGGGGGATTCATCGATCTCTTCCTGGCTGCGCACGGTCGGGCGATAGCGGGCACGCTTGGTGTCGTAGCCGTGAACGGCCCTAAGGCCGGTCAAACGGCGCTTCATGTCCTCCGACAGGGCATCGTAGGCAGCAGCCGTGTTGCAGAACCAGGTGGCGCCGCCGCTACTCGGCACCTCGTGGGCATGCAGGATGGTCGCCTTGGCCGGGCGTTCGACGAAAGACTGATCGGTGTGCCATTCCTCGGCCCGCAAGGAGCTTTGAATGTGGAACTGCGGGTCCTGACCCGGCACCTTGGCGCGGATGGTGCTGTCGATACGGGTGACTTCGGGCAAATTTTCCAGACGCTTTTCCCGGTTCACCGGCGGCATCGGATCGCCGAACCGGCGGGCCAGCGCCAGCACGCCGTCGGGACCCATGATCGCGCCGGGAAAAAGCAGGACATGGTGCTTGAGAAAGGCCTGCTGCACAGCCTCGGCGGTGGCCGCATCCCAGGGCGCGGTTCGGTCGATGCCTTCGATGCGGGCGCTGAACGGTTCATTCTGGGGAACGACGCGGATAGTATCGGTCATGGTTGCGGTCATGCTGGCCTCCCTAAGCATTTGGACCAGTCTACGCCAATTGCCGGGCGGCTGCGATACGGCTTGCGCGAGGCCGGCAACGGGAGACAATTGCCGGCAACGGGAAAGGGCCACGTGTGGCGTTGGAAAGCGATCTTTACGGGCCGGTGAAGGCCCTGCTGGAAGGCCAGGGCTACGACGTGAAGGGCGAGGTGCGCGGCTGCGACGTGGTGGCCCTGCGCAGCGGCGAACCGCCGGTGATCGTCGAGCTGAAGCGGAGCTTCGGACTCACCCTGGTGCTGCAGGGCATCGACCGGCTGTCGTTGAGCGACACGGTCTATCTGGCCGTCGGCGCCTGGCCGAAGAACTTGGGCGACGCAACGAAGTTGTGCCGGCGGCTGGGCCTTGGGCTGATGATCGTCGCCACCGAGCGGGTCGAAGTCTTGCTCGACCCGCTGCCCTACCGGCCACGCAAGAACACGAGGAAGGCGGCACGGCTGATCGGCGAGCACGCAAGACGGGTTGGCGATCCCAATCGTGGCGGTTCCTCGACCAAGGTGCCGATGATGACCGCCTATCGCCAACAGGCGCTGCGCATCGCCGCGCTGTTGGCGCGGGACGGCGCCATGACGATCGGCGCACTGCGCCAAGCCGGCGACGTGCCGGACGCCGCGGCTATCCTGCAACGGGACGCCTACGGTTGGTTCGAACGGGTGGCGCGGGCCACTTATGCCCTGACCCCGGAAGGCCGGCGCGGGCTGGAACGCTTTGCCTGGCCGTTGTAGACGACGCCTAGGCTGCCTTGCGGCGTGAGGCGAGCAGCAGGATGCCGACCAGCGAGGACGGGATGGCGATGAGGGTGAAGCCGAGCGCATAGCTGCCGGTCAGCAGCAGCACGGCGGCGAAGACCGGCGGCAGGATCACCTGGCCGATGCAGCTCAGGCTGATGACCGCACCGGTGATGGCGCCGACCTGACCCTTGGGCGACAGGCGGGCGACTTCCGACAGGGCAACCCCCTGCCAGCCGCCGGCGGTCATGTTGACGACGATGGCGACGCCGAGCAGCGCCCAGAACGGCCAATCGAGCGAGTAGAGACCGGTCAATGAGATCGCCGCCGTCATGACGAAGCCGAGCAGGGCCAGCACCGTATTGGGCGACAGCCAACTGCTGGCCACATAGCCCCACAGCAAACGCGACGGCATGCCGATCAGAGTCGCCGTGGCGAACAGGCCGCCGGCTTCGGACAGCGTGTAGTGCAGCCGTTCGGTGCAAAACAGCACGAAATAGGTGGTATGGACCGCCGTCAGCCCAACGAAGGCGGCCTGCACCAGGATCAGCAGGCGCAACGCCGGATCGCGTATCGAGAGCAGGATGTTGCCCTTGATGTCGCGCGGCGACAGGGGATGGGTCGGATCGCGGTCCTGATCCAACTCGCGGCGTGTCGGCTCCAAGAGGATGGCAAAGCCGGCGCACAGCAGGCCGACGCCGATCAGCGCACCCTGCCAGCCATAGATGCCGGTCAGGTAGGGCACCAGCAGGCCGGCCGCCATAAAGCCCATCGGCACGGCAGTCTGCTTGGCGGAGAAAATCAGCGGCGCGTGCCGCGGCGGCGCATAACGGGCCAGGATGTGCGAACTGGCCGGCGTGCTGACCGAGACGCCGAAGGAGACCAGCAGCGCGGTCAGTGCGAAGGCCCAGAGATAGCCGCTGGCGCCGGCCGCCATGCCGAACAGGATGCTGAACAAGCCGACCTGGCTCATGCGCAGGCCGCCGTAGCGACGGATCAGGTTGCCGCAGAACAGCACGACGATCACCTGGCAGAAGGAATAGAAGCCGCTGAACACGCCGACGTAGCCGGCTTCCACGCCGAGATCGGGAAAAGCCACCGCCGCGACGATCGGCACGACGATCTTCGCCGTCGTCGCGAACGACTGCTGCAGGAACATGGTGGTGAGCGCCAGATAGAGCGGGCTGAAGGCGCGCATCAACAGGGCGCTCGCCGATCCTTCGAGACGCCCCTGCGGGGCTCCTCAGGATGAGGTTGACAATAAAACATCCTCACCCTGAGGAGCCGGCGCCAGCCGGCGTCTCGAAGGGTGTGCCGGCGATGCGGCGGATGCCCATACTTCGAGACGGCGCTTCGCGCCTCCTTAGGATGAGGACTCATTTTGCCTCCCCGGCCGGGATCGGCGTCAACGGCGGCTTGCCGGCGAAGTGGGCCTGCAGGTTCTGGATCACCAGTTCGATGGCCTGATCCGCCGCCTCGGGAGAGCGCCCGCCGATGTGCGGCGTGAAGACAACGTCGGGATGGTCGAGCAAGTATTGCGGCACCTCGGGCTCGGTATCGAGCACATCGAGACCGGCGCCGGCCAGCTTGCCGCTTTTCAACGCCGCGATCATCGCCGCCGTATCGACGACGCTGCCGCGCGCCACATTGATCAGGTAACTGCCCTGCGGCATCGCATCGAACACGGCCTTGTCAATCAGGTTGCGGGTGCCGGGACCGCCGGGAGTGGAGATGGCCAGGATGTCGGAACGGGCGGCCAGTTCGACCGGGCTCGCGCAATAGGCATGCGGCACGTCGGCGCGGCGATTGCGGTTGTGATAGGCCACCGGCATGTCGAAGGCGACGGCGCGCTTGGCGACGGCGGCGCCGATGCTGCCATAGCCGACGATACCCAGACGTTTGCCGGCGGCGATCGGCTGGGCGGCGCGCGATTGCTCCCAACGGCCCTTATGCACCGCATCGTTCAGCCAGGTAATGCGGCGCACGACGGCAAGGATCAGGGCGAAGACATGGTCGGCGACCGACGGCGCGTTGTTGCCGGCGCCATGGGTGATGACGACACCGCGCCGGCGCAGGACCGGCACGTCGAGACCGTCGTAGCCGGTGCCGCCGCAGCAGACGATCTTGAGCTTGGGCATTCGATCCAGGATATCCTGGCGCACGCCCAAGGAGCCGCTGCAGAAAATCGCCGTGGCGTCGTCGACCCAATCGGTAGCGAGCAATTTCGTCTGCGCTTCGTCGGTCGGCGCGTAACGCAAGTCGAAGAGCTCCTCGAACCGCTGCATGAAGGCCGGCGGAATGGTGACGGTGGAAACCAGCAGAACCTTGGATTTCATGGCGGATGCCTTAAGGGGGAGGGAGAAGAGCTCGAACGTAAGCTACCGGGCCGCTACGGACAATCGCCGTCGCAGCACCGATTCGCCTGAAACTCTACTACGATAACAGGCGAACGGGCTCACCCTTGGCTTCCAGCAGCTTCACGGCCTTCCGATCGAAGGAAACGAAGGTGTTCGCGCCAAGCCAGCT
>CANITX010000205.1 GCA_947470575.1 Rhodospirillales bacterium
AGCCATCCCCGCGGGCGGCAAGCAGCGCCTCGGCGTCGCGCTCCGATAAGCCCTTCACCTGACGCAGCCCCAGGCGCAGGACGGCGGACATGCCATGGGCGTCTTCGAGGGCGCAATCCCAGTCGCTGCAGTTGACATCGGCGGGACGGACCTCGACACCGTGCTCGCGGGCGTCGCGGACGATCTGCGCCGGGGCATAGAAGCCCATCGGCTGGCTGTTCAAGAGCGCGCAGGCGAAGGCCGCCGGATAGTGGCGTTTCAGCCAGGCCGAGGCATAGACCAGCACGGCAAAGCTGGCGGCATGGGATTCGGGAAAGCCATAGTCGGCGAAGCCTTCGATCTGCTTGAAGCAGCGTTCGGCGAACTCCGGCTTGTAGCCGTTGCCGATCATGCCCGTGACGAAGCGGTCGCGGAAGCGGTTGACCTCGCCGAAACGGCGGAAAGCAGCCATCGAGCGGCGCAGCCGGTCGGCCTCCGCCGCGCTAAAGCCGGCGCCGACCATGGCGATCTTCATCGCCTGTTCCTGGAACAGGGGGACGCCGTAGGTCTTGGCCAGCACGGCGTCCAACTCCGGGGAGACGGACTCCACCGGCTCCTTGCCCTGGCGGCGGCGCAGGTAGGGATGGACCATGTCGCCCTGGATCGGGCCGGGGCGGACGATGGCGACCTCGACCACCAAGTCGTAGAATTCCTTCGGCTTGAGGCGCGGCAGCATGCTCATCTGCGCCCGGCTTTCCACCTGGAAGACGCCGACGGCATCGGCCTTTTGCAACATCTTGTAGACGGCCGGGTCTTCCTTGGGCACGCCGGCCAGGGTCAACGGCCGGCCGTGATGCCGGCCGAGCAGGTCGAAGGCGCGGCGGATGCAGCTCAGCATGCCCAAACCCAGCACGTCGATTTTGAGAATGCCGAGCGCGTCGAGGTCGTTCTTGTCCCATTCGATGACCGTGCGGTCGTCCATGGCGGCGTTCTCGATGGGCACCAGTTCGCAGAGCGGCCCCATGGTCATCACCATGCCGCCGGTATGCTGCGACAGATGGCGGGGAAAACCGGTCAGTTCGCCGGCCAGGCGCAGGCAGTGGCGGACGGTGCGGTCGGCCGGATCGAGCCCGACGGCGCGCACCGCATCGTCGTCGATCTCTTCGGCGGCGCGGCGCCAGACGGCGCCTTGCAGGGCAAGGATGGAATCCTCCGACAGGCCCATCGCCTTGCCGACCTCGCGGATGGCGCTGCGCGTGCGATAGGTGATGTGGGTGGCGGTCATGCCGGAGCGGTCGCGGCCGTACTTATTGTAGATGTACTGGATGACCTCTTCGCGGCGCTCGTGCTCGAAGTCGACGTCGATGTCGGGCGGCTCGTTGCGCTCGGAACTGACGAAACGGGCGAACAGCAGGTCGATCTGCTCCGGATCGACAGCAGTGATGCCAAGCGCATAGCAAACCGCCGAATTCGCTGCCGATCCACGGCCTTGGCAGAGAATACTGCGACTCCGTGCGAAGCGGACGATGTCGTTGACGGTGAGGAAATAAGGGGCATAGCCGAGCTGGCCGACGATGACGAGCTCCTCGGCGATCTGGTCGCGCACCTTGTCCGGCAAGCCGCCGGGATAACGCGCCGCCGCTCCTTCCCAGCTCAGGCGCTCCAGCTCCTGCTGCGGCGTGCGGCCGTCGGGGACCGGATCGGCGGGATATTCGTAACGCAGCTCCCCCAGGCTGAAGGCGCAGGCGGCGGCGATCTCGGCGCCGCGCGCCACGGCGTCGGGATAGGCGGCGAACAGACGGGCCATCTCGGCGGCCGGCTTTAGATGGCGCTCGGCATGGGCGGCGAGGCGAAAGCCAGCTTGGCGGATCGTGCAATGTTCGCGGATGCAGACCAAGACGTCGGCCAGGGCGCGGCGGGCCGGCGTGTGCATGTGGACATCGTTGGCCGCGACCAGCGGCGTGCGGGCTTGTGCCGCCAGCTCCGCCAGAATGCTCAAGCGGCGAGTATCGTCGCCATGATAAATATTATTGGCAATAAGATAGATATTTTTCCCGATCTTATTTCTCAGGTCGATAAGCAGCGCGGCAAAGGCCGGATCGGGGCGTTCCGGCGGCACCACCAACAGCTTCTGCCCGGCGCCGCCGGCAAAGACCGTGCTGTCGGTAAGGTCGGCAAGGGCGAGCCGGCATTGACCTTTGCCGGCCCGCCGCTTGCCCAGCGTCAACAGCCGCGCCAAACGGCCATAGGCGGCGCGGTCGGTGGGATAGCAAAGGATGTCGGGGCCGTCCTCCAGCACCAGCCGGCTGCCGACCGCCAGTTTGATGCCGACTTTCTCGGCGGCGACATGGGCGCGCGCCACCCCGGCCAGCGTATTGCGATCCGCGATGCCCACCGCCGCATGGCCCAGAGCCTGGGCGGCGAGTACCAGTTCCTCTGGATGAGAAGACCCACGCAAAAAGCTGTAATTGCTGGTGATTTGAAGTTCGGCGTAGGCGGTCATAGTTGGCTGGTAGATGTGTGGAGGTCACGCAGCCGGGCCAAACCTTGCTCGAAATAGACAGCTAAGCTTGCAATGTAACGAAGATACGAGCGACCACGATTATTCAGGATTTTTTCGGCACGATCGCGAATCGGGCGCCAGTCGTCGCCGGAATGCCCTTGGCCGAGCCAGCCTAAAGCCAGCGCATCCTGCTGCTCGATGCTTGAGAGTCCTTCGATTTCCGCGGCTAGGGACTGAAAAACTGGCGAATCGTAAAGGGGTTGCAGTTCTGTGGGGCTGAAGGTGGCGAATTCTTTTTCCTTCGTCAGGGAAAAAATAAGATTTCGACGTGTTTCGTCGATCCGGTTGGACAGCCCAATGATTCGGTTGATCTTATTGAGCGGGACATGAAGAGGAAGCTGAAGATCGGGATCATCGACAAACTTCATGAGCCCTGCATAAGTGCTTTTCTCAATGCGATTGAAAAACTTTCTATCGGCTGTAACGCCTGAACCGAAACGCTGAGCGCAAGCAAGATAAAGACAGTCATAAACGGGATGATCGAGTTCAAGGGCGAGTTTGGTTGCCGCGTCGATGAGGTCTGAAATGGGGACGAGGAAAGGGATATAGTTGGACAACGCCGCGACGATGGAGCGGGCTTGGTCATTGTCGATTTCCTTTTGCCGGGCTTTCTTCCAAGCAATGTTGGCGACCTCGACAAGCAGCAAGTCAGGCGCCGTCAATTCAAGCTGGTACTGGAAGATGTGCCTCGCTTGGATGCGTAGATTTTCATCGACGAACCACTTGATGACGACATTGGCATCGACCACTAAACTCATCGGTCACGATCTTCCCGCAGCAATTCCGCACTGTCCGTCTGCTTGACACCTTTGGGGGTCATTGCTGCGATGCGGTCGGCAAGGGCCAGGAGTTCGACCTGCGAAGGCCGTCCGGCCGCTTGTCTGAGAATCTCGCGCACTTCCGCCTCCAACGAACGGTTGTTGGCAGTGGCTTGTTTTTTCAGATTTTTTACGATCTTCTCATCGAGATTTCGGACTGTCACGGTGGGCATGGCGTCCTCCAATTGCTAGCATTCTGCTAGCATGCTTTGAATACTTGTATATTGCTAGCATTTTGCTGTCATCCGAAGAACCCATGCAGGTACCAGCGTGGCGCCCAGTCGGGGCGGTAGAGGCCCTGGCGGTAGAGCCAGAAGCGGTGGCCGTCGGCGTCCTCGACCCGGTAGTAGTCGCGCAGCCGTTCGGCGTCGGCGGCGAGCGGATCGGCTTCCTCCTGCCACCATTCGGCGCCGATGCGCTCCGGTCCCTCGGCCCGGGCGACGCGGTGCGGCCGATGGCGCCAGCGAAACAGCAGCGGCGGATGGTCGGGCAGCGGCGCCATGACCTCGATCGGCTCAGGCCAGGGCAGCAGGCGCAAGGGACGCGGCCGGTCGGAATCTCTTGAGGCATCGCTACCAACGGGGCGGGGCAGGGCGTCGAAGGCCGGCACCGTCCGGCAGGCGCGCTCGGGGATATGGCTGGCGCGGGGCTCCAGGCGGACCACCCGTTGCGGTCCCAGGCGGTTGCCGAGACGGTCGACGAGGCGGGCCAGACCGTCGGCATTGCCGCCCGGTTGCCGGCCGAGGGCCTGTTGCGCCGGGGCCAGCGGGTCCAGCGCGCCGGCCGCCAGCATCGCCATGTCGATGCCGAAGCCGGGGTCGAGTGCGTCCAGCTTGTCGGCGAACAGGCGGGCCAAGTGGATCGGATCGCGCAGCGGGCGGCTGGTGCCGACGGAAACCTGCGTCGTGCTGCCATCGGCGCGGAACAGGACGTAACCCAGGCGGCGCACGCCGCGATGCTCCAACGCCAGCCGGGTGCAGAGGTCGGCGAGCAGGCGGTCGAGGGCGGCGGCGATGTCCTCGCGCCGGCCGATGGGCTCGGCGAAGGCCAGCCGCAGGCGCAGATCGGGCACGGCCTGCTTCGGCGATATCGGCTCGTCAAGCTTGCCGAAGGCTTGGTCCAGGCGCTGCACGACAGCCTCGCCGAAGCGGGCGGCGAGCGGCGCGCGCGGCAGGTCGAGCAGATCGCCGATACGGCGCAGGCCGACGCGGGCCAGCGCCGCCACGGTATCGGCGGCCAGCCGCAAGGCGGCCAGCGGCAGGGGGGCGAGCACGGCTGCCATGCCATCGGCCGCGACACGCGCCTGCCGGGTGAAGCGGGCCAGCGCCCAGGCGGCGCCCGGCGTATCGGCGGCTGCCGCCTGGCAAACCAGACCGCAGGTGTCGAGACGCTTCGTGAAATCGGCGAGCAAGGCGGCCTCGCCGCCGAACAGATGGGCGCAGCCGCCGATATCCAGCCACAGGCCGGCCGAACCGCCCACGGTCAGGCCGCCATCGGGATCGACCGCCGTCCACGGCGTATAGCGCTGGCACCAGTCGGCGAGGCGTTCGAGGGCGTGCCGTTCGGCGGCGGGATCGGCGGGCTGGACGCGCAGGGCAGGGACCATGGCGCGGGCATCGGCCAGCGCCATCCCGGAACGCAGTCCCAGCTTTCGGGCCGTGCCGTCGACAGCAACCAGCCGTTCGGCGCCGCGCAGGTTGGCGACTGTTGCCAGCGGCGTCCCGGCGGACGGCACTGGGGTGTTTCTGCCATCAGACGGCCCGGCGGATCTCGTTTGCCGGCACAGCCGGTCCGTGGCGAAGGTCGGCAACCACAGCGAAACCACCCGCCGTTGCGTTTGCCGCCGTTCTTCCTGCTCCATCTTGCCACTCCATCGTCCATTCGGCCGGCCGGCCGCCCCGGCAAGACAGCAGTTCAACCTGCCAGCGGGGTGCCACCGCTAGGAAACCGCCGTCCTCGGCGGAAGCCGCCGTCGCAACCCGCCAACGGCTGGCCGCCGGCAGCCGCATGCCGCCGTCGCCGGTCAGCAGCAGGCCGGTGACGCCGCCGGTTTCGGCGGCCAGTTGCAGACGGCGCGCGGCGGTCGGTTCGACCGTTACAGCCTCGCCCAGGACGGCGGCCGGGGCGCCACTGCGCAGGGCTTCTTCCATGGCCCATAAGACATCCGCCGGTCGGCGGGCCCGGACGACGATCAGCCGTTCGGGCGTCAAGCCGAAGGCGGCGAGGCC